>JAIDVM010000032.1 GCA_029059705.1 Clostridia bacterium
AAATTGCGCCGCGGCTTTCTGTCATGTTGAGCAAAGCGAAACATCTTGGGGATTCTTCACTTCGTTCAGAATGACAAAGCGTGTTCAGAATGACAAAGCGTGTTCAGAATGACAAAAGAAACTGCGCCATTAGTTGCATAACCTTTTCGTCCTCTTCGGTTGCCGCAATAAAGTCGAATTCTTTAAAAAACTTTTGCTTTTCTTCCGCCGTAAGGGTTTTTGAAGCAAGCGTTTGCAAGAGCTGTTTTAATTTTTCCTCCGCCTTAACCGTGTTGTAGGGGTTGTGGGCTTTGCCCGCGGCGAGGTGTTTTTTTATGTGCGCGCCCTTTGCGGTTTTGTAGGCGGAGCAGTTTTTTGTGACAACGTTGTCGCAATCGCCGTGGATTATCAGCGTGGGCGTGCCGTTTTTGGTTGCGCTTTTGCCCGCGCTTGTGTTGCCTTTAAAGCCGAATTTAAAAAAGTTGACCGCATGCCAAAAGGGGCGCAAACTTGCCGCGAGGGGCTTGCCGATTAGCGGCGCGGCGCCGCTTGACATGGTTTTGGCGGGGCTGTCGGGCGGGGCAATGGCGATTACTTTGTCTACTTTTACCTTTTTCGAGGCGCAGAGCGCGGAATAGCCGCCCCAGCTGTGCCCGACGAGGTAGACTTTTCCTTTATAGTTCGCGCGCGCGTATGTTGCGGCGGCGATTGCCGTTTGCACGCCCGAGTACATGCCTTTCATGTTTTTGCCTTGCGAAAGGTTGCAACCGCGGTTGTCTATGGCAATAACGGCAAAGCCGAGCTTGCAAAAAAAGGCGATTTCGGTGGTGTAAGCAATGTGCCCCGGCCCCATTCCGTGGCAAAAAACAATTGCGTTTTGCGGATTTTGCGGGTTAGTTGCGGCGGGAGGTTCTTCGCTTTGCTCAGAACGACAAGGGGCGGAATTACAATCACCGTCATGTTGAGCATTGCGAAACATCTCGTCGGGGCTCGCGGTGTAAATAAAGCCGTTTAAGGTGGTTTTGCCGCTTTTTAAGGCGACGGGGGTTGCGGTTAAGTTAAAGTCTTCGGCGGTGAAATATTTTAAAAGCGGGTTTTTATCGGCGCGTTTGCCGAAAACCGACTTTTCGCTTAAAGCCGCGCCTGCAAGCCACAAAACGCACGCCGCAACCAAAAGCGAGGCGATTACTATTATAAAAATCAACCAGGGTTCCATAATTTTAAAATGCGGCGCGGCTAAAAAGCCGCGCGCTCCTTATTATTTTATTAATTTAAACTATATATTTGCCGTCAAGCTCGGGCGCGGCGTCCATTTCGCGCTTTTGCGCCTCGTAGCCCTTTTTGCCGAGGAGCGCAAAGGTTGCCTTTTTGCCGTTTTCAACGCCCGGCTGGTTGAAGGTGTTTATGTTGAGGAGCGCGCCCGTATACGCGATTTGAAGCTCCAACAAATACATAAGCTGACCGAGGGTGAACGCGTTTACTTCGGGGAGTTCTATTGTGTAATTCATTCTGCCCGCTTTCATAAGCGCGTAGGCGGTTGCCTTGTTTTCAGCCTGAATTAATTCCTGCATGGTGTGCCCGCCGAGGAAGCCTACGTCGGGGATATCCTCCAAGCCGTGGGGTATGGGCATGGTGCATGCGTAGTTTTTGACCGAAATAAATGTGATTACTTTATCGAAAGGCCCTTCAATATAGAGCTGAACCTGCGAGTGCTGGTCGGTTACGCCAAGGCTTTTTACGGGGGTTGTGCCCGCGTTTACCACATTGCCGTCATAGTCAACCGCTTTGCCCAGACTTTCCGCCCAGAGCTGGCAATACCAGTCCGCCATTAATTTCAAATTATCGGAATAAGGCATTAAAACGTTGATGTTTTTGCCCTGTTTCATGGTTATGTACTGCAAAACCGCACACGCAAGCGCGGGGTTTTTTGCAACCGTGGGTTTGCTGCAAAGCCCGTCCATATAAGCCGCGCCCGCGAGCATGCCCTTAATATCTATGCCCAAAACCGCCGCGGGAAGCAAGCCCACGGGGCAAAGTTCGGAAAATCTGCCGCCGACGCCGTCGGGGAGAACGTATTTTTTGAATTTGCCGCCAAACTTTTCGTCGATTTTAATAAGGTTGCCGCGGCACGCGTCGGTTGTTAAAATCATGTTGTCCGAAAGGTTTACGCCCGCCTTTTGCAAGATGTCGGCAATTATTAAAAACTGCGTCATCGTTTCGGAAGTTGCGCCCGATTTCGAAATTACGTTAAAGCAAGTTTCTTCGGGGACGATTACGTCTAAAAGAGCCTGCATTCTTACGGGGTCTACGTTGTCCTCAACGTAGAATTTAGGGCCGCCGCGCTTTTTGGGAGGCAGCTCGTTGTAATGAAGGTGCTTTAACGCATTAAACACCATTATGGGACCGAGCGCGCTGCCGCCGATGCCCAAAACGACGAAATATTTGAATTTTTTTCTTACTTGCTTTGCGGTGGCGATTATGTCGCTTACGATTGCGTCCTGATTATAAGGAAGCTCCGTCCAGCCCATATACAAATCGTCCCTGCCGCGGTTGTCCAAAACGTATTTAAACGCCGCCTCAGCCTTGTCCTTTAACGAGCGGATATCCGAATCGGTGATACCCTTGTCGCCGAGGTTTTTGCTCATCATGTAGTTGTAATCAACGTTGACGCGCATGCTTTGGCGCCATTCTTTGGTTTTGTAACCCATATTGTCCTCCATAATTTTCCGAAAAAAGGAAATTTTAACGTATTTTATTATAACTTATAACCGCCGCTTAGTCAATACCGCGGGCAAAATTACGAAAAAATTTATTTGAGAACGTTTATTTATTATTTTTAATATTAAGTTGCAAAACTTTTGTTTGCGTGTTATAATTTTTTTATGGCGACGGAACTTACGGGCGACCAGCTCGAAGCGGAAAAATTAATAGAGGACTGGTTTTTGCACTCCACGCGGCAGACCTTTGTTTTGGCGGGCTATGCGGGAACGGGCAAAACCACGCTTTTAAAGCACGTTGTTTGCGAAAAGCTGGGTTTAATACCCGACGACAGCGCGGCTTTCGTTACCCCTACGGGAAAGGCGGCAACCGTGTTAATCCGTTCGGGGATACCCGCCGCCACCTTGCACAAATTAATTTATCAATCGATTACCGAAGAAAAGGAAATAGAGGTAAACGGCAAAAAAATAACCGTTGAAAAACTGAGCTTTAAGCGGCGCGAGAGCATTGATAAATCTATAAAGCTTATTGTTTTGGACGAGGCTTCGATGGTTTCAGACGAGGTTTTGTACGATTTGACGGAGTTCGGCGTAAAGCTTTTACTTTGCGGCGACAACGCGCAGCTGCCGCCCGTCGAGGGCTTGAACGGGTTTTTGACCGCGCCCGATTACACCCTGAAAACGATTGTGCGGCAACAGCTGGGCAACCCGATTATTAAGCTTTCGGAAATGGCGCGCGAGGGCAAATATATTCCTTACGGCAACTACGGCGGATGCTGCGCCGTTTTAAGCAAGCGCATTCTGACGGGCGAAAAGCGAAAGCGCGCGCTTTTGAACGCCGACCAGATTATTTGCGGAATAAACAAAACGCGGGCGCAAATCAACGACGAGGTGCGCAAAATAAAACGCTTCGGGCAATATCCCGAAAGCGGCGACAAGCTTATTTGCACTTTGAACAACTGGGAAACCTTTATAGACGGCGAAATGCGGTTTAACCTTGTGAACGGCATTATAGGCACCGCTTACGAGCCGTTTTACGACTTTGAAAAATCGATTGGCTTCATTCAGTTTAAGCCCGACTTTTTAGAGGAGTTCTGCCCCGAGGCGCTGCCCTTCGATTTGGGAATTTTCGAAAGCGAATATTACCGCTATAAGCGGGGCGATTACTTTGAAAAGACCGACGAAAACGGCGAGGCGACGGGCGCGTTTACGTTAAACCGCTTCGAATACGGTTATTGCATTTCATGCCATAAGGCGCAGGGCAGCGAATTTGACAACGTAATCGTTTTCGACGAGAGTTACGCCTTTAAAGAGGACAAAAACCGCTGGCTTTACACGGCGATAACCCGCGCGAAAAAGAAGCTGATTATTTTAAGATAGTCGCAAAAATAAAAAATTACCCCGCGGATATGCGGGGTTTTTTAACGTTTTAAAGGGTTACACGTCGTTTGAGGCGAGGATTGCGCGGGCTACGGCGGCGGCGTTTTTGCTGCCTATGACCGAAGCGCCCATGTCTATCGCGCTTGACATTTCAAGCACGGTTGCAACCCCTTCCGCCTTTATCGTGCACTTGTCTTTTACGACGGATTTTATATCCGAAATCATCTCTATTTCGTTGCCGCCCTGAAAAATCCCCGAAGAGGTTTTAACGGAATTTACGCCGCAGTCGGCGGCAAGCGCGCTTGCCTTTAAAATTTCCTGTTTGGTTAAAAGCGGGCACTCCAAATCTATGCGCAGAGCCTGCTTTTTGCATGCCGAGCGCAGCTTTTTAAACTCCCTTTTAACATATGAAAAATTGCCGTCGCGGATATGCGCAACGGGGGCGGTTACTTCCACCTCGTCCGCGCCTTCCTTTACGGCGCGCTTTACGGCTTTCACCTTAATAACCGTTTCGTCGCCGCCGTGGGGCGCGCCTATGCATGCGATTAAGCGGCACTTGCGCGGAAAGCCCAAAATTGCGGCGCTTTGCTTTACGAAGCTGGGCAAAACGCACACGCCGCCAAGCTCCAAAGCGTTGCCGTCGGCGCAGCCGTTTTTAATTGCCGCAAGCCCGCTCGTTACGTCGGCAAGGTTATATTCAAGCTTTTTAACCTGAGCTTTTGCGGCTTCGGCGTTTATTTTTTTTCTGAACTGCGAGTATAAAAGTCTTTCGCTTTCTGAAAGCGTGCCTATTTTCGTTGTTTCCATTTTTTACCCGTTACGCCATAAACACTTAAATTTTTGCAAAATTCTACGCAAAAAAGCGCGTATAATGCAATTATGTTTATCGGTATTTTGTATTTGTTGTTGACTTTTTTAATCTGTTTTATTCTCGTATGCGTGGTAAAACTTGCTATTCTGGGAATTAAATATTTAAAAAAGCCGCAGGAAGTCAAGCCCGAAAAGCCCGAACCTAAGCCCGAGCCCGTGTATTACATAGTTGAAAAGAAACGCGCCAAAAAGGCAAATTATTCCGAACCGAAAGAGATTAAATTTAAAAAATAGCATAAAAAACCGCCCGACGGCGCAAAAAATCGCCGTCGGGCGGTTGATTTTTTTGTAACTTTTTAGTTTAAGGAAAGGCGATTAGTCCTCGTAACGGACTAAATTTTCGCCGTCCTCCCAAAGACGTTCAAGGTTGTAAAAATCGCGCTCCTCGTCGCCGAAAATGTGCACGATTACGTCGGCGTAATCCAAAACCGCCCACCTGCCCTCGCGCGCGCCCTCGTGGCGGCGGGGAATAATTTCGTATTCCTTTTCAAGCTTTTCCTCTAAATTTTCCGAAAGCGAGCGAACGTGCGTTTTTGACGTGCCGCCCGCAACCACGAAATAATTGCAAAGGCTGGTTTTGTGGTCAACCTGAATGTAAACTATGCCCTTTGCCTTCTTCTCGGACAAAAATCTGCAAATTAAAAGTACTTTTTCCTTTGAAGTCATAAATTCTCCTTTAAATAATCAAGCGCGCGGCGGGATAGCGGATAAACGCTGCCGCCCGCCTCTTCGATATGTTTTATCTGACCTTCGAGCGCGGCGATTAGGCAATTATTTATATCGCCCTTGAACAGTTTCCGCAGTTTTTCAACGCCGTCGAAGTCCCTCCCTTCTTCTAAAATATCCGAAAGAAAGATTAATTTTTCTATGTCGCCCATATTTTCGCGCCCGCTGGTATGATAGCGGATTGCGTTCAACACCCCCTCGTCCTTAACGCCGAAGGTATGCTCGGCAACGTACGCGCCGCCGAACTGATGAACTACGGGCGGGGGAACGTTTGGCGGGCACTTAAAGCCCGCAAGCTCGGGCGAAGCCGAACCGAGATACTTTGCGCAATCGTGCAGCGCCGCCGCGGTTATCGCGTCGATTTCGAAGACACGCAGTCTGCGGCAGTTTCCGGCGGCGGTAACCGCAACCCCCACCGTGTGCCGCCAGCGTTCGGGAGTTAAAAGCTTTTTTACGCCCGCAAGCTCGGGCAGATAATATAATTCCCCGCCGCATATGTGCGATTTAACCGCGTTTGGAACGTAGTTTGAAAAGTCCTCGCCGAGCGCGGCAAGCGTTCTTATTTTTGTTGAGCTGACCGCTTTGCCCACGTACCCGAAGGAAACAACGTCGCTTTTAAACTGCGCCGTAAACTTTTTTAATTCCGCTTTCAGTTCTTCCTCGTTTTCCCTTGCGCACACGGCCAATGTTACGCACTTTAAAATTTCCTTTGGCTCTTTCCACGAGGAAAAATTTTTAAGCTGGTCGGCGCCTATTATAAAATACAGCTCGTCATCGGGATAAAGCTTTTTAAAGTGCCTGCACGTCAAATAGGAATAACTTATTCCGCCGCGCTTTATCTCGTAGTCGGATACCTCTACCCCCTCGTATTTTTCAAACGCGAGGCGGCACATCTTTAACCTGTCCTTTGCGCGCGCCGTCATAACCCCTTTTTTATCGGGAGATACGAACGCGGGCATAACGATTATTTTATCAAGCCCAAGCGCCGTTTTTGCGGCGAGAACGATATTTACGTGTTCGTTGTGGACGGGGTTGAACGCCCCGCCGAATATGGCTGTTTTCATTGTTTAAAAATATAAATTGCGTCAATAATCAATGCATGAAAAGAATTAATCTGCCGCTTATTTTAGACACGGCTTTTACAGCCGTTGCGGCGTTTTTGCTGTTTTTCACCGCAATCCGCTTTTACACGAAAAACGCGGTTATAGGTCTTATTTTCGGAATTGCGGCGTTTGCGCTGTTCGGCGCGCTCGCATTTTTGTACATAAGCAAAAAGCAAAACAAGTCGCTTTTGATTTCCCGCGACGAAAAACACAAAAAGCTGCTATCTTTGCACCTTTCGCTGTCCTCCGACGATTACGTTAAAGCTTTAATGAAAAGCGCTTTGGGCGAAGAAGCAAAAATCCGCGGGAAACGCGTGATATGCGGGGGGAAAGAGTATTATTTTTACTTTAAAATGCAGCCCCTTTCCGAAGACGACGTGGCGCAGGTTATTAAACGCAAAACCGAAAACGAAAAGATAATTTACTGCACCAAAACCTCGGTTGAAGCAATTATGCTTGCCGAAAGCTTTAATATTAAAATAACCTGTATCGATGAAATTTATGCGCTTTTGAAAAGCAAGGAGCTTTTGCCCGAAAAGTACGTTTATGAAGGCGCGCAGAAAATAAGCCTTTTAAAAAAGATAAAAGCAAGGTTTTCGCGCAGGCTTTGCGCCCCCCTCTTTGGGTCGGGCGCGGCGCTGCTCGGGCTCAGCTATTTCACATTTTATCCCGTTTACTATATAATAAGCGGCGGAATAATGCTTATTCTTGCCGCCGTGTCGCTTTTGATTAAAGCTTGATGTGCTCGATATCCTTGCGCTGAGATTTGCGGTATAAAACGGCTTTTCGGCCTATCACTATAACGCACTCCGCGCCAAGTTTTTTTGCAAGCTCGCGCCCCGTTTCCTGCGGGTCGCCGTCGCAGTTTTCCAAAATATTTATCTTAATAAGCTCGCGCTTTTCAAGACAGTCCGAAAAGCCTGCAAGCATGTTTTCGCCTATTCCTTCCTTGCCCACCTGCCCTATAGGGGACAGATTTGCGGCAAGGCTTTTTAATTTGCTGCGTTGTTTTGAAGTCAACATAATTGCCTCGTTAAAATTGTTTTTTTGCAAACTTTACGGCACGAAGTCGAATTCCACTTCGCCTATCGAAACGGTGTCGTTTTCTTTAATGCCCATTTCTTTGAGCTTTGAAATAACTCCCTTTTCGCGCAAAATCTTTTGGAAATACGCCATGGAATCGGGGTCGTTCAAAACTACGTTACGGCAAAGCATGTCCACGAGCGAACCGACGATTACGTAAACGCCGTCGTCGAGGTAAATTTCAAAGTCGAGGTTGCCGCTCTTGCGGTAGGTAAACGTTTCGTCGCTTTCCACTCTGCTTACGGGCGGCAGAGTTTTTAATTTTTCGAAAATTCCCGCAACAAGCTCTTCGGTGCCCTCGCCGTTCACCGCGGTTATGGGGAATATTTTATATCTTCTGCAATATTTCTTTTTAAAAATTTTCAAATTTTCTTCCGCGCCGTAAACGTCACACTTGTTAAGCGCGATTATTTGCGGAAGCGCGGCAAGCTTTTTGCTGTATTGCTTTAATTCCGCGTTGATTTTGTTAAAGTCCTCAATCGGGTCGCGCCCTTCCGCGCCGGAGATATCGATTACGTGCACAAGCATTCTCGTGCGCTCGATATGCCGCAAAAAGTCGTGCCCGAGCCCCGCGCCGTCAGCCGCGCCCTCGATAAGTCCGGGGATATCCGCCGCAACGAAGGAATTGTCGTAATATTTAACCACGCCTAAGTTGGGTGAAAGGGTTGTAAAGTGATAGTTTGCAATTTTGGGGCGCGCCGCGGTTATTTTTGAAAGAAGCGTAGACTTGCCCACGTTGGGGAAGCCGATTAAGCCCACGTCCGCGATTACTTTAAGCTCCAACTGCAAAACGTGAAGCTCGGTCTTTTCGCCCTTTTGCGCAAAGTTGGGCGCGTGCCTGCGCGAGGTGGTAAAGCGCACGTTGCCCTTGCCGCCCCTGCCGCCTTCGGCAATCAGCTTTCTTTCGCCGTGGGAAAACATGTCGGCAATTACTCTGCCGCTTTCGAAGTCCTTAACAACCGTGCCCGCGGGGACTTTAATAATTACGTCGTCGCCGCCGCGCCCGAAGCACTTGTTCGTGCCGCCGCGCTCGCCGTCGCCCGCAACGTATTTCGACTTATAGCGGAAGGCGAGCAAATCGTTCATGGAGTTGTCCGCCTCAATATAAATATTTCCGCCGTTGCCGCCGTCGCCGCCGTCGGGCCCGCACGCGGGCTTGCCCTTGTAGGCTTTAAAGGAATTCATTCCGTCGCCGCCGTCGCCCGATTTAATTGTGATTTTTACCCTGTCGGTAAATAAGTTTTTATCTGCCATAATTTTAAATTAATTTATCAATAAGCTCCGCGTTGGTTCGAGTTTCGTTAAAAAGCTTAAAAACCTCTTCCGCGGGCAATGTGCGCAATGCGTTCGCCGCGCCGAGCTCCTTAGCCGAAAGCAAATACTCCTCTCTGTCGGCAAAGGAATTTTTTATGTCTACCGCTGGGAAAAGCCGCTTTTCCGCAAGCTCCGTTGAGAGCGTAACCGCCATATTTGCAAGGGGCGAAAACTCGCCGTAAATTTCGCCGCCGTCGTTTAAAAGAGTTGATAAAACGGTGAGCGAACCGCCCTCTTCGGCGTTGCACGCGCAAAATAACAGTTTTTTTATTTCCGCGGCGTAATCTTCGCCGTAAGCGTGCGCAAGTCGGGTTACGCCGTCGAACAAAATAACCGCGTCGCCGCCGTCCTCCGCAATCCGCTTTGCATGCTCGAAGCCCATGCGCGCCGTTACAATATGGCTTTCGCGCGGGCTTGCAAACGTTGTGTACAAAAGCGTTGCGCCGCTTAAATGCTTTTTAAAGTCGCTTATAACTTCGGGAAGCTCGTCGATTAATATTACAATAACCTTCAAACGGGGGTGATTGCAGGATATTCCCGCGGCAACCGCCTTTATTATCTCGGATTTTTCCGATTTTGTCGGGCACTTTAAAAAGCCGCGCTGACCAAGCGCCAAAGGTGAAAACAAGTCGATAAACCTGCAAGCCAAGCCGCCGCTTTTATGCTCGGTTTTAAGCGTGGTTGCGGGATATATATGGGTTAATTCGTCAAAGCTGCGCCTTTCCTCCCTTTCGCCCGCGGCAATTCCGTTTATAAAGTAAATTTCGGCAAGGGCGGGGATACGGTTGTTTCCTCCGACGCACCTGCCTTTTATAAAGTCGCCCGTTTTAAGGGAATGTCTTGCAATAAACATTTGGTGAACGGTTACGCCCCCGCCCGAAAAATCCCCGCAGGCATAAAGCGAAGCGCGGTTGCCGTCAATCCTTAAAAAGCCGCTTATTTCGCCTTCGGAATTTGCGCCGCTGTCGTTTACGCGCAAAACGTTTTTAAATTCGTCGGGTTCGTCAACTTCGAAGGATTGCGAAAGATGAGCCTTGCGGCACGCGTTTATATCCGCAACAAGCTTTTCGTCGTATTGCTGCGATTTGGGTGGCGCGCCGCGGCGGGATTGCTCTATGGGCGTAACCGCGCCCGAGGCTATGCCTAAAATATCTTCCTCTATGCGCGATTTTTTGCCGTCGGCGGGGCGGTGCACGCCCACAGCCCTTGCAACCTGCCTGAGCTCGTAAATATTAAGTTTTTCAAGACGTTTTTCAATATCCTTCAACATCTCGTCGGGGCGCATTAATTTTTCCTCAATACAACAATTCTCGTTCCGCCGTTTAAGTCGCTGCGCGAAAGCTCCAAACAGTTTTCCTCGTATTCTTCGATTATTTCCTCGTCGAACAGCTTTAAAAATTCGTCTACTTTATCTATGTCAAGCTTGCAATCCTTTACGCGGTAGTGCATGGGTATAACCACGTCGGGCATAATTCTGTCAACGTATTCCTTTGCCATTTCCGCGTCAATCGTATAGTTTCCGCCTACGGGAATCAATAAAACGTTTACGGGCAAAATCGCCTCGATAAGCGCGGACGAACACTCTTCGCCCAAATCGCCGAGGTGGCAAACGTCTATTCCGTCCATGCGGAATTTAAAAATGGTATTTTCGCCGCGCATCTTGCCCCGCCTTCCGTCGTGGAAGCTTTTAACGGCGTCAACCTCAACCCCGGGGAGCGAAAAGCTTGACTGCTCTTTAATGATTTCGGGGTTTCCGCCAACGTTTTTAACCGCGTTGTGGTCGTAATGCTCGTGCGAAATCGTTATCGCGTTTGCCGAAGTTACGGGCATTTTATAGCCTATTTCTTCGGAATAGGGGTCGCAGACTATCGAGGTGCCCGTGCTCTCGGTCAGTTTAAAGCATGAATGCCCCAAATACTCTATTTTCATTCTTTCTCCTTAAATTTTCAAAGCTGAAATTTCCAGCTCTATATTCATACCGCCCAAATCGTAGGCGATTTTTATCCTTTTGCCGTCGGGCGCGTTTAACACCCGCAGCATTTTAGTAAACACAGGCAAAAAGCCCTTGTTGCCCGCGCATTCTATTACGCACTCCGTATGCGCTTTTTCGATAAATTCTATTTTTAACCGCGTACCGCCCGCGCGCGTTTGCGTAAGGCAATTGCCGTCGTAAATTATTTCGCTTGCGTCGCCGTCTAAAACGTAACTTAGTTTAAAGCCGTTTTCATTCTCTTCAAGCGCCCCGTGCGACGCGGTTTTAATTCCCTCGTCCGCGGTGGAAAATATTGTAACTTCGCAATCCATGGCTTTAACCCTTGTTTTTTTCGAACGTTTCGCGCCCAGATTTTAAAACGCGTTTAAGCTCTTCTTCGTCGCCGCCGTCAAGCGCCGTTTTTATTTCGTTAAGCGAAGAAACGAGCGAGCCTATCTGCGTTGAAAGCTTTTCCCCGTTCAAAAGATATAATTCCGCCCACACGTTTTCGTCCACGCCCGCAATCCTTGTCATGTCCTGAAAACTGCCGCCCGTAAATCCAAGGCAGCCCTCGATTTCTTTATTCTTCACATACGCGTTCGAAACAACGTGCGCAAGCTGCGAGGTATAAGCTATTTTGCCGTCGTGCTCCTCGGCGGAGCACTCTATTATCTTTTTAAAGCCCATTTCGGCTGAAAGCTCCGCCAGAAGTTGCACGGCGTATATGTCCGACTTTTCGCCGTTTATTATAATCATACTCGCGCCGTCGAAAAGGTTCGCGCAGGCGTTTTCTATCCCCGAAACCTCTTTGCCCGCCATTGGGTGCGTGCCGACGTAGCGGAAGTTGCGCGGTTTTTTATAAATTTCTTTTTCGAGATAGCCCTTAACGCCGCATATATCCGCAACCACCGCGCCGTCTTTAAATTCGTTTTCGTTTATGAACTTAACCGCGGCCTTCGGGGGAAGCGCGACGAACACCAAATCAAACTTTTTAAAGTCTGCTGCCGCCTCGTCGATAATATTGTTATTCAAAGCATATTCAAGGGGCTTTTGCGAACGGTTCCAGCCTGCAACGGAATATTCGGCACGCTTTAATGCCAAAGCGAGCGAACCGCCTATTATTCCCAACCCCGCAACGCAGATTTTCATTTTATCTCCGATTTTATTATAACCTTAATTTTCGCGCATTATTTCGGCTTTTAAATTTCCGCTCTTTATCGCGCCGAAAACCGCAACCGCAACGTAGGCGGCGAAAGAAATTATAAACAATGCAATAAAGCCCGTTACGCCGTTTGCCGAGGCAAAAAGGCTGTTTGCGCCCGCCTCGTTTTCCGCGCCGTAGCTTGAAAGCATTATCATATAAAGCACTTCCAAAACCACGCCCGAAACAAACAACGTGGGCACGTTGAATTTTTTGCGCATACCGCCCTTGCTGCCGCCGTTATCCGAGGTTATTTTTGCGTACTGCGCGGCGCAATACTTATCCAAACCGAAAAGCCCCGAAACGCACTTTGCCAAAACCACGGCGGCGAACACGCAGCCCGCGGCAAGGTAAATTACCGAAACGACCTGATAAACGTCCCACACCTTTTTGGAGGTGCCGCCGAAAACCTCGTTAAAGCAGCGCAAAGCTTCGTCGAAAAGCGAAAAACTTAAAGTCATGCCCTCGCCGCTCTTTTGAAAACTCGGAACAAACAGCAAAAGCAACACCGAAATTACGGCAAGCAAGCTTGAAGCCGCCGTTAAAAGACAGTTCAGCTTAAATTTATTTTTGTATTTTAAATAGGGTTTTTCCGTCAATTTGCCGCCTCGCGCGCGTTGAATTTTGTAAAATAATCGCTTTTTAATCTATTATATAAAATAATTCCCTTTTCGGCAAGTGTTTAAGGCATAAATTTATTTTCACCCGCGCAATCCGCCTGCGCGTGCTTTTATTAACGGCAGTTTTGTTTATCATTTATTTGACAATCGATAAATTTTTATTTATAATATTCCGAGTAAATAATTAATTTCAAGGAGCAAACAAAATGAACAAGATGTCCGTTAAAGATTTAACAAATCTTAAAGGCAAAAAAGTACTTGTAAGGTGCGATTTCAACGTGCCCATGAAGGACGGCAAAATTACCGACGAAAACAGAATTCAGGGCGCACTCCCCACCATCAAATACCTTTTGGACGCAGGCGCGAGAGTTACGCTGTGCTCGCACATGGGCAAGCCCCACTCCATTTTCTCGGCTGAAGTAAAGCTCAACAAAAAAGACCAGAAAAAGGTTGACGCGGGTGAAACGACCAAAGAAGCGGTTATCGAAAAGGCTAAAAAGGACGAACCCAAAAAGCTTACGCTTGCACCCGTGGCTAAACGCCTTGCCGAGCTTTTGAACGGCAAAGTAACCTTTGCAACGGACGTTATCGGCGCCGACGCAACCGCAAAGCGCAACGCGCTTAAAGACGGCGAAGCGGTGCTTTTGGAAAATCTGCGCTTCCATTGGGAAGAGGAAAAGAAGGACGAAGGCTTCTGCAAGGCGCTTGCGCACGACGCGGAAATTTACGTAAACGACGCTTTCGGCACGGCTCACCGCTCGCACGCTTCCACCGCCGCAATCGTAGAATACGGCATTATCAAAACCGCGGTTTGCGGCTTCCTTATTGAAAAAGAACTTTCGGTAATGGCTGACACCCTCGAGCACCCCGCACACCCCTTCGTTGCAATTTTGGGCGGTGCAAAGGTTGCCGACAAATTAAACGTAATTTCAAATCTCCTTGAAAAGTGCGACACGCTCATCATAGGCGGCGGCATGGCTTACACCTTTTTAAAGGCAAAGGGCTACGAGGTCGGCACATCGCTTTTGGACGAGGAAAAGCTCGGCTATTGCAAGGACATGATTGAAAAGGCTAAAAAAGAGGGCAAGGAACTGCTTTTACCCGTAGATACGGTTGTAACCACGCACTTCCCCGAGCCTATCGACGCGGCAATCGAGGTTGAAACGGTGCCCGCCGACAAAATTCCCGCCGACAAAATGGGCATGGACATAGGCGAAAAGACGAGAAAGCTTTACGCCGACAAAATCGCTTCGGCTAAGTCGGTTATCTGGAACGGCCCCATGGGCGTTTTCGAAAACCCCACCCTTGCAAAGGGCACCATTGCGGTTGCGCAGGCTTTGGCGGACGTTTACGGCAAGTGCACCACCATCATCGGCGGCGGAGATTCCGCGGCGGCTGTTCAGCAGCTCGGCTATGCGGATAAAATGAGCCACATTTCCACGGGCGGCGGCGCTTCCTTGGAGCTTTTCGAAGGCAAAGTCCTCCCCGGCATCGCATGTCTTAACGAAAAGAAGTAATCGGTTACCCGACGAAAACAAATAAATTTTAAAAAACGCGGCGCGGCTGAATTTTCAGCCGCGCCGCTAATAATTTACCTGAGAATATTCAACAAACGCAAGTTTACTAAGTAATTTTCCACCCATTATTTCTTAATTCTGTTTCACTTATAAAAGTTTTATTGCCGTCGTACGAGCGCCAATAATTACCGATATCATCCTTAAATTTATTGTAGTAAGCTCCAAACTTCTTTCCCTCGGGCGCTTCATAATCCTGACAATACGCTCGAAAAAGCGTAAGCGTTCTTTTATAACCGTTTTCCGTTACAATATACTCGGGTACGCTTTTACTGAAAGAACTTTTTTTGCCCGTGCCGCCATGCGACGAAGCGCTATTTGACCCTTTATACTCTAAGCCCATACAAACGTCGTCAAAACTCACATCCGAACCCGTAAGTTTTAAAAAAAGGAATTTTCCACACATTATCAAATAATAAATTGCTAAAACAATGCCATACATAGGAAATGTAACATAGTAAGGAAATCCCTTTTCTTCTGCAAACACCATTAATAAGTGCGAAACAAAACCGCTCCCCACCGACCCCACAAGTGACATCATAAAAACCCCAATACAACAAAAGAAAAAAAATTAAAGTTTCAAAAAAATTGTTGACTTTTAGCCCCTCATTGCCTATAATGTTAATGCGGTTGCCCAAAACGAAGTTATCTTCGCAGGCGTAATCGATATACTAAAATACAGTATATCAGGGAATATAATACTAAAACTTGTATTATCAGCCTTTGTAGTGCCATTTGATTTATTCATTGTAAGTGCTTGCTGTCCCAATCCGCACCAAATAAAAAAGGGAAGTTTTTACTTCCCTTTTTTTATTTTTGCGATAATCTTTTTTACAAGTTTTTTGTCTTTATCGGTAAAAGCGTAATCTTTATGCCTTGCGCCAAAAACTTTCGGACAAGCTCGAGCTTTACGGCGTTTACGTTTGCCGCGGCTCCGTTTCGAGAATAGAAGATTTTTCGCGGACGGTTACCGACATTGAGCTTTACGCCATTTCAAAGGTTTTAAACGTTTCCATAGACGAGCTTTTGGATAAAGAAATTATCGATAAAAAATGAACAATTCAATCCCCCCTTTAATTGCTTTTGGTTTTATTAAGTGATATAATAATTTCAATTAATTAACGAGGTAAAATTATGGCAAGAAAACCTTTTATTGCAGGCAACTGGAAAATGAACATGACCGCCGAAAGCGGCAAAGAACTTATTGCGCAGTTAAAGCCGCTTGTTAAAGAGGCAAAATGCAACGTGGCGCTTTGCGTTCCCGCTATTTTAATCCCTGCTATGGTCAAGGCGGCAAAGGGCTCAAAAATCAAAATAGGCGCGCAAAACGTGCACTTTGCAAAGAGCGGCGCATACACGGGCGAAATCTCCGCCGACATGCTTAAAGAATACGGCGTTAAATACGTTATTATCGGTCACAGCGAACGCCGCCAATACTTCGGCGAAACGGACGAAACGGTAAACAAGCGCACTCTTTTTGCGCTTGAAAACGAGCTTACCCCCA
This sequence comes from Clostridia bacterium, assembly GCA_029059705.1. GTDB lineage: Bacteria > Bacillota > Clostridia > Christensenellales > Borkfalkiaceae > Coproplasma. The sequence continues at coordinate 16,044 of JAIDVM010000032.1, forward strand.
TAGTATGCGTTGGCGAAACGCTTTCCGAACGCGAAAACGGCGAAACCGAAAAGGTGCTTTTAAAGCAGCTTACCGTAGGTCTTAACGGCGTAACCGACGTAACGAAATTAGTAATCGCATACGAACCCGTTTGGGCAATAGGCACGGGCAAAACCGCCACCGACGAGCAAGCGCAGGAAACGATTAAGTACATAAGAAATACTTTGGGCAAGATTTTCGGCGTAAAGAACGCGAACCGCGTAATCATTCAATACGGCGGCAGCATGAACGCGCAAAACTGCAAGGGGCTTATGGCTCAGCCGGACATAGACGGCGGGCTTATAGGCGGCGCTTCGTTAAAGCCCGACTTTGCAACGATTGTTAATTTCGACAAATAATTTCTGCGAAAAATTTTATAGAATATGGCGTTTGATTATAAAAAAGAATACAAAGAGTTTTATATGCCGGCAAGCAAACCGTCTATTGTGACCGTACCCAAAACGAATTACATAGCGGTGCGCGGCAAGGGCAACCCCAACGACGAAAACGGCGAATATAAAAACTCCATCGGGCTTTTATACGCAATAGCTTTTACAATCAAAATGAGCTATAAAGGCCCGCGCAAAATCGACGGATATTTTGAATTTGTTGTTCCGCCGCTCGAAGGCTTTTGGTGGCAGAACGGCGCCGATACTATCGACTATGCAAATAAAAGCGGCTTTAATTTTATTTCGCTTATACGCTTACCCGATTTTGTAACGAAAGCCGACTTCGATTGGGCGGTACAGGAAGCTACGAAAAAGAAAAAAACCGACTTTTCAAAGGTAGAGTTTTTAACTTATGACGAGGGCGTATGCGTTCAGAGTATGCATGTCGGTTCTTACGACGACGAGCCGAAAACGGTTGCGCTTATGCACGAGTTTATGAAAGCCAACGGCTATACTTTGGATATAACCGAAAGCCGCTATCACCACGAAATATATTTGTCCGACCCGCGCAAGTGCGCCGTGGAAAAATTGAAGACAGTTATAAGACACCCTATCCGCAAACAACTTATAGCATATTGCGGGCTTGACTGCGAAAAATGCGACGCAAGAAAAGCCACGCTTGAAAACGACGACGCTTTACGCGAAAAGGTTGCCCTGCTTTGGTCGGATATGAACGGCGTGGAAATTACCCCCGAAATGATAAACTGCGAGGGTTGCCGCGTGGACGGAGTTAAAACGCCCTTTTGCGACAGCCTTTGCCCGATAAGACAATGCGCGCTTGGTAAAGGCTGCAAAACCTGCGGCGACTGCCCGACAATGAGTGCCTGCCAAACCGTAAACATGGTAATATCGAATAACGCCGAAGCGTTGGACAATCTTAAAAGCAAGTAAAATCTATATTATAATTTTCAATTCAATTTAGTAAAAGCCTCTCGGATTAGTTTCCGAGAGGCTTTATTTACTTAAATACAGCTTTATTAAATTTCATCCCTGCGGCAAGTGCGCTTTGCAAAGGCTTTGCGTTGTAATTAAAAATTAATATCCCCTGCCCGTTTGCTCCAAGGTTTCTTTAACAAACGTTTCGTTGTTGTCGTAAGAGCGCCAAAAATTCCCCGTATCGTCGCGGAAACGGTTGTAATATTCCATATAAAACGGCGAATCGGCGTAAGTATCCTGCTTCGTTTCATAAAAGCTGAGCAGCCTTTCAAAACCGTTTTCTATTACCGCATAAACCTCTTCGCTTTTTTGCTTTGACGAGCCGCGCCCGCCGCCTATTCCCAACACGTCCCTCTTAATCCAGTTCAGAAAATCCGAAATAAGGTATTTGTCGGTAAACACGTAACACAGCCAGTTTATTAAAGACAATATTCCCCAAACGATAAAAAGCACGATAAACGGAATGGCAAACGCGGGAAACGTGACTATGTATAAAAACATTCCGCCGCCGTGATTTAAGCGGTGTTTATTTATGAGCACGTGCGCAATAAAGCCCAAAATTATAAACGCCGCGCCCCCTATTATCAGTTTTTCCACCACCGTATCGTCCGTCTTTAAAATAAAGCACAGCAAAAACACGGCGGGTATTGCCAAAAAAGACAACACGGTAAAAATCCAGCTTGCAATTTTCATAATCCTCTCCTTTTGTAAAATTTTTCTTAATTATAACTAACCAACAGTTAGTTGTCAAGCAAAAACTAACCGCTGGTTATAAATTTTACAAAAAAGGAACAAAAAATTATTATGGAAGAACTGATTAAACAGCGGCTTATCGAAGAGCTTAAAGCGTGCAATCTCACAAAAATAGAAATCGCAAAAAAAGTGGGCGTTTCGCCCGAAATGATAACGCAGTACGTCACCACCAAAAAACTGCCCAAGCTTGACACGTTTGCAAAGCTTTGCAAGGAGCTCGACCTTTCGGCAACTTACATTTTGGGTTTAAGCGACCAATAAAAACGCGCCGCGGCTTGGCTTTTATGCTTGCCTATTTCAATTTAAAAGAGTATAATAAAAAGAAAATCAAAGAGGCGTTTAATTTATGAAAAAAATCCCTTACGCGATTATAATAATGGACGGTTACGGGCTTGCGCAAAAAGGCGAAGGCAACGCCATAAGCATTGACGGCAGCAAAAACGTAAACGAACTGATTAAAAACTACCCCTCCGCCACCCTTGGCGCAAGCGGGCTTTCTGTCGGATTGCCCAAAGGACAAATGGGCAACAGCGAGGTCGGGCACCTTAACATTGGCGCGGGCAGAATAGTTTATCAGGACTTAACCAAAATCACCAAAGCCATACAGGACGGCGACTTTTTTGAAAACCCCGCCCTTTTAAAAGCCGTTAAAAACGCAAAGCAGAACGGCAAAAAGCTGCACCTTTACGGACTTTTGTCCGACGGCGGCGTGCACAGCCACTTAACGCACGTTTACGCGCTTTTAAGCCTTGCAAAAAAAGAGGGGCTTGACCAAGTTTTCGTGCATTGCTTTATGGACGGCAGAGACGTTTCCCCCACCTCGGGCGCGGGCTTTATCCGCGATTTGCAGGCGGAAATGAAAAAAATCGGCATTGGCAAGGTTGCCTCGGTTTGCGGCAGATATTACGCCATGGACCGCGACAACAACTGGGACAGAGTTGAAAAGGCTTACGACATGCTTACCTTGGGCGAGGGCGAAATAACCGAAAACCCCGCGGCAACGGTTGAACAAAACTACGAGAACGGCGTAACCGACGAATTTTTAAAGCCCATAAAGGTTTACGAAAACGGCAAGCCCGTGGGACTTTTGCAAGAGGGCGACAGCGTAATCTGCTTCAACTTCCGCCCCGACAGGGCAAGGCAGATAACCCGCGCCGTTTCGCAAAAGGAATTTACCGTTCCCAAAGGCACGGCGTTTGAACGCAAAACGGGCTGGTTGCACCCCGTATATGTTTGCTTTACCGTGTACGACGCGGCTTTCGAAGGCGTTGAAATCGCCTTCCCCAAAACGGTGCTTAATAACACCTTGGGCGAATACCTTGCAAAGCTAAATAAAAAGCAGCTTAGAATTGCCGAAACCGAAAAATATGCGCACGTAACCTTTTTCTTCAACGGCGGCGTAGAAGCCCCCAACGAGGGCGAAATAAGGGATTTAATCCCCTCGCCCAAGGTTGCAACCTATGACTTACAGCCCGAAATGAGCGCTTTTGAAGTAACCGACAAAGTGCTCGAAGAGCTTGAAAGCGGCGAGTTCGACGTGATGATTTTAAACTTTGCCAACTGCGACATGGTCGGGCACACGGGCGTTATTCCCGCGGCGGTTAAAGCCGTGCACACCGTTGACGAGTGCGTTAAAAAAGTTGTGGATAAAATACTTGAAATGGGCGGCTCGGCCCTTTTAACGGCAGACCACGGCAACGCCGACAAGCTGTTGTCCGAAGACGGTTCGCCCTTCACCGCGCACACCACCAACCCCGTGCCCGTGGTGCTCGTTTCCGAAAAGTTTAAAAACGCGGAACTCAGAAAGGACGGCATTTTGGCGGATTTGGCGCCCACACTGCTAACCGTTATGGGCGTGCCCGTCCCCAAAGAAATGACGGGCAAGAGCTTAATAAAGTAACCGCTCACCCCACCCATGTCATGTTTAGCTTTGCGAAACATCTTTTAGGTTCTTCGGCAAGCCTCAGAATGACAATAAATTTAAACAACAACGCGGCGGACGATTAATCGTCCGCCGCGCTATGCTTGTAATTGCCGTAGAGAAAAGAATTAAAGATTAATGTTGCCCACCCTTTTTTTTAAATTCATTTTCATACAAGCATAATCATATTATATTTGCACACAGTACAAATGTCAATAAATTTTTGGCACATTGTGCTAATAATTTTAATATGATTACAATTAATGAAATTCAAAAAAATTTACGTGAAGCCATTAAGACAAGCACTATTTCCAAATCTGAAATAGCTTCAAGGCTCGGCGTAAACCCGTCTACTATAAGTAAATATTTGCACAGAGATAAATTTCCCTCCATTGACACCTTTGCAAATCTTTGCGAAATTTTAGACGTTTCGGCAGACGATATTTTGGGATTGAGAAAGTAAGGCAATTTGTTTGCCTTATTTTTTTGTTTTAAATATAATGAATAGTGATGTTAATTAAGGACAAGGAAAAGTTTTTTACAAAGCCGCTTGTGGTGTGCCTTTGCGCAATATTTTGCTGCCTTTTATGGGGCAGCGCTTTTCCGTGCGTAAAACTCGGCTACAATCTGTTTGAAATAGACACAAAAAATTCCTTTTCTTTAATCCTTTTCGCGGGCATGCGTTTTACGCTTTCGGGAGTGTTCGTAATAATTTTCGGTTCTATCACCCAAAAGCGTTTTTTAGCGCCCAAACCCCGCAATATATGGCGTGTAAGCGTTGTTGCGCTCTTTCAAACGGCGTTGCAATACACCTTTTTTTATATAGGGCTTGCCAACAACACGGGGGTTAAATCCTCGGTTTTAAACGGGCTTGGGGTGTTCTTTACGATAATCGCCGCGTGCTTTATTTTCCGCACAGAAAAATTTAACTTAATCAAGCTTTCGGGCTGCGTTCTGGGCTTCGGCGGGGTTATTTTAATCAACCTCGGCGGGGCGGGCGGCTTTTCGTTCAGCTTTTCACTTATGGGCGAGGGCTTTATAATTTTTTCGGGGCTGTCCTCCGCCGTTGCCGCGGGGTTCGTAAAGGTCTTTTCAAAGCACGAGGACACCACCGCGCTGTGCGGTTATCAGTTTTTACTCGGCGGCATAGTTCTTGTTATCGTGGGGCTTGCGGGCGGCGGGCAAATCCCCGCAATAACCGTCGGCGGAGCATTTATGCTTTTATACCTCGCCTTCCTTTCCGCATGCGCGTTCACGTTGCAGGGCTTTCTTTTAAGATATAACCCCGTTTCCAAAATCGCCGTTTACAAGAGCACCAACCCCCTTTTCGGCGCGGTGTTTTCGGCTATTATTCTTGGCGAAAGCGAACAGCTTTTAAATTGGTTTGCGCTGTTGGCAATCGCTCTCGTGTGCGCGGGAATATTCGTAATTAACAAGTTCGGCGAAATGAAATTCAAGAAAAAGCAACCGTCCGAAGGCAGCAAAGACGAAAGTTCAACAAAAAATTAGCTTTAAAAATTTTTAAAACATATGTAATTTTGATTGTAAAAAGGCAAAAAACGTGTTATAATTGCTTGGTAGATTGTTTTAGAGGTTTTAAAATGTTAAGCATTTTGATGGAAGGTATGGCGCCTTGGGTGTCCACTTTATATTGGGTAGTTTTAATTACGTGCCTTGTCCTTATATTTATTGCGGCGTTACTTGCAATACTCGCTATTCTTTTCCAAAAGAGCAATTCGGACGGCATTCAGGGAATTACCGCTTCGAGCGAAACTTTCTTTGGCAAGAACAAGGGGCGCTCGATTGAAAGCAGGCTTAAAAAATGGTCCTGGATATTACTCGGAATCATCGCCGGCCTTTCAATCGTGATTTACATCATTCAGTTGATAGCTCCCACGGCTTCTTAAATTGAAATTCACACAAGCGGCTTAAAATTAAGCCGCTTTTATTTTACATAGCATGAGTTACAAAAAATATACTAAAAGCGGCAAAAGCCGCAACGCGCGCGTGCAAAAAAACCGCGGCGCAAACGGCAAGACCTTTACGGGCACCGTGCAAGGCAGCGACAAGGGCTTTGCCTTTATCTTACCCGACGACAAAGAAAAATTTAAAAACGACTTTTTTGTGCCCCGCCGTTCTATAAACGGCGCATATCACGGCGATACGGTGCTCGCCTCCATAGTTAAAGGCGGCAACGACGAGGCGTGCGTTTTAAAAATTTTAAAGCGCGGCTGCACGCGCGTAATAGGCACCGCCGAGGTTTCAAAGCGCAACGTAACCGTTTACCCCGACAATTTAAGGTGCCCTCCCGTTTTCGTGGCGCACGCGCTTGCAAACGGCGCAAGGCACGGCGACAAGGTGGTTTGCGAAATCACCTCTTATCCCAAGGGCAAGCTGCCGGACGGAAAAATAGTTGAAATTTTGGGCGAAAGCGGCGATTTGGAAAGCGAAGAGCTTTCGATTATCCGCTCATTCGAGCTTGAAACGGAATTCCCCGAAGACGTTTTGGCTCAAGCGCGCGAGGTTGCCGCCGAAAAGGTGGTTTTGGGCAAGCGCAGAGATTTGCGGCAAAAGCTTATTATTACCATCGACGGCGAGGACACGCGCGACATTGACGACGGCGTTTGTCTGGAAATTAAAAACGGAAACTACGTTTTGGGCGTGCACATTGCCGACGTAAGCCATTACGTTAAATACAAGTCCGCGCTCGACAACAACGCGTATTCGCGGGGGACAAGCGTTTACTTCCCCGACAGGGTTCTGCCCATGCTGCCCAAAGAGCTTTCAAACGGCGCGTGCTCTTTAAACGAGGGCGAGGACAGATTTGCGCTTTCGTGCGAGATGACCTTTGATAAAAACGGCAAAAGATTATCTTACGACGTTTTTAAAAGCGTTATTAAAAGCCGCCGACGCACTACTTATAACGAAATCGAAGCCCTTTTAAACGGCGAAAAAGAAATTTGCGAAAAATATTCCGATTTGCTTGAAAGCGTTTTAAACATGAAAAATTTGTGTCTTGCGCTGGAACAAAGGCGCAACGCGGCGGGTTCGGTAAACTTAGACGTTAAGGAAGCGCACATTTACGTTGACGAAAAGGGCGAAATTACAATTCCCCCGTGCGAAAGAATGCTGTCGCAGCGGATTATAGAGCAGTTTATGATTTCCGCAAACGAGGCGGTTGCCGAGTTTTTGCAAAAAAACAACGCGCCCTGCCTTTATCGCGTTCACGAAAGCCCCGCCGAAGACAAAGCCGCGTCCTTTTGCGCGTTTTTGCGGGATTTGGGGATAAACGTAAACGAATTCAAGGGCGATATAAAACCCGCGGACTTTCAAAAAATATTAAAAGCCGCCGAGGACAAGCCGTATTTTTCGGTAATCAACAAGGTTATGCTGCGCACCATGCAAAAGGCGCGCTACGCCGAAGAAAACTTAGGGCACTTCGGGCTTGCCTCCTCCTGCTACTGTCATTTCACTTCGCCGATAAGGCGCTATCCCGATTTGTTCGTTCACCGCTCGTTAAAACTCGTGCTCGAAAAAAACACGGAAAAATCGCAAAAGCTTTTTGCGGGAATTGCTCACGACGCAGGCGTTGACTGCTCCGCGCGCGAGCGCGTTGCCGACGAAGCCGAACGCAGGGTTGACGACTTGTACAAGCTTGCCTATATGTCCGAAAGGCTGGGCGAGGAGTTTGAAGCGGTTATTTCGGGCGTTACCTCGCACGGAATTTACTGCGAGCTTGAAAACACCGTTGAAGGGCTTGTCCCCTTAGAGGATTTGCCAAAGGACAAATACGAATTTTTCGAGGACAAGTTTTTATTAAAGGGCGCAAGGCACGCCTACAAGCTGGGCGACGGCATAAAAATAAAGGTTGTCGACTGCGATTTGGGCAGAATGAAGGTGCTTTTTGCGGTTATTTAACTTAAAAAATGAAACAGATAACATATAACAAGTACGCTTTGTACGAATATTTCGTAATAGAAAAATATGAGGCGGGCATAGTTTTGGAGGGCGCGGAGGTTAAGCAGCTGCGCGCGGGCAACTGCAACTTAAAGGACAGCTTTTGCCTTTTGCGCAACGGCGAAATTACGCTAAAAAACCTGCACATTCCCGTTTACGACAAGGCGGGCGCGTTTTCCACTAAGGACAGCAAGCGCGACAGAAAGCTTTTGATGCACAAGCAGGAGATTGCAAAGCTTGCAGGCAAAATTAACGAAAAGGGCTACACCCTCGTGCCCTTGCAGCTTTATTTTTCGGGCAGCCTCATAAAGGCGGAAATCGCGCTTTGCAAGGGCAAACAAAACTACGACAAAAAGCGCACCATTGCAGAGCGCGACCAAAAGCGCGCTTTGGACAGAGAAATAAAAAATTACAAATAAATTTTAAATAATCGGATTTCCCAAGGAGGAAAGTTATGAAAAACTTAAAAATAGACACCCTTTGCGTACAGGCGGGTTACGACCCCAAATCTGGCGAGGCGAGAATACCGCCCATAGCCCAGTCAACCACGTTCTTTTATCCCAAAACGCAGGAAATGGCGGATTTGTTCGACTTAAAGAGCGAAGGCTACTTTTATTCGAGGCTCGCAAACCCCACGGTTGCGGCGTTCGAAGGCAAAGTTGCCGCTTTGGAGGGCGGCGTTTGCGGAATAGGCTGCGCTTCGGGCATGTCGGCAACCACGCTTGCTATTTTCACCGTTGCGGGCGCCGGCGACAATATCGTTTCGTCCTCGGCCATTTACGGCGGAACCTACAATCTGTTTTCAACCACTCTGCCAAAGCTCGGCATAGAGTGCCGCTTTTTCAACCCCGACGCACCTGCGGAAGAGATAGAAAAATTAATCGATAAAAACACCAAAATGATTTTTACCGAAACGGTTGCAAACCCCGCCATCGTAGTTTTAGACTTTGACAAAATTGCGAAAATCGCAAAAAAACACGGCGTTCTGTTTGCGGTGGACAACACCCTTGCCACCCCCGTTCTGTGCCGCCCCAAGGAATTCGGCGCGCATATAATAATTCACTCCTCGTCTAAATACTTAGACGGGCACGCGGCGGCTCTGGGCGGCGTTATCGTGGATTTGGGCAACTTTAACTATAAAGGCAACCCCCGCTATTCCGCGTTTAACGAACCCGACGAAAGCTATCACGGGCTTGTTTACGCCGATTTGCCCGTCGCCTTCGGCACTAAGTGCCGCGCGCAGATGATGCGCGACTTCGGCGCTATTATGAGCCCGCAGAACGGCTTTATTTCCTACATAGGCAGCGACACGCTCGCGCTCAGAATGGAGCGCCACAGCGAAAACGCGAAAAAGGTTGCCGCTTATCTTTCAAAGCACCCCAAAATAGAGTGGATTAACCACCCCTCGCTCCCCGACAACAAATATTATAAGCTTGCAAAAAAATATATGCCCAACGGTCAGGGCGGCATGATGAGCTTCGGCATAAAGGGCAGCGTTGAAAAGTGCGCCGCTTTTATGGAAGCCTTGCAGCTCATAACTCAGGAAACGCACGTTGCCGACGTAAGAAGCTGCGTTTTGCACCCCGCTTCCACCACGCACAGGCAGCTTTCCGAAGAGGATTTAAAGGCGGCTGGCGTGCCACACAACCTTATAAGGCTTTCCGTGGGCATTGAAAACGCCGAAGATATCATTGCCGATTTGGAACAAGCGCTTGAAAAAGTTTAAAAAAGGAGCTTAACCGCGCAGATGCCCATAGTTATAAACAAGGATTTGCCCGCCTATAAAATTCTTACGGAAGAAAGAATTTTCGTTATGGACGGGGACAGGGCGGTTTCGCAGGAAATACGCCCGATAGAAATTGCGATTTTAAACCTTATGCCCACCAAGGAAACGACCGAAACGCAATTTATGCGGCTTTTATCCAATTCGCCGCTGCAAGTAAACGTAACTCTTATAAAAACCGCGTCCTACGCCGCGACGCACACCGACAGCTCGCACTTAAACAGATTTTATAAAAATTTCAACGACGTTAAGCACAGAAAATTCGACGGCATGATTATAACGGGCGCGCCCGTGGAAAACATGGACTTCGAAGAGGTTGCCTATTGGCGCGAGCTTGAAGAAATTTTAGACTGGACGAAGAGCAACGTTACTTCCACGCTGTTCATCTGCTGGGGCGCGCAGGCGGCGCTGCACTACTTTTACGGCATAAAAAAGCACCCGTTAAAGGAAAAGTGCTTTGGAATATTTGCGCATCAGCGCATACGCGACGGAATTGCCGAGCCTTTGATGCGCGGAATTTCCGACGAGTTCCACATGCCCCACTCGCGGCACACCATAATTTACGCAAAGGACATTCTGCACGTCGACAAGCTTAAAATTCTGGCTTATTCAAAGCGCGCGGGGGCTTCGATTGTAAAGAGCATAGATAACCGTCAGGTATTCGTTACGGGGCACATGGAATACGACCGTTACACCTTAAAAAACGAATACGAGCGCGACCTGCAAAAAGGGCTTAAAATAAAGCCGCCCGTAAATTACTTTGCGGACGGAAGCATGGACGAGGTTAAAATGAACTGGACTTCGACTGCAAACCTTTTTTACATAAACTGGCTTAACTACTACGTTTATCAGGTTACGCCCTTCGACATAACGAAAATCGACGAATAAATTTAAAAAAATATGTGCCCGCGCTTAAAAAGCGCGGGCACAATTATTTTAATAATTTTTTTAATTTTTTACAATTCGATACCGTTTAAGCGCAAAAGCTCGCGCGCGGTTTCAACGCTGTCGTTACCGATCGCGTTTTTAACGGGCGCAAACTCGCGCTCGCGCTCCACCTCGTAAGCAAGGCAGCTGCCCATAAGCTTAACCATATCAACGACAAGCGTTTCGAACTTATAGCCGCACGGCTTGTCGGGCGTTACGCGCACGCCGTTTTCCATGTGCGCAATCGCCTTTTCGGCAAGGTGATAGGGCAGCTTTCCGCCGAGGGTTGAATTTAAGTCGCGCACGTTGAAAAGATAGTTTAAGGTTACGCCGTAACGGTAAACAAGCTCGCCCTTTTTGGTCTTGTTTTTTAAATTTTCGGGCATTTCGTAATACTCGATAATCGTCGGCTTGCCGTCCTCGGTGCAGAGCACCCCTACCTTTTCTTCGGGGCTGACCTTTTTTACAACCTTTGCGCCGCAGCGGCATTGCTTTATTACCGTCGCGCCGATAAACGCGGGGTCGCAAATTTGCTGCAACACGTTATCCACGCTGTAAACGTTTAACCATTCGATGTTGTTGCGGTCTAAAACGCGCCCCAAGCCGCTGTTAATCAGCGAGGAATACCACCCGCCGTTGCCGTTGGGGGCGATTGAAACGCGGCTTTTTTCGTCAAGAAAAATCTTTCCGTTATAATCGCACGTGGGCGCAACGTCCTGAATATAAAAATGTATTCTGTCGCGCGGGTAACCGAAAAAGTTGCGGTCTTTAAAAAATTTAACCGTTTCCTCGTTGTTGTTGTAGCTCGTCATTATAAAAAGCGGAAAATGTCTGCCCGTGGTTTCGGTTATTTTTTTAATGTTGTTCATTTGAAGCTCGAAAATGGAAAGCTCCTTCGTAAGCCCCATATTAAACGTGCCCTTGGGCCCCGAATAGCCCAAACGCGAGCCTTGCCCGCCGGCAAGCAACACCGCGCCCACCTTGTTTTCGGACAACAGGTTCAGCCCCACCGTTTCGAATTGCACGCGGCGGCGGCGTATTTCCTCAACCGAAACGGCGTTGCCCGCGGGCTGGATTTTGCCGCGTTTGCCGTTTTCTTTTTTGTTTATATTATTTACTATCGAAAAATTGAGATTTTCTATCTGGTTTAAAAGCAATTGTCTTTCTGCTTCGGGCAGCTCGTCGTAATAGCTTAAAAGCTGCTCCTGCCCGCGCTGCGCCAAATAGGTTTTTGCCCTTTCGTAATTCATATGTAGCCTTTCCCCGAATTTAGTTAAGGTAATTATATATTATTGTGCGTATTTAGTCAATATTTTTGTAAAATTTGAAATAAAGGTATTGAAATATCGTCAAAAAGGTTATATAATAAACAAGAATAAAGTAACAAGAATATAAAGGAGGTTTATATATGTATTGTACGGAATGCGGAGAAAAACTTACACTCATGTACGCAAACGGCGAAGGTCTTGTGCCCTATTGCAAAAACTGCAACAAGTTCCGCTTTGCGCAGTTCCCCACGGCGGTCTGCATGGTTGTAACAAACAGAAACAAGGACAAAATTTTGCTTGCCAAGCACAAGGGACAGGAAGATTACATTCTCTTTGCGGGATATATCAAAAAAGGCGAAACGGCGGAAAAGGCGGTTACGCGCGAATTTAAAGAGGAAACCAAGCTAAACACGGTTAAATTCAAATATATGTCCTCGCGCTATCACGAGCCGAAAAACGTGCTCATGCTCAATTACGTAATAATCGCAGAGGACGGCGAACCCGTTTTGGACGAAAAGGAGCTTGACGAGGTTAAGTGGTTCTCCTTCGACGACGCGGTTGAAGCGATTAAAAAGGATTCCACGGCGGAAGCGTTTTTAAAGTCGTCGTTCGCGGAAATTAAAAAGTTATAATTTTTATAAAAACACGGAGGTTTTTAATGGGTAATATTTTACTTTTAACGGGCGGCGAAATTGCCGGCATAGTGGTCGGCGCCGTTGCAGCGGTGCTTATCGTGGCTTATATCATCTGGCGCATATCCACCCACAACAAATTTGTAAGAATGCTTAACCAATGCGACGAGGCGTGGTCTACTATCGATATCTATCTCAAAAAGAGATTCGATTTAATCCCCAACCTTGTGGAAACGGTTAAAGGTTACGCCAAGCACGAACACGAAACGCTTACGAGGATTGCCGAAGCACGCGCAATGGTAAACGCAGCCTCTTCCTCCGCCGATAGAATCGAGGCGGAAGCCCGCTTAACGGGCGCGCTGCGCGGAATGAGGGTTATGGTTGAAAGCTATCCCGAGCTTAAAGCAAATACAAACTTTATGTCGCTGCAAAACCAGCTTACTTCCATCGAGGGCGAGCTGCAAAACGCGAGAAAGTATTACAACGCAAACGTAAGGGAATTCAACATCAAGCGCGATTCCTTCCCTTCCTCTATCGTTGCAAATAAAATGAGGCTTGAAAAGCAGCCCCTTTTCACCGTTGACAGCGACGAAGAGAGAAAGAACGTTAAGGTTCAGTTTTAATTAAACCGCCGTTCAATTTAATCAACGCAAGGATAAATAATGTATCCTTGCGTTTTTATTGCAATTTTGTTATAATAGTTGTACGACAAACGGTAATTTAGCGGAGAAAGGAGAATAATAATGAAAGATAAAGAAATGACTTTTGAAGAAAAGTTAAACGTAATGGAAAAATTGGGAATTCAAAAAGAGTGGGCGAAATGGGAATTGAAGCTTGAAAGCGACGTTTGGGCGGTTTTGCCCTGCTTCCGCTTTTTGAAACCGATTAGCGACCACCTTGAATTTCACAGGGGCGGGTTTGCCAACATGATTAAAAAATATAGCGAGCAAGGCGTGCTTAACGAAAAATTTCCCGAAGTTGCCGCGCTGATAAAAGAAGGCGCTTCGATTGAAAGCATTGAAAAGTTTGCATATGAAAGAATTTCGGAAGCAGTCGAGTGCATTTTGTATCAGCTTGGCGACCAGGAATCCGCGGAATGCGCGGACGTGTTTGACGAAATAGATTTTTCCGAGATGAACAAGCTGCGCCTTATGGAAGTTAAGCCCGACGGAACGCCTACGGGGCGTTACGCAATCGAGCTTCACGGAAAAATCCCGTTTTCCGATATGGAAGATTGACCGCATTATAATGATTGTGTGGTAAATTTTAATTTATCATTACAGCAATTAAAAATATAGCACGCTACACTTAGTTTTTTAAGTATAGTGTGCTATTTGTTTGTCCGCAAAAATCTTTATAAAACGCGCTTTAAGGGCGCTTTTAATTTTAATTATTCGGCTTCGATTACGACGTTGATTTTGGACTGAACTCCTTCCATAAGCTTTAATTCAACCTCGTAAGTTCCAATCGTTTTAATGGGCTGCGCAAGCACGATTTTTTTCTTGTCCACGTTGTAGCCCGCGGCAACCAACGCTTCGGCAATGTTTGCGCCCGTAACCGAGCCGAACACCTTGCCGCTCTGCCCCGCCTTTATTTTTACGGTGAACGTTTTGCCGTAAACTTCCTTTGCAAGCGCCTGAGTGGCCTTTACTTCCTCGGCGCGGTGGAAATCCTGCGAAGCCTTTTTTTGGTTCAATTCGTTTATTTTCGTGGGGGTAGCAACTTCCGCCAAGCCTTTTTTAATTAAAAAGTTGCGCGCGTAGCCTTCGTTTACTTCCTTAACTTCGCCCTTTTTGCCCTGCCCTTTAACGTCCTGCAATAATATTATTTTCATAAGTTGCTCCTTTTTAATATTTCCTTTTTATTTTAAACCGCTTTGCCCTTTTTGTCAAGGGCGGGGAATATTTTATATTTTTACACACAAAATAACTTTCGGAGGGTTTTATATGGAAAACGTTAATCACGATATAGCTTGCGAAGTTTCAAGCTGCAAGTACAATCATGCGGGCTGCAACTGCACTCTCGGACACATTAAGGTTGGGTGCTCTTGCGGTCGTTCAGATTGCACCTGCTGCGAAAGCTATTCCGAAAAAGTTTAATCTGTTCCCTTTTGCGGGCGGAAAAACCCGCATAAAAACGGGGGTTGCGCGTATTTTTTACGCGCAACCCCTATTTTATTTCTGTGTCTTATACACATAGCCGCGCCCACGAGACTAAGGCGAAGGGGGTTT
>JAIDVM010000033.1 GCA_029059705.1 Clostridia bacterium
CACGCGCCTTATCGTCGGCAGCGTCAGATGTTTAAAAGACACAGTATTAAAACTTAATCAAAACTTTTCCCCCGCGGCGCAACGCGCCGCGGGGCTTTTTTTGTTTTAAAATTTTCATAAAATGCTTGAAATTTACATTTCACTATTATATAATGTGACTAAGAAACTAGGCGGTTTTTTTGTTTTAAACCGCCCGCGTTAAGCGTATAAAGTACGCTTAACGTAAAAACTATTGACTGAAAAAAATTTGTTTTTTAGGAGGATAAATGAAAAACAAAAAATTTTTGAAGGCGGTTGCCGCAATTACCATGAGCGGATTAACTGCGTTCGGGGCAATGGGGCTTGCCGCCTGCGCCCACAGCCACAACTTTAAATGGGAAAGCGACGCAGCCGAGCATTGGAAGATTTGCGACTGCGGTGATGAAGAGCCAAATACGCGCGCTAATCACGACTTTGTTGACGGCAGGTGCGAGTGCGGCAAAGTTCAAACGAAAGAATATGAAATGGTTTCTACCAAAGCCGATTTGGAAGCGGCATTAAATGCTGCGGGCGGCGCGGGCGTAAAGCCTGAAAAGGATTTAACTGTCGGGCGCTTTACTTTCGGCGCGGGCGTTTATTTCGAGGCTTCGAGTTCGGGCTTAACGGGCGCTTGCGTCAATAATCAGCAAAAGAAAATTTCTTTTGAGCTTAAAGGCGCTGATAACGAAAACTCGATTTCATTCGAAGCGAAGGGCGGCAGCTCGGCTGCGTTAAAGCTTTATAAAGAGGACGGAACGGTAGTTAAAGACTTTGGAACGATTACTGCGGCGCAAACGGGACTTAAAGCCGAAAATCTTCCCGCGGGCAAATATTATTTGCAGTCGGTCGGTTCGGGCAGACTTGCCAATATAGTAATTACCGAAAAGCTGGAAAAGAGCGCGGCAACAGGAATAACCGTAAGCGGCGCGACAAACAAATTTTTAGCCGGCAGAGCCTTTAACAGTAACGGTTTAAGCGTTATGCTTAACTATGAAAACGGCAGGCAGGACAGCTTAACAAGCGATAAATACACGCTTGACAGTTCAAAGTTTAATAAGGACGTTGCGGGAACTTACGAAATTTCGGTAAGCTATAAGGAAAACCCCGAATTTAAAGCGACTTATAAAGTAGCCGTTTACGCGGTTGAATCGATTACGGCTTACGATTATGTGCTGGATAGCAGCAGAGTGACGAAAAACGCGCAAAAACTGTTTAAAGTCGGCGAAGCTTTTAACAGTAATAACGTTGCGGTGCAGGCAACGTGTTCAACGCCAAACGTTGCCGAAAAAGAAACGTTTGTATTAAAGCCTTCAGAATATACCGTTACCGCACCCGAAACAACGTTGACTGCGGGTGCAAAGACGGTAGAAATAAAGGAAACCGTTTCAGGTTCTGAAAATAAAACCGATTCTTACGAAATAAACGTGCTCAATCTTGACGCTGTTGAAGTAAACAAAATGAGCGTTACCGTAGACGCGGCGGCAACCGCGGGCGTAAACGGAAACGTTGTAACCGTTAATACTATTAACGACGCGCTTCGCGCGTTTAAGCTTGTTGAAGCGGGCGACAATGTAATTAAAAACATAAACGTTGCGGCGGGCGATTATAAAGAAAAGGTTGAAATCGATATGCCGAACGTGCATATAACGGGCGCAAACACCGATACCGACGGCACAAAGAGCGTTGTCTGGTTTGACAAAATGAACGGACTTTCCGACCCGAGCGGAACAACGACTTACAGCACCGACGGAAGTGCTTCCGTTTCGATACGCGCCGCGGCTGTGGGCTTTAAATCGGAAAATATTACTTTTAAAAATTATTGGAATACAAACGCGCTTTACGAGGAATCCAAAAAGATTACTTCGGGTACGCAGGCGGTTGCAGTGCTCGTTCAGGCGGATAAGTGCGTGTTTGAAAACGTTACGTTCCTCGGCTATCACGATACGCTTTACGATATGACGGGCAGACACATTTACAATAACTGCCATATAGAGGGCAGAACCGACTATATCTTCGGTTATAACTCTACGGCGTATTTCAACGGCTGTACGATTAAGACGATAGGCGCGGGACTTACCGAAAAGAACGGCGGCTACGTTGTGGCAACCAAGGGTTGCAGCAAGGGCGAGGCGGACAGCGTTGAATACGGCTACATTTTCAACGGATGCACGTTTATCGACGACGGCAACGTTCAGGCGGGAACCGTTTCGTTGGCGCGCGGCTGGGACAAATATATGACGCTGGCGTTTATTAACAGCCAAATGTCGGGCGCGTATTCTAAGACGGCTTACGGCACTAAGACAGACGGCAAGAACGACCGCTATACCAATATGAACGCTGCTCCCGTTGCGGCTAAGCTGTTTGAATACGGCAATACGGGCGACGGCGCTGTCGATACGGCTACGGCGGGAACAATCGAAAATCTGTGCACCGTAATAGATGCGGCTCGCGCGGCTGATTTCAGTAATTTCGCAAAGATTTTTGCGGCGGTTAACGGCAAGCTTAATTACAGCGACGCATGGGACGGTGAAGTGAACATAACCTTTGGTATGAAGACTTATGATTTTACGACTTTTACGGGAACCGTTCAGGGAGACGTCACAACCCATAACGGTGTGACTATCGACGCGACAAACGGCAAAATACGCGGAAACGGGAACTCCTCGCAAATCAATGCGGGCACTATTTTGAAAATGCCTGTTAAAGGAACAGTTTCAATTGTATGGTATTCGGGTAACGGAAGCGACGCTGACGTTACGGTAACTTATGAGGACGGTTGCGGAGTGATTACCGTAAACGCGGGCAGTAATCCTTACATCGTTTCGGTTACGGTTGATTTGAATAATATTCCGCAGTAAAGCAATTTAAAATTATAAATGGTAAGAGCCGCGGCGCGTAGGTTACGCGCCGCGGCTTTTTTTTGGTGTAAGATAAAGCGCCCGCGCGTTTGCGCAGGCGCTTTTTGTTGTGTGTGTTTATGCGGCGGGGGTGAGGGTTGCGTAATAAAGATTGAGGCTTGTGTCCTTGGTTATCGTGTGCGAGCCTGCCTCGATTGTTATTGTTACAACGCCGCTGCCGTCGGAAGCTTTGCTTGCGCCGTCAATCTTTATGTTGCCGGACTTGCTGAGATAGAGCGTTAAGGTCATTTTTACCGAAGTCGTAAATTTGACGCTTGTTGAAGATTCTATCTTTAAGCACTTGGTTAACGCGTGTCCGTTTACTGTTACGCTGCAGCTTGTGTAGTTGCCCGAAACGGTAAACGCCGAGTTGCTGGGGCTGCCCTCGAACGAGCACTCTATGGCTTTACCCGCAAAGTCTTTAAGCGAAGCTTCAATCGCCGTAAACTTGGTTTGTTCGTCCGCGGTGAGCGCGGCTTTCTGCTGTGCGGAAAGCTCGGTATAAAGCGTTTTCAGCGCGTTTGCTGCCGCTAAATTGCCGCTGTTTACCGCTGTGCCGTCAAACGCCGCAAGCGCGTCCTTAAAGTCGAACAGCTTTTCAAGTTTGGCAATTGCCGCCAAACCGTCGGTTACCTTTTTGTAATTTACAACCTGCGCCTGCTGGTTGGTTTCGCCGTCTTCGCCGTCAAGGTTGTTGTAAGCCGTCTGCACTCTTTCGTAAGCTGCTCTTGCGTTTGCAATCGCCGTTTGGTCGGTTACGGAAATCGTGCTTACGTCAACAAGCGCGGCAATCCGGTCGTTTACGCTCTTAACGGCGAATTGTGACCATTGCTCGAGCGCCGCGGTGAGGGTGGAGCGGTTTGTAACTTTGCCCTTTTGCGAGCTTGAAAGCGCGTTATAAGCTTCCTGCGCGGCTAAAATCTTGTCGCCCGAGTTTTGGTTTACCGTGCCGATTGCGTTGATGAGCTTTATTACGGACGTAGCCGCAAGGTTGTCGTATTTTTCAACCGCCGCGGTGAGGGTGGAAGCGTTGGTTACTTTTGCTTTCTGGTCTGCTGTGAGCGCGTTATAAGCGGTTTGCGCCATTTCAATCTTGCTTTCGCAGTCCTGCGTAAGCGAAACTTCGCCTATTGCGTTTATGTAATCTATTACGTTTTGAATTCTTTCGGCTTCGGTTACGCCCTGCTTGAAGAAAAGCGACGTTATGCCGCCGTCTTTATCCTTTTGGCTGGACGAAATGAAATAGGTGCCGGGCTGTAAGAAACCCGTGTAGGAGGCGATGCCGCCCGCAATAACCGTGCCGTCCGCTTTTACCAATTCGCAGCCGGTTATGCCCATGCCGCTCGTTTTTAAGGATATTTCGGTGTTTTCAACAACCGTAAAGGTTGCAAGCATGCCCTTGCCCTTTGCCGTGCCCGAGCTGTTCTTTGCGTTTACAAACTTAACTCCGCTAACCGTGCCGCCGACTGTTGCCTTGCTTAAGTCAACCGTAAGTCCGTCTTCGGGAATGTTTAGCGCGGCCGCGGGTTTATCCGCGTCCTTAATCATGCTTTCGCCCACGCGGGGAGTAAAGCCGTTTGCGCCCGCTTCGCGCAATACTCTTAATCTTGCCGCTACGGGGTCGTCCAAAAGACAGTCGCTCTTTTTCTTTGCCGCGTCGTAATAGAACTGCGCGGGGTTGGTGTCGAACTTGCCGTAATCAATCGAGTTGTTTGCGCAATGGTTAGTAATAATTTGTTCGCGCGAGGTTGCGTTTACTATGTTGTTGACGCCGATATTTGCATAGAACATGTTGTTCCAGCCCTTTGCGTCGCCGCCCGTTTTGCCTTCGGTTATGTTTTTGCTGCCCTCGTAATAGTTGCCCTCGGTGAAGATGTAGCATTGCGCGCGGAGGGAGTGCACGTAGCTTAACGAAGGCTTTGCAATATGCGAATAAGGCGTGGTCTTTTCGGTGGTGTCGCCGCAAACGTAGTTGTTGTAAAAGTGCACGTTTGCGTGCCTTGTGAGGGGAATACGCGAGCCGCATTGATACCACATATTGTGGTGATAGGTCATGTTAAACTGCATCGAGCTGTCGGAAGAGCCGACAAGGTTGGTCTTGTGGCAGTATTCGAAGTAGTTGTAGGAGGCGGTGAAGTATTCGCCGCGCTTAAAGTCGCAGCTGCCGTCGCCTTCCTTTTTGTCGCTTTCCGCGGGGCTGTCGCACCTGCCGGGGAAGAAGGTGTTGTGGTGAATCCAGCACCGCGAAACGGCTGCGGTTATTGTTGTGCCGCTTTGCTGACCTTCCATGCCGACGGCGTCTTCGGGGTATTCGTTAAAGGTTAAATTTCTTACTTCAAAGCCCGAACCCTGCCCGTTCGTGCCGTCGGTGCCCGCTATGAAGTGGAAGCCCCAACCCTGAATAACCGTGTCCTCGCCTATGCCTTCCAAGGTTATGTTCTTATAGTTTTTCATGCGCGCCATATTGCCGTTGTCGCCTACCGAACCGCCCTCGTCCTCGCTGTTAAATTTGGTGCAGCCTTCGGGTGTGGTTACGGTGCCTATAAACCTTATTACTATGGGGTGGCTTTCGTTTGCAAGCTTAAACCCAAGGTTTTTGCCGTTAGCCGCGTCGTAGGTGTTGCTGGGGCGCTTGTTTTTGTCGCTGTTTTTGTTGTCCATGGTGTACTGCGAGTTGTTCAGCCACCAGCCTATACCGTCTGCGTTTTTGTTTTTCCAATCCGTGCCGGACGTACCCGCATACGTGGGAATTTTGAACATGGTCACCGCGGGATTTGCAGCGGCAACGTCGCGCATTACGTAATCCTTGTTTTCGTCGGTTACATATATAACTATTGCGTTGTCTTTAAGCGTGCCGTCGTCGTTATAGGCGCCGACGCCGTTCGTATAATTAAAGTGAGCGTAGCCCGAACGGTCGTAAGCCGAAACCGAAACCTCGGGGATATCGAACGAAGTGCCCGAGGAGGGGGTTATTTTAACCGAATACGAGCCTGCCTTTAAGCCTATTATGTCAACTCTCGCGCCGTCGTTATAGGGGCGGATAAGCTCTTTATCGACGGTTACGTAATTTCCGCCCGAAAGGGGCTTATATTGAACGGTTGCCGCGGCGGGGTTGGCTTCCTGCCACTCTATCGCAAGGCTTTCGTTATAAGCTTTTACTTCCTTTACTGCCGCGTTTAAATCAATCCACTTCGCGTAAAGGGTGTAATCCTTTGTGACCGCCGTTGAAAAGTTGAACGCCGTTCCTTCGGCAAAGTTTTGGGTGGTATACCAGCCCGCAAGATACTTTCCGCCGCTTGTCAGCCCTGTGGGAGCCGAAACCGTGCTTCCCGAGCTTACGCTTTGGCTGTCGTAGGTTTGGGTTGTGTTGGTTACAAACGTAACCGTGTGTGTGACACCCGGTGTCGGAGCGGGAACGTTGGGATTGTCCGGATTGTTCGGGTCGTCCGGCGTGGGCGTAGCGGGCGGGTTTTCTATTTCGGTGCCCATTATGTAGCCGCAGTCGCAGGTGCTCGTGCCTTCGAAGGAGTGGTCGCTTATTGAACCGCTTTCAACAAAACCGTCGGCTTCGCATTCCTTCCAATGCTGTTCCGTGTTGTAGCGCCATTTGTAGTCGTGCGAGTGGGTACAGGCAGACGCTGCCACGCAGGTCATCAGCATCGAAACAGCCAAAACCGTTGCGGAACACTTTTTTACAAATTTCATTTTTTCTCCTTTATTCCGTTCGGAGCTTTGCCGCCCGCGATATTCCGGAACAAATTAATTTTATCACTATATTATATTAATGTCAACGCGATTAGTACGATTTTACGAAATTTACTAACAAAAAATGTTAGCTGTTCACGAACACCGTTTTAAAAACTAACACGCTGCGGGCTGTTCGGTTGTTGTAAAGAATTGTAAAAACGCTATTGACAAGCGGGGGTGTAAAGTGTTAAAATTATTCAGTAAAACATATAATTTTATGGCAGCCGAAATGGTTTTCCGTGCGGCTGCCTTATTGAATTAAAAGGGAAACGGGTATGCTCGAAAAGGTGAATTCCCCGCAGGATATAAAGGATTTAAGCTTAAAAGAGCTTGAAAATCTTGCGGCGGAGGTAAGGGACAAATTAATTAAAACCGTTTCGGAAAACGGCGGGCACTTGGCTTCGAACCTCGGCACGGTTGAGCTGACTATCGCGCTGCACACGCAGTTCAATTCGCCCGACGACAAAATTATTTTCGACGTGGGGCATCAGGCTTATACGCACAAGCTTTTAACCGGCAGGCGCGAAAGGTTTGACACGCTTAGGAAGAAGGGGGGCATTTCGGGCTTTTGCGACCGCTTCGAAAGCGAGCACGACGTTTTAAACGAGGGGCATTGCGGAACTTCCGTTTCGGAGGCGTTGGGAATTGCCGTTTCCAACAAGCTTAAAGGCAACGACAATTACGCCGTTGCCGTCGTGGGCGACGGCGCGCTGACCAACGGAATGGTTTACGAGGCGTTGAACAACTGCGCGGACAACAAGTTAAAGCTCGTAATTATTTTAAACGACAACGAAATGTCAATATCGCGCAACGTTGGCGGCTTGCACAATTATCTTGTGCGCATGCGCTCGGGCTTAAGATATTTCCGCTTTAAGCACCGCACCGAAAAGTTTTTGCTTAAAATTCCTTTAATAGGCAAATTTCTTGCCTCGGGGTGCCGCAGATTTAAAAATTTTATAAAAAGAATGTTCTTAAAAGAGAGCATTTTCGAGGACTTGGGGCTTACCTATCTCGGCCCCGTCGACGGGCACAACATTAAAAAGCTGCAAAACGTTTTGCGCGTTGCCAAAATGCACGATAGTTGTTGCGTTGTGCACGTGTGCACAACGAAGGGCAAGGGCTACGAGCACGCCGAAAAAGAGCCGTGGCTCTATCATTCTGTGGGCAAATTCAACCCCGAAACGGGCGTTGAGGGCGGAGAAAAGAAAAGCTTTTCTTCGTTTGCGGGCGGGCTTTTGTGCGCCGCCGCTGAAAAGGACGACAAGGTTTGCGCAATCACCGCCGCCATGGGCGAGGGGTGCGGGCTTACCGAATTTGCCCAAAGCTTTCCCGAAAGATATTTCGACGTGGGGATTGCCGAAGAGCACGCAATCACGTTTGCGGCGGGGCTTGCGGTCAACGGCATGAAACCAGTGGCGGCAATCTATTCCACGTTCGCGCAGCGCTCTTACGACCAGCTTTTGCACGATATTTCACTGCAAAAACTGCCGCTCGTGCTGCTTTTGGACAGAAGCGGGCTTGTGCCCGACGACGGAATTACTCATCAGGGCATATTCGACTGCGCCGCTTTTTCTACCATTCCGAACACGGAAATTTATTCGCCCGAAACGTATGAAGAGCTCGAACGCGGCTTAAACGCGGCTTTAAACCACGGCGGGCTTTCGGTGGTGCGCTACCCCAAGGGTGGCGAAGCGGAAGAGCCGAGCGGGCTTGAAGGCGACGGCTGGATTTGCAAAACCGAAAACGCGGAGAGCGCAAAAGTCGTAATTTTAACCTACGGCAGGCTGGCTTCCGTTGCGGTAAAGGCGGCTGAAATAATAAACGGAATGCGGGGCGAAAACGTAGTAGGGGTTGTAAAGCTTGTTAAAATCTTCCCCTTGGATTATGAAAAAATCGCTTCTTTTGCGACAAACGCCGAGCTTTTGTACATCCTCGAAGAGGGCATAAAGCAGGGCGGCGTAGGCGAGAAAATCGCGGCATATACGGGGGGCAATTGCAAAAAAAGCTGCAAAATTCACGCCGTGGAGGGCTTTGTGGGGCACGGAACGGTTGAAGAGCTTTTTAACGATTGCGGCTTTACCGCGGAAAAGGTTGCTGAAAATATTTTAATTGAATTACAATAAAATTTTTAAATAAAAAGAGGGGCGAACCGAACGGCTCGCCCCTTTAAAATGCGCAAAAACGCGTAATATAAGGGGGTTAATCGCGCACGCCGAGGATATGTATGCCCCGCGCCACCGCAAAATTGTAGGAATTCAAAGGCTTGTTATAAGCGTCGTAAGTGTGCGCGGCAACGTAAATCTGCCCGCCCCGTATGCCGACCACAACGGGCGAGTGGTAAAAATCACCGTTGGCTCTGCCAAGCTGCACGATATCGCCCGGTTGCAGGTTTTTAAGCTCGGTTTCTTCGGCAAAAGGGCCCGCCCCGTCGTTTGTCACCAAAAAATTATAAAGGTATTCCACGCCCGTCCAGCTTGCCGTTCTGTCGTTCAAATTTTTGTAAAACCAGCCGTATACGGGGGTGTAATTCATAATTTTCGCGCCTGCGTAGATGCATTGCGAAGCGAAATTCGTGCAGTCGCCGCCAAGGGAAGAAAAATCGTAAAAGCGCGGGTTGCGCTTAAAAGCCCATTCCCTTGCGTAGGCTGCGGCGGCTTCGCGGTTATAATTTAAAATTGCCATACTGCCATTTTATGCCTGCCGTCGGGCGCAATGCTACATTCGCCCGCTGTCATTCGTATCCAAACACCTGATATTTCTGTCATTCTGAACGAAGTGAAGAATCTTTTAGATGTTTCGCCAAGCTCAACATGACAAGGGCGTAAAATTCTTCGTTGCACTCAGAATGACAAGGGTTGAAAAATTATAATAAATATGTCGAAACTGCGCGGCGTGTAATTGACTTGCGCGCGCGTTTATATTATAATAGAGTGGAAGTATAATCATTTAACGGTAAAGCGTATGACGGTTAATTTTTGCATCGGTTTGGATTTGGGGAGCGACACGCTGAAAATTGCCTATGCCTACGGCGCGGACGGCGCCGAGCATTCGGGCAAGATTTCGTGCGGGGACAGCTCGCTTACGGCTATTCCCGCGGTGGCGTATTTCGACGCGGAAAACGCAAAATGGTATTTTGGCGAGCAGGTTGATAAAGCGGCTGAAGAATCGTTTATCACCGTGGTTAAAATAAAAAGGCTTTTATCCCTGCTTTCGGGCGAGGGCGGCGCGGCGGTCGGCGCGAAGAATAAGGATTATTACAGAACGGGCAACCAATTCCCCAACTTTTACTTCCCCAGAAGAAAAACCGCAACCAAAAATTTCGACGAGCTTGTAAAAAACGAAATGACCTTCACCGCCGAGGGTTTTACTCCGCAAAGCGTGTGCGAGCAATATTTCGATTATGTTTGCAATGTTGTTCAGGGGCGGCTTGCGCGGCTTAAAAAGTTAATCGGCGCCGACAGGTGCGGCGTGCTCTATTCCGTCGTCTATCCGTCGCACTCGGGCGCGGAATTCACGGCGGAGCTTGAAAGGCTGGTTGAAAGGTCTTTCGGCAAAGCGCCCGAAAGGTCGCTTTCGATGACCAAGGCTTTAAGCGTTTTCGCAATCGATTGCGGCAAAATAAAGCGCGGCGAAAGCGCGCTCATCTTCAACATGGGCGAGGAGGAAATTTCCGTCGTAAAGGCAAACGTGCTTGCAAACGGACTTTCGGTCGACGGCGTCGACGGGCACAACCTGCCGCTCGGGCTTGGCGGAAACGACATAGACGACGCGGTTGCCGATTACCTCGAAGAAGGGCTTTACACGCGCGAAACGATGGGCTCGCCTTCGAGCGGGCAGCAGGGGCACATAGTGGAATACGGCTTGCAGTCCAAGCAATACCTTTTCGTCAAGGACATAAAGACGGCTAAAATTTTGCTCGGCATGTGCAAGGAAGGTTTTTTCGCTTCGGGCGTGCCCGTGTGCGTTTCGCGCGATTTATATATACAAAAAAAGCTTACCAAAGAACAGTTTTTGGCTTGCACGGGAATTTCGGAAAATTCCGGCGTGGCTAAAAAGATTCTGTATTACATAACCGATGAAATAAGGCGCCCCTTGAACTTCAACGTAAAAAAGGTGTTTTTGTCGGGCGGACTTGTCGAAACTCACGGGCTTGTCGATTATCTTCGGCGCGAGATTAAAAAGCTCGGCGTAGAGGTTTGCACCTTCGAAAACGAGGAAGTGGACTACGACGGGGTTGAAAACAACGGCTTTAACATAATGGGGCACGAGGACGCCGTTTACGCCCCCGCGCTGGGCGTCGCCATTGCCGCGCTTAAAGATTACAAGGTGAAAACGGTTATAGCAATGTCCTACGGGCTAAGGCTTTTTACCAACGATTCCTATTGCCGCCCCTTCTACGCGATACTCGTCGAAAGGGGAACGGAGCTGAAAAACAAGGAAAACACGTTTACCCGAAAGAATATCACCACGGGCGACAGGTGCGAGCAGTCGGACGAAATGCAGGTAATAGCCGCGCCGATTACCGAAAGGGAAATACAGCAGCGGAAGTATAAGGACAAAATCGGTTACTTTTCGCTTGCGGACGGCACGGTGAGAATGAGTATGCCGGTAGACGACAGAGTAAGCATGGCAAGGCTTAAAGAGGCGATAGGCGTCCGCGCGATTTCGGGCGGCGGGTTTATAAGAAACTATTACAACGGGCGGCGCGTTTATCTGCCGCTGGGCGTTTCGATAGCGATAGGCGTTTCGATTGACTCCGAGGGGCGGGCAAAGGCTTACGTCACCAACAACGACGGCGACCGCGTTGTGCAGATAGAGTATATGCGCCAGATAGGAAACGCAAAAGACGACAGATGGGTGCGCACAGGCACAACGGCTTACGTTAAGGCAGGCGCGATTAAGTTCAGCTTTAATTTGGGCGGGTTCGTAGTGGACGGCAACGACTGACGGAGGAAACGGTTATGGACGAGAAATTCGAAATAGAAATAGACGGGTCGGCGTTCGACGCCTCGGCGCAGAGCAGCAATTTGCAGGGCAGGCGGCAGTATACCCGCGGCGTTGCCGAAATGCAGAAAATGGTTGAGGCGCTTGATAGGTACGACGACTTCGGCGAGCTTAAAATAGGCGCTGACAAATACGAAAAGTCGGGCAGAAGCGCTTACGGCATACCCAAGTCGGTAGACCACGCCGGCGGCGACGTTATTTTCGAGCACCAAAAGAGCGCGGCGTTGCAGTTTTTGCGCGACTTGCGCGGCTTCGGCTTGCTTGCCGACGTTGTGGGCAGCGGCAAAACCTTCGAAGCGGGCGTTATCCTTTCGGAGCTTGCCGTAAGAAACAAGGTTAAATCCCTCCTCGTCGTCGCGCCCAATCAGGTTTTCGACAACTGGGTGGAAGTGCTCGAAGAAAAGTTCGGGCTCGGCAAGGGCGTTTTGTATCAGGTAAGAAACTGCGAAAACGAAGAGGGCAAGTCCAAAAACCCCTCGTTCGCGCAGGTTCTGGGCGAGGTGGGCACCACGCGCGACGGAAAGTTTTTCCGCCCCAACCGCCCGATAATCGTAGACGTTGAAGTGTTTGCCGGGTGGAAAAATTCCGAAGGGCTTTTAATCGACGTAATCGTCGTGGACGAGGCGCACCACCTTTGCGAGGAAAACGGCAAATATCCTTACGCGCTCAAACTTTTGTCCGAGATGATGAAGGTAAAAAAGGAAGCCGAGGCAACCTATTGCCTTCTTCTCACCGCAACGCCGCACTCGGGCAACCTTGCAAACATGTTCAGGCTGTGGTACTTTATCCGCTGCCGCGGCGGCAACCCCGATGACTTCGTGCAGGAAAAGGAAGAGAGCCGCTCGGCAGAGTATAAGGCTGAAAACAAGTTTTATTACGAAAACATCTGCCACGGCGCTTCGAATATAACCGAATTTATCCGCAAGGTCACCCACGAGGAGGTTACGGGCAAGCACTATAAGGAGCTTGCGGCTTACCTCGGCGTAGAGGGCTTAAAGGAATTTTCGTTGAAGTCGGAATACGAGCAGTCGATGAAAATAACCGAGTTTTTGGAGGACAGAAAAAACCACGAGCTGCGCGCAAAGGTTATGCACAGCGTGGCGGGGGCTTACCACAACGGCGTTTTGCGCTCGATTATGATAAGGCAGGCAAACCACCTTTCCAAAGAGAAAAACGTTAAAAACATTTTCTTCTTTCCCGCTCCCGCGGCGGTTAAATCGCTTGAAATAAGGGGACTTAACGAAGAAACGGTAACCGTCGACTTTTCAAAAACCAACGCCGATTTTATGCCCACCGTAAACGCGGGCGGCGAAAAGTGTCCGCTTTCGGATTACATAAAAAGGAACAAGCGCAACGGAATGGAGTTCGGCGACGCTTATTCCGAAATTTTCAACGCAATGATAGGCGCGCTCTCCCAAAAAGAGGGCGTGGATAAAATATTCACCAAAAAGGGCTATCCCAAGTATTATTCCGACCGCGTTCTGGGCATGACTGAAAACGTTGCAAAAAACACGGTTCTGGTGCCCGTCAAGCACAGCGCGCAAAAGCTGGGGTATAAATACGAATACGCAAAAAAGATATTGTCCGAGCACAAAAACAGAGTGCTTGTTTTCTTCGATTACGAGCTGGGCAAAAACGAAACCGTTTACGACGAGTTTATCGAAGCGCTTTCCGCCGAAGAAAAGTTTAAGGACAGAATAATCGTCGGCAGCTCCGCGGGCAAAAACAGAATTGTGGAAGAGTTCAACAAAAAGGACGACGCAATCTTAATCGTTAAGGACGCGGGCTTTACCGAGGGCGCGAATTTGCAGGCGTGCAACGTTATCATAAACTATCAGGTAACGCCCGACCCGCTTGCCATGGACCAGAGAATAGGGCGAATTTTTCGCCTCGGGCAGAAAAACGACGTAGAAATTTATTCGCTTGCCGACATGCACAGGCTCGAAGGCTTTGCGCTCGCCTATTTCGCAAGCATAGGGCTTTTGTCAAGCAACAGCGGCGACGCCACCATTCTTGCGGGCAGCAACAGCGACAACATGGTTGCAATCCGCTGCCGCGAGTGCAGAAAGGTTAAGCTTTTGCCTAGGCAAGAATATGAATTAGAGCTTGAAAAGTATAAAAAGACGCAAAGCCGCGGTTCGGTGCTTGTCTGCGACGACAAACCGCAATGCAGGCTTAACAGCGCAGACGGAAGGGGAACGCTTATGAGCGAAATAAGCGTTTACGACTTCAAGTGCGACAACTGCGGCATAGTATTAAGCCGTTCGGTAAGCGACGAGGGCTATTTGTGCATATCGCGCAACGACGTCGGCGAAAAGGGCAAAATGTGCAACAGCGGCGAGCACGGCGACAGAGCAATTTACTGCCGCAAGATTTGTTCGCTGTTCAATTGCAGCTGGTTTAAAAGCAACAAAACGCTTGCAAACGGGTGCATGGCGCTTAAAGCTTACAAGGAAAACCGAAACATTTCCGACGCGGAGCTGGGAATGTTCTGCGCAACCTGCCGCATAAAGGAATGTCACGAAGAGTGCAAAATCAAGGACGTCGGGCCCGACGAAATAAGCGCGTGCGCAACGTGCCGCTATTCCGAGTGCTCGCCCAAGCCCTACGTTTTGGACTTTGACGAAAAGTGGTCGGCCGAGTGCCCCGCATGCCGCGCAAGAAAGCGGCGCGGGCTGTTAA
The DNA here is from genome assembly GCA_029059705.1 of Clostridia bacterium. Taxonomy (GTDB): domain Bacteria; phylum Bacillota; class Clostridia; order Christensenellales; family Borkfalkiaceae; genus Coproplasma. The sequence continues at coordinate 14,349 of JAIDVM010000033.1, forward strand.
AGCCAATAGTTGCGCGAACGTTTGCAACCTTTATAAGGGAAAGCTGGAAGTTTGCGCACGACGGCGGCGAAAGCTTTTGCGAAAACCTTGGCAGAGAGGCCGACAACGTGCACTTCGTGCGCGATATTCTGGGCGACGACGGAGAAGCGAGGCGGTAAAAAATGGCTAATATTGTTATCGGAAACGAATTTAAAACCGAGTTCGAAAGTATACAAAGGCTCTACAAAGAGGGCTATCTTTCGGGCGGGGTGCAAATCAAGCGCGTAACCCGCGACAGCATCGAAACGGCGGCTAACACGTTTATATTTAACCCTTACGAGCGCGGCGTAAACGGCTCGGACGGAAGCGGCGAGGTTAAAGCCGCATACAAAAAGGACGGCGCAACCTGGTTTGCCCCCTTGCGCGGCGTTGCAGCCGACAGCAGCAACGCCGACTGGGAACAGCTCATTATGGACGTCGCCTCCGACTACCACAAGCACTATTCCCTTATAGAGTTCAAACAGATAAACGATTCTTCCGCGCGCGAGGCGGAGGACAGACTTGTAAACCGCTTTAAAAAGGAATTTATCGAGCGCGTTTTCACGGGCGGCAAGGCTTTTTCCGACCCCGTCCGCTGCGGAACGGAAAGGGAAGACATTTACGGCATTTCCGTAAGAATGGAAATTTCGAGCGGCACGGGCGAAAGCAAGCCCGTTTTGGGCAAGCTCTATTTTTCGGAAAGCGGAAGGGAGCTTGTTCCGCTCACCTTTGCCGAGGCTGCTAAAATCGATTCGTTTTTAACCGCTTCCGTGCCCGAGGACGAGGGCGCAAAGCCCGCGGGCTGGTCTGACACGGTTGACGTGCGGCTTGTGGGCAAGGTTTTCGACGGGCTTACAAAGGTAATCGAACGGGGCGGCTACGCAAAATACGTCTGCTTCGGCGGCGGCGATATGGCGGTTATACGCTACATGCTCGACAGCCTTGCAAACACGGGCGAGCACGGCGAAGTCAAAAAGCTGCAATGCTCGCGCATAAAGGTTTTGGGCATATCGCACGTCCAATGGGAAAAGTCTGCTTACGTAATTTCCTCGCAGGGCAGGGAAATTTTAAAGGCGGTCGTCGGCTTAAACGACGCGGTAAGCTTAATTTGCTTAAACTGCTCCGAAAAGGGAAAAACTTCTTACCTTATAAACGGCAACGAAATAATTTACCCCTCGGGCGTTAAAACGGCGGGGCTTGTAAAGACGTTAAAGCCCGCGCTCGAAAACTTCGGCGTCAGCGACGAGGACGTGAACAAGATAATAGTAAACAGCGAAATCAAAAACCACCTCTTTACGGTGAGGTGCGCCGAAAACATGCGCAACCCCAACTGTTCGCGCGTGGTGTGCGCGTCGCGCGCGGTCGAAGTTACCGTCGGCGGCAAAACGGTAAGAAAGTGCAAGGGCTGCAGCTATCCCGAAATAGTTTATTCTGATATCTTTGCGGGCGGCGAAGCAAAGTATACGCCGCACCTCAACTTTGCGGCGGACGCAATGGCTCTCGTGCCCGAAAAAACCGAAACCTGCGTTTGCTGCGGCAGACCGTTTACGCAAAAGCGGATTTCCAAAGAAGGGCTTTGCACGTTCTGCTCGGGTTCGGGCGGCTACACAAAGGCGGGCGGCGAGCTTTACCGCGAATACAGCGGCATGCTCGGGCTCGGCGTGCGGCTTAAACACCTTTTCACCAAAAAGTATTGCCGCGAGGACGGAAACGTTATTCTGTTCGTCCTCGGCAACGATAAATACGTGTTCGACAAGCTGAACGCGCAGGAGTTCGGATTTGTTTCCAAACCCGTTAAATTCAAGAGATACGGCGGAGGCAGACGCTAATGTTTAAAAGAAAAAACGAAAATTATTCACCTTTTGCTTCGGCGGGCACAAAAAGCCCCAAGGCGTTTTTGCTGTTAAGCGTAATTGCCGCTCTCTGCGCCGACGTGTGCGTTTCCGCGCTGTTAATCTGGTCGGGCGTGCCCGTGTTATACTGGATTTTCCCCGTGCTCGCCATGGCGGCGGACGCGCTGTTTTTGCTGGGCGCGGTTTTCACCAACTTCCGCTTTAAATATTCCATGGGCGAGCTTTTCGCCTTTGCCGCGCTCGTTTGCGGAATAGTAATCGCCGAAAACCTTGTCAATTTTTCGGGCGAAACCGTTTCGCTTTCGCTTGCGGCGGCAATTATGTGGACGCTTTCACACGTTTTATCGGTGGTTTGCGTAATCGCAACCGCGTTGCACGCTTCAAAACTCGTAAAAGGCAACAAAATAGCAAAAACAATCGTCGCAACGCTTTTTTGCGCGCTTGCGGCGGCTTGCGCCGCGTTTTACGGTCTGTTCGTGTTCGGCGGCGGATTTTTCGGGCAGGGCGGCTACGACGTGCGCCCGCTCGAATACGTTTATAACGAGGCGACGGACGGTTACGAGGTTGTCGGCGTTATGCAGGGCCGCGGCGGAATTGTGGTTATCCCCGAAACGTTCAACGACAAAAAGGTGGAGGCGGTAAGTTACAACGTGTTCAACACCTTGGGCGTAACCGACGTGCACTTAAATTCCGCAGACGTTAAATTCACCGACGAAGATAAGCTTTCGCACTTCGGCGGCGGCGATTTTAAAATCCACGCCGACAGAGAGGACGTTGAAGCTTTAAGAAAAACCTTTTACGGCATGAACAAGGTAAGCGTTAAAGCTTTCGAGTTGGCTAACAGCGTTGTGCCCAACGTGGACGCGGGCGAAGTTTATGTAACCTTTGCTTACAACAAAGAAACTTACGCTACGGCAAACGGCAAAGTTTTGCCCGTGTGGATAGGCAACAAGGGCGAAACCTTTAAGCTTTCCGACTACGCGCAGGAATACCCTTACGTAAAATACAGCTCCGCGTCAAACGAGGGCGGGCTTTATTCAAGTTATTCCAACTTCGGCGGCAAGGTTTTAAAAGAGCTTAAATATTTCGACGCGGCTAACGTTGTCGGCGGCGGACTTATTTCGGGTTTGGAGAACGAAGGAAACACCGTGCTCGACGGCGCCGAAATTAAAGACTGTCATAATGTTAAAGTAGAGTTCGAAAACGTTTACCGCATAAAAGTGCAAAACGATAACGACTTGAAATACGAGCCTTCCGTAAAATTCAAATCCTTTGAAAGCACGGGCTACCGCTATGCAACGGGGGAAACCTTTGACGGCGTTTTAAACGAAATTAAAACGAGCCGTCAGGGGTTTACGCTTGCTTATAACTACGGAATAACTCCAACCATGGAGGCGAAAACTTATCACGGCTTTGAAAGCGATATCGCAAGAGCGAATTTCGCAAACAACACCGTTTATATGTACCCCGTATGGAGTTTGAACGCGCCGACAATAAAAGATATAACAACCAGCGCGTCGGGCGGCAATATAGTTTACGGCGAAGACATTAAAGTGACGGCAAACGCGGCTTCGCCCGCCTACGGTATTCAGCTTTCTTACGAGTGGACGCGGCAGACGGAAACTTCCTTCGAAGGAGTAGCCTCGGCGGCGAGCTTTGTCATTGAAAAGATAAAGCTCAATCAAGGCGGCAATTACGGGGTTTCGGTGAAAGCTTACGGCGAGAACACTTCGCTCACTTCAACGGCGAAGGCAAGCGTTGAAATAAACGTGTTAAAGCGCCCCGTGTACCTTGACTGGACAGGCACCGAAACGGTAACCTACAACGGATTACCGCACGCGGTTTCGTTTGAAGTGCGTGCATTGCAAGCGGGTTCGGGCATTTTGGACGGCGACAGCGTAACCGTTAATTTGTACAGCCACAACAGCTTTCCCGTGAATATAGGCGCGAACAGCGCAACATTCAAAAACGCGGGCACTTACACCGTTGGCGGAAGGCTTTCAAACGCCGCGGTTGCAGACAATTATTATATAGTAGACAGCACCGCAAGCGTGCAAAAGGTCATCAACAAAGCTCCGCTTGATTTGGCGTGGAACGGAACCACGCAGTTCGTCTACAACAAAAAGGCGCAGGCGCCCGAACCTACCGTTGCGGGCGGAATAGGTTCCGACGACACCAAGGTAACCGTAAACGGCGCCGAGGTGCACTCAAACTATTATTCGGGCAACCAAAGCTATATCGCAACGGCGGTTACCTCCAACGGCAACTATTATATAAGAAGCGGCAACACCTGTCCCTTTACAATCGCACAAAAGGAAGTGGAGGTTGAATGGCTTACCAATACTTTAACTTATACGGGCTCGGAAATGGCGCCGCTTGTAATGTTATCCGCCTCGAATACCGACGTAATCGAGGGCGACGTGATACAGCTTGACAGAGCGGGCTTCCAGACTTATACCAACGCCTACACGGGAATAAGCGAATATGTTGCAACGGCAACCTTCGGACACAGAGATTACAAGGCAACTGCGGCAACGGCAACGAGAACGTTTAAAATTCTGCCCAAATCAGTTTCCTTCGTGTGGGAAAGCACAACCTCGTTCACCTATAACGGCGCTGTGCAATATCCCAAAGTAGCCGAAATTTCGGGGGCTTATTCGGGCGATGTAAAAGCGCTTAAAGCCGCGCTTAACTATTCGGGCGGCGGCAAGGACGTTGCGGGCGGAGCTTATTCCGTTTACGCAAATTCCACCGCAAAAATTTTCAGCAATTACGTGGTGGAAGAAACCTCACGCATGAGCGGTTATTACACCATAACTCCCAAAATAATACAAGGTAGTTACACGTCCTCGCAAACCGAACTGCCGTATATGGGTTCCGAAATGAAGCCCACGTTCAGTTACAGCGGCGTTTTGGAGGGCGACAACATCGATATAATTCAGAGCGGCGCGGGCGAAAACGTAGGCACTTATAAAATTTCCGCAACGTCGGGCAATCCCAACTATCAAATCGAGTGCGAGCCGTTTACTTACAGAATAACTCCCGCGCCCGTGATAATAGAGTGGGGTTCGGCGGCGCTCATCTATAACGGACAGGTGCACAGCCCTAAAGCCACTACAAAAAGTACGATTTACCCGCGCGACGATATGGAAATCGTTTGCACTTACGATAAAGCGGACGCAATGCGCAAAAACGTCGGTTCGTTTGTTGCAACCGCAACGCTTGTAAGCAGAATTGAAGGCAGACCAGCTTCCAACTACGAGATAATCTCGGGCGCAAAGCAAGAGTTTTTCGTAAATCACGTTCAGCTTGAAATACGCGTTAAAAACGTAAACCTTGTTTACAACGGCACCGCGCAGCTGCCCGAAGTGGAAATTGTGAACAAATCGGCGATTGTCGCGGGCGAAAACTTAGAGCTTGTAGTTACGGGAAGCGCAACCGAGGCGGGCACCTACACGGCAACGGTTAAACTTAAAAACAACAATTCGGAACCCGCTAAAAATTATAAACTTAAATACGAAAACCAGTTTAATAACGAAATTACGGTCACCTTTTACATAACCGCGCCCGCGGAGCCCGAAACGCAGTCGGTCAGTTTTGCGGAGGGCGGAAAGAAATATTACTGCGCCGCGCCCGCGGAAGGAGGCAGCTTATGATTTGCGAGCATTGCAAAAAGGAATTTAAAGAGCCTTTGGAGCTTTATAACGGCGAGTGGGCTTGCCCGATTTGCCGCGAAAACATTAGCGTTACTTCAAATGATTTGGTGGTAACGCACGAAAACGAGGAGCTTTTCAACCTTTCGGAAATCTGCTACTTCCGCGCAATCAAGGCGGAAACCCGCAAGGACTATCAGCGCGAATTGTCAAAGGCGGTCACCCTTTGCCGCGAGGCGGCAAAGCTGCAACACCCCAAAGCTTTAATCAGAATGGGCTATTATTACGATTCGGGTTACATAGCGTTCGACAGAAACGAAGCCTTTAAAATGGCGCACGACTATTACAAGGCGGTTTGGACGGCTGCGCGCATAGACGTGAACTACACGGGCGGCGTGGGCGAAGACTGGGGCGAGAACGGCATAAAGCTTAAAGAGCGCGCGGCGCTACTTTATTTAAACCTTTTAAAAAACGTGCCCGAAAAGTACACAAACAATTCCGTTTACGGCTACGGCGAGGCTAAGTCGGCGGTAATCGCCGCGGGGCTGCCCGTAAAGCTTTCGGACGAGGGCGCGGAAAACCGCGAAGAGGACAGAGCGGTTAAAATACTCGACATTCTTGAAAGCTGCAAGGCGGGCGGCAGAGCTCCGCTGTTCGGCATTTTGCGCGTGGACGGCGAAACGTTTAAGCGCCTTGCCGCAATTAAGGACGCCGGAAAAAAGGAAAAGCGCGCAAAGCTGTTTAAATACGCCGTTTCCGTGGACATAGTTATGTTAAACGAGCACACGGGCAACGCAAAGACGATAAGAAAGGAAGAGGACGTTTCGGTAATCAAAGACGACGAACAGTATTATCTTTACTTTTTCAACGTGGGCGGCAAGCAGCCCAAGGCAAGCAACTTCAAGCGCGCGCAAAAGGTAATCGAAAGGGAAACCAACCGCGGCGAATACGGCAGGATTTTGGCGATTGGCGACAAGGCTAAATCCGTCGGCGGCGACTTTGTGTTTTACGTCGACGACGTTTTGAAATATAAATCTAAATCCGAACCGTTCGCGCACGCCACGGGCGACCTAATTAACGCGGTTTTAAAATAAAGGAGTTTTAATATGTTAGGTGATAAAATTCAGAAAATAGAGATGACTGCGGCGGCTAACGGGCTTGCCGTGCACAGAAACTTTAACGTAAGGTACATTTCCAGCCACAGTTATTTCCGCGCGCCCGAAATTCTTGCCGACCAAATCGCCGACGATTTGCTTAAAATTTGCGATTCGGGCGTAAACAGCGGCTTTAACGGCTCGATGAAAAGCGCAATTTCAAAGCTTTCCGCGCTGATGGTGGATTTAACCAAGGTGCGCGAAAACGACGTAAAGGCTTATAACAAATGCGCGGCGCAAAGGGACAAAATAGTTAAATCCTTAGAGCTGCGCGGCGAGGAAGTAACCGAGCAAACGGGCGTAAAGGCTTCGGTTAAAAAGTATATAGATACTTCCTTAAAGGCTATCGACACGTTGGAAGCGTTAAACGCCGAGGACAACGAATATTGCACCATAGACGAAAAGCAGCTTAAACGCTTTAACGAAAGTAAGGAAAAATTCGGCGAAATTTTAAAGGCTTTGGATAAGGTTTCCGACGTTTCGAGTAAGGACGCGGTTACTTATTCCAACAGCGTAATAAAGTGCATTTTGGACTGGCGCGAAGCGTTTTCCGAAAGAATGCTGACCCCCGAAACGGTTGCAAAATTAGACGAAGCTGTCGGGCTTTTAAACAAGTGGTCGCAAAACGTTAAAATCGTTTCCAAGCGCGAAAGGGCTAAGGAGGCGGAATTCGTAACCTATAAAGAGGACGACGTAGGCAGACTTTCCGAGTGCACGGGCACGTTTGAAACCTTGCAGGTTTTTAAGGACAGAATGGACGAAAAGGCGCGCGACATCGAAGAGAGCAAAAAGAGCTTAAACGAATACGACGGGCAGCTTTTGGAAGTTAAAAACGCGCTCATCAACCTTGAAAACGACAAAAAGCAAATTGCAATCAATTTAAAAAACACGGGCGACGTGCAGGCGGCAAACCTTGCCGCGGCCGATTTAAAGCGCCGCAAAACCGAGCTTGAAAACAAATACCGCGAAATAAGCGCGGCAATCAAGCAAAGGCAAGCGTTAAACGCCGATATCGTCGCGCAGGAAAAAATTTATTCGCGCCTTAAAACCGTTTACGACAAGGTAATGACCTATAAAAAAGACCCCGCAATGCTGTGCATAATCACAAACGGCGTAAACTTTACCGCGCTTGCAAAGATGTTCAGGGGCGTTTTCGACAGCGAAACGGTTGACGCCGCGCTTAAAGACATAGTAAGAATAAACGCAACCGTAAACGAATTGAAGGGCATGAGAATAGAAACGGCTCAAAAAATTACCGAGTTCGTCGATATTGCCGACAGCGTTTTAAACGATTATTTTATAGAAGAGGAAGAAAAGGAAGAGATTGTGCTCGAATCGAAAAACGGCATGAGCGCCGACCTTTTAAGCATTTTGGGCGAGCTGGAAGGCGCGGACTTGGAGCAAAAGGAAGAACAAAAGAGCACGAACGAGCTTTTGGACGAGCTGGGTATCCCCCTCACCGACGACGACAATTAATTTGAATTATGAGTTATAAGGACGTAATAGAAAAAGCCAACGCCGCTTATATAAGGGAAACCGAAACCCGCGCGCTTGCCGTGCAAACCGAGGCGTTGGACAATCTTTTGGCGGAAAAGGACTTGCTGCCCGATTTCCGCGCGAAAGCGGAGGCTTTGCGGCACAGAATTTACATAAAGCTTTGCTCGGTTTTGTATTTAAAAAGCCTCGATAACGCGGTTTGCGAAAAGGTTTTAAATTATGTAACCGCGGAGCGCCCGCAAGCCGAAGAAAAGGGCTATAAAAAGACCGTGGCGGTTATGGACGCGGCTGCGGCTGCCCTTAAAAACGTTTCGGCGCTGTGCGGAAGGGTTGACGACGTTAAAAACGGGCTTTTATACCGCGGCGTGCAGGTTGCCGACTTTTGCGCGTGCGAGGCTGCGGCAAAAGAGATTAATTTCGTAAAAGAAACGGTTGAAAAGCAGGAATTTTTAAACCCGTTCGGCGAAAACGTCGCCTTTGTTGACGTTAAGGCAGAAATTTTAAAGAGCATAAACGCCGCGCTCGAAGAAATTAACGCAATGAGCGCCGCGGCGGTAAAAACCGCGATAAGCGATTACGTTGAAGATATTTCAAACGAGTTTGCCTTGTGCGAATATTACCCCTTGCCCGACTGCGACGAGGGCGGCAGGGCGCGGGCAACCGTTTTGTGCACGCCCTTTAAGGACGAAGCCAAGCTTTATGCAACGTTCGCGCGGCGGGATAAGGTTAAGCTGTATTATTTAAACTGCGCGGTTTTCGAAAAGTCGGACTTTTTTGAAAGCGTGTTTACATTTTTAAAGGCGGAAAACGCCGACTGCCTCGCTTACGGCGCGGGCGCGCTCAATTCAAAGGCGCAAGCGGAGTTTTTAAAAAGCGCAATGCGCTTTGGAAAGAGCAGCGGGCAAATCTTCATATCAGACGAAACGGGGCGCGAAATTTATTCGGCGGCTTTGGCGGCGGCGCAAACTGACGGCGCGCTTTCCGCGGTGGATATAAGCCGCACCTATATTTCCATGCCCGCCTATAAGGACGTTGAAGAGGAATTAAAGGACAAGGGCATGCTATCCGAGCCCGCCGACTACGAAAGGCTTAAACGCATGCCGTTTATGGGCTTTGTAGGGCTGAACAAAATCGTGCAGGCGCGCGTGCAAGGCACGAAAAACTGGTACGACGTCGGCATAAGGCTTTCCGCGGCAAATCAGGAAAGGGCTGAAAGATATTTAAAAAGGCTGCCTTCTTCCTATCTTTTAATAGATTCGGGCTGGGGCGATTATTCAAAGTTCGAAGGCAACAAAGAGGACGGCGAAAAGGAATTCGATTACGACGGAATTAAAAGCGTGCACATTAAAAATATCCGCACGATAGTCGAAAGCGGCGAAAGCGTGTTTGCAAAGTGCGGCATGCTTGCGCGCTATTGCACCACGGCGGGCGGCGACAGGTTAGAGTGGCAAAAGCTTTCAAAGGAAGAAATGCAGGAGCGTCTGGACATGGCTACAAAGCTCGTTTTCAAGGTGCTGGGCGTAACCGAAATCGTGCCCGAGGTTCTGCTTTTGGACAACCTCGAAAACCCCACGGCGGGCGGGCTTTGCGTTGACGGCGGCAAGCAGATTCAATATAAATATTCCGACATGCTCGAAAATCTTGAATGGGCGATGGGGTGCATAGTTCACGAAAGCTTTCACGCACTTCAAAACAAGCTGGCGCAGGGCGGTTGGAGCAAATGGTATTACGACAACATGGGCATAACCCGCGGCAGAGTCGAGCAATGGGTGCGCACGCGAAAAATTTATAATCACAATACGAAAAGCGACGTTTATCAGGTGCACATGTACGAGGGCGACGCAAGGGCTTTCGAAGCCGACTGCGACGACGGAAGAAATTACGCCTGGAACGGCATGGACTTCGAGTTTTAACTGCGGGCAATTTACCGCAAGGTGACTAAGGTGGAGCTTTTAGATAATTTTATAACCGAGCTTTTGCATTTAAACGATGTTAAAGCAAACAAGTTAATAAACGCGGGCAACCTTTTCGGCGGCGAAGCGACAACCGACGGCGAAAGGGCTTTTAAGCTTTGGCGCGCGGACGGCGACGAGGGGGCGGTTATGCTTTCAACCGTTGCGGCGCGCAGGGGCAAGCTTTCAAACCGCACGGTTTTGGAAAATTCCGCGCTTGCAAAAACGCTTATAAACAACCCCAAGGTCGAAAAATGGCTTTGGAGTAGCTTAAACGGCGAAAGCAATCCCAAAAAACTGAACGATTTTATTGAAAACGTTTATAAAGAGCTAAACTTAAAGGGCAACAACCCCTTATTTTTGGGCGTTGGCTGCTTAAAGTGGGAAACTGCCGTTTCAGGCGAGATACAAACGGTTTATTCGCCCCTTTTGATTTTCCCCGTAAAGCTCGTCCGCGGCACGCAGACAAGCGACGTTGAAATAGAGTTCGTCGACGACGACGCTTATTTCAACCCTTGCCTAATAAACAGACTTATGCGGGATTTGCCCGATTACGTTTCGGATAATTTCCCCCACCCCAACGGAGTGGGAGCCGACTTCGACGCACCCCTCGATTTAAGCAAACTTGGCGACGGAAGCGGCTATTTCGAAAGGGTTGAAAAGCACGTTGAAAGCTGCTCGGGAGGCGGCGCGTTCGAATTTTTCAAAAATGCCGTTTTAATAGCGCAATATAACCACAGCGACGTGTGCATGTATTACGACGTGCGCAAAAATAAAGAAAAAATTTATTCGAGCCCGCTTATAAAAAGGGTTTTCGGCGAGCGCGCCGAGCTTGAACCGCCCGCAACGGACGGCTCGGCAGACCTGATTTTGCCGACGGACAGCATACAGCAAAAGCTTATAAGGCGGGTTGTGCGCGGTGAAAGCTTAATAGTAAAAGGCCCGCCGGGCACGGGCAAAACCCTTACTATCGCAAACATGATTGCGGCGCTTTTGTCGCAAGGCAAAAAGGTGCTCGTCGCCTCTAAAAAGCTTTCGGCGCTGGGCGAAATAAACGCAAAACTGCCCGAAAGTATTAGAAAATTCGTAATGCTTTTGGATTACGAAACGGAAAAACAGGCGGCTGCCGTCAACCCCGAAGAGGTTAAAAAGGAACTCAAAAAAATCGTCCGCGGGCGCAGGGAATACGTTTACGATAAAAACGTAACCGCTTCTTACGCGCAGGCGGCGGCTGAAATGACCGACGCGGTTTACGATTTAAACGCGTACTTCGGCGCGCTCTTTAAAGAGGGCGACGTGGCGGGTTTAAGCTACTACGACGCGCTTAACGCGTTTTATAAAAACGACTTGTCCGTAATTAACTTCGTAAAGGGCGAAGACGCGGCAAAGGTAACGCGGGCGGAGTATAACTCGCTTTACGCCGAGGTCGGGCAGGCGGAAAAATATTTTGCGAAAATGAGCGCTGCGGGCGGCTTTGAAAAGTGCCCGTGGGCTGGCTCGGCAGATTTAACAAACGCAGAGGGCGCGGTTTCGGAATACGCAAATCTTTGCGCGCTTTCAAAAAAGGTTTCGGCTTTAATGCAGCCCCTTTTTAAAGCGTTCCCCGAGGTTGATTTTAATAACGTGCCCGTGGGCGGCGTTGCGGAAGCAGTCGGCGGAAATTCCTTAAACAGGACGGACGTTGGCAAGCTTATTAACTGCCAAAAAATTCCTTATTCCGCCGCGGAGCTTAAAAAGCTTTTGCAAGACTGCGCGGCGCACCCGCCTTTAAAGGGCGTGGAGTTTTTAAAAGAAAACCTCGACGAATGTTTTGCGGGCGTTTTGAATTGCGGCGCGGACGGCACTCTTACGGTTGAAGAAATTAAATTTTTATACGACAACCGCGGGATATTCTACCGCGGAAGCGCCGCCGTTGCCGAGGGCGCGGCGGGCGAAAAGCTTGAAGAGGTTGCCGATAAAATTTGCGAGCTCAACAAAAAACGCAGCGAAGCCGAGCTTGACGCGCTTGCATATTTTAAGCTCGAAGACGCCAAAGAAACCGATTTAATCAAAAAATCCTTCGCCGCGCTGCTGCCTTATAAGGGCGCGGAAGAGCCTAAAAAGTTCGATTTCAAAGCCAAGGGCGCGTTTAAAAAGCTTGCCGCTTTAAGTGTGCGTAAAAGCGCCAAATTCAAGGATATCGTGGGGGCAACCGCGGCGTATGGCGAGTTTTTGCGCCTCGACGACGAGCTTTGCGCGCTCACGCACTTAATAACCAAAATCTTCGGGCGGCAGCTTTCGGAGGAAGAGTTTAAATGTCTGTTTCTTGCGCTTGCAAAAAGCAGGCTCGCCCAAACGTCCGTTAAAGACTACCTCGAAAGCGTTAAGGCTGTTTACCCCGATTTGTGCGCGTGCCTTGAAAAGTGCAGCATAACCGCAGATATTGATTTAAACGGCTTTAAAGCGGCAATATCCGCAAAATTAAAGCTTGAAAAGTTGACGGCGGCGGTTAAAGAAATTGCCCAAGCCGCCGAAATAAGCGGGGATATATCCGATATTTACGGCGCGGCAAAGGCTTTTTCGTGCATGCTTGCGTTTAACGAACTTAAAGAATTTAAAAACCTTTCGGCGGATATCCGCGCGGATATTTTCGAAAAGATTAAGTCGCTCGGCGCGGAATTTTCAAACAGCGCAAACGAGCTTTGCGAAGGGTTCGTACGTTTCGGCAACGATTATTTCAATAATTATTATACACAAAATGCTTACAGCCTTTCGCCCGCGGATTTGAACATATTCCTATCGTGCGCGACGGACAGAACGCTCGTCGGCGCGGCGGCGGAGTATTATTCGGTTATAAAAAACACGGCAAACGCGCTGCCTTTGGATAAATTTTTCGGCTTTTACGAGCGCGGGGAATACGACGTTAAAATTCCCGCTCAAAAAGCTTTCGAGCACTCCTTTTTCGCGCTCGCGATTGAAGAAAAGCTTGCGCGCCTCGGCACTCTCAGAAACGGACTTGGCAAAAAGGTTGAAGCGGCGCTCGAAAGGTTTGAAAAAGCCGAAGAAAAGGCGCGGGATTGCAACGTTAAAAAGATTGAAAACCTTTGCATGTCGAGGATAGACCCCGAGGACGGCGGCTTCGATTTCTTAGACGCGGACAAGGGCGTTAAAACCTCGCTCCGTTCGCTGTTCAAGGCGCGCGCGGCGGCAATTTTAAAGCTTAAACGCTGCCTTATTCTGTCGCCCTCTACGGCAAGCGTACTCTTGCGCCCCGAGGAATTTTCAGAGTTCGACGTGGCGATAATAGACGAGGCAAGCCAGCTCGAACCTGTAAACCTGTTGCCGATTTTGTTCCGCACAAAGCAATGCGTAATGGTCGGCGACGAATATCAAATGCCGCCCATTTCGCACTTTAAAATAAAAAACGTAACCCGCATCGCAAACGAGGACGAAGAACTTGCGTTTGACAGCGATATTTCGGCTTTAAGCCTTGCGCTTGCAAACAGCGCCTTCGAAACGGAAGAGCTTGCGTGCCATTACCGCAGCAAAACCGAAACGCTTATCGCCTTTTCGCAAAGGGAATTTTACCCCTACATGCGCACCTTCCCCGCGGCTGTGCCCTTTGCCGAGGGGCTGGGCTTTAAGGATATCTTCGTGGAAAACGGCTGTTGCGACGGCGGCGTAAATCCCGCCGAGGCGGAGGAAGTTATAAAATGCATAAACGCGCACTTTGACAAGCATTTCGACGAAAAGTCGGGCACGCTTGCAAGCTCGCTGGGCGTGGTTGCCTTCGGCGAGGCGCAGCTGAAATACATTTTGTCGCTCGTTGCAAAGGATACAAAGCTTTTTAACCGCATACAAACGGCAAAAACCAACTTCGACGACGTTGAAGAAAAGCTCATTTTCTTTAAAACCATCGAAAGCGTGCAAGGTCAGGAAACGGAAAATTTAATTTTGTCCTTAACCTACGGCAAAGATAAAAACGGAACCTTGCGGCTCATGTTCGGCGAGCTAAACCGCGACGCATTGGGCAAGTGCATTTTCAACGTTGCGGTAACGCGCGCGCAGAATAAAGTAACCGTAATCCACTCGGTAAAGCCGCAGGATTTGGGCGGCAACCCGCGGATTGCGTTTATCCGCGATTATCTGCTGCTTGTTAAAAAGTTTTCCGAGGGCGGGCGCGGGCAGTTCCTTTCGTCCAAACCCGAAAAAGGCGAAAACTTTGTAAACAGCGTTGCCGACTTTGTTATAAAGTGCGGTTACGATAAAGAGCGCGTGGTAATAAATTACGGCGTAACCGAAGGCTCCGTCAAAATCCCCGTGGCGGTTTTATCAAAAGATTTGCAAACCGCCGAGCTTGGAATTTGGTGCGAGCAGCCCGTTATGAAAAAGTACGACTTTTTCGACTATAATTTAAGGTATTACCGCAGCTTGCAGTCGCGCGGGTGGAACATGTACAGGGTGTTTGCGCACGACTGGGCGGACAACCGCCGCCACGAGGAAGAGGCGCTTTTAAACGCTTTGAAAAAATACGTAAAATAATAAGGAGTTTAAATATATGGCAAAGCAGGAACAGCAGCAAAAAACCGAGCTTGAAAAGAGAGTTGACGCCCAGTACGAGCAGGCGATGAACAAAATCAAGCAGGAACAGAACAAAAAGCGCATGGAACAGGACAAAAAGCAGTTCCTTGCAAAGCAGCAGGAGCTTGCCGAAACGGCGGCGGAAGTCATTATGGAATACGGCAGAGAAAACTATCTGTCGCAGATTTTAATGACGTTTTTAGACGTTTCCATTCAGATGGAGGGCGCAATTAAAACCATGCAGGCGGTTGAAAAGGCAATGACGTGCATAGGTCAGGCCATGAACTGCATGGACAGCATACTCGATTCCTACAAGCTCATTTTAGAAGGCTCTATGGAGCACAAATACGGCTTTTGGCAGCGCCGCAAAAACAAAAGACAGCTTAAAAAAGCCATTTCGAACAACGTGGGCAGAATGATGCAGATTTGCGACAGTCTGGTGGGCAGTCAGGAGCTTGCGCTGTCGGTGGCAACCTCTTTGGAAAAGGCAAGCAGAAAAATGCAGGCAACCATGCAGCGCAACCAGCAAAAGCAGGCGAAAAGGCAGGCAAAATTGCACAAGGGCGAGGGCGCTCCCGCGGCGAACTCAACAAAAGCCGAGCAAATGGTTAAGGCGATAGTCGAATCGAAAAACGGAAATTACGAAGAGCCCGTTTCGGGCGGCAACGACGGCGGTTCGGGCGCGGGCGCAACGGATAAATCGCAGCCCGCAAGCGGCGGAAACGGCTCGGTTAAAGACAGCGGCATAGACGATATTATTTGAGGTTTTTAAATGTCAGGATTAGGTAAAAACGCGGGCGGAAAGGCGCAAAACGAAGAAAGTCTGGACGAATTAAAGGTTCAGTTCGAAGAAAGTAAAAACAAAATCCGCAAAATCGTAGACGGCAGAAAGGACAAAAAGGATATTCCGTCCGAGGATAAAAGCAAGCTCAGCACCGAATATTTAAGGGCTTCGATGCTCGCAAAAAAAATCGCCTCGCGCACGACGGACAACGCCGAGGCGGAAAAGTATAAGGATTATTCCAAAAAACTGGGCGACACGGCGGCTTCTTACGGCTCGTCGGTAAAAAGCAAAATCCCCGATACCACCTTCGACGACGTAAAGGGTCTGGACGACGTTAAAAAGATTGTGGAAAGCTTTGTGTTCATGGCGGAAAACCCGCAGATTATGAAGCATTACCGCTTGGAAGGCGGGCTTGGCATGATGATGTACGGCGCCCCCGGCACGGGTAAAACCATGTTTGCCGAAGCGCTTGCAAACAAGCTGCAGCTTCCGCTGTTTATCGTAACCCCCGCCGACATTTACAAGTCTTACGTTGGCGCTTCCGAGCAAGCCGTAAGGCAGATTTTCGAAGAAATCGACGCCTGCCCCGACGGCGCAATTCTGTTCGTGGACGAGTGCGAATCCATTTTTTCGCGCCGCACGCAGGACACAAAGGATTATAAATCGGCAGTCACCACCGAGCTTTTGCAAAGGTTAAACGGCTTCGGCGTGGACGGTTCAAAAAGAATTTTAGTTGGCGCAACTAACCGCCCGCAGGACATAGACCCCGCGTATTTGCGATATAAAAGGTTTTCGCACCGCGTGCACGTAACCCCGCCTGATTTAGAGGCAAAGCGCGCCATTTTAACGGGCAAATTGAAGGGAATAGAGCTCGACGGCATAACCGTTGAAGAAATTTTAGCCCGCACCGAATGCACGCGAGAGGTGCAATTGCCCGTGGGCACGGTAACCGTAAAGGACGCCTATTATTCGGCTGCGGACATCTGCGGATTGGTGGAGGAGGCTTGCCGCCTTGCGCTCGAAAGGTTGCAGCAAATGAAGTCCACCCAGCCCATACCGCTCACAAAGGACTTCTTCGATAAAGCTTTTGATAAAATCAAACCCAGCATCTCGGCGCAATTACTGAAAGAATACGAAAATTTTTAATTAAAATTAAAAGCCGCGCGCGGGCAAATGCC
>JAIDVM010000034.1 GCA_029059705.1 Clostridia bacterium
TGCATTTGCTCATCTGCGCCTTGCAAAACAGCGGATATCCGCTGTTTTGAGAAGTCAAGGCTTCGTCCCAATTTGCGCATACCTGCGCCTAAGCGCTGGTGAATGCCCGCAATTATACGCTTGTGTGCCCTAAAGATTGCGGGCAGAGGGCGAGCAGCCCTAAAAATCACGAAAAATCGCAGCCGCAGAATAGGCGAGATTTTTGTGAGCGGAGTTTCTATGGATATTCAACTCAAAAAAGGAATTTTGGACGTATGCGTTCTGCACGCTATTTCTAAGGGCGAAAGCTACGGTTACAAAATTATAAGCGACCTTAACGGCGTTATCGAAATTTCCGAAAGCACACTCTATCCTATTTTAAAAAGGTTAGAGGCGGCGGGCTTTGTAACCACGCGCACCGCGGAATACAGCGGACGGCTAAGGCGCTATTACAAAATAACAAGCCTCGGCTTAAAACGGCTTTTGGAAGGCAGAGGCGACTTTCAGGAAATTAACGTAATTTACAAAAAACTTTTCGGAGGCAGATTATGACCTACAACGAATGGCGCGACGAATTAAAGAGCAACCTTTTGTGCGTTTCCGACAGCGAAAGACGGCGCGTTCTCGATTATTATGCCGAAGCCTACGCCGACAGGCGCGACGCGGGCTTCACCGAACGCGAAATAATAGAAGAGTTCGGCGCGCCCTACGACGCGGCACAAAGAATACTTTCGGAAAACCGCGAAGAATACAACACTTATTCCGCAAACGAGGGCAATCAAACCGCCCGCGATAATCGGCGCGACGAACGCCGCGAAGCGCGCGAACAACGCAAAACCGAGCGTGAACGCGAACGTGAATACGAACGCGCACGCCGTCACGAGGACAGCGCACGCCGCCACGAAGAACGCAAAGCGGACTATCGTTACGACGACTACGACGGCTACGACAACCGCCGCAGCGCACCCCCGCCCCCGCCGAGCAACAACGGCGGAAACGGCGGTTACACCTTCATATTCGTATTGCTTTGCATAATCTTCTGCGTGCCCCTCTTCGGCTTAATTGCGGGCATGATAGGCATTACGATAGGCTTCTGCGCCGCGCCCTTCGGGCTTTTAATCAGCGGCGTCGCCATGATAGGCTCGGGCATAGGCGAATTGTTTACAAACGTCGCTTCGGGCGCAGTTACGCTCGGCGCGGGCATAGTACTGTTCGGCATAAGCCTAATCATAATGCCCCTTTTCTTCCAACTCGTAAAACTCATGTGGAAGCTCTTTAAAAACTTCTTCGTCTGGCTTAAAAATTTATTCTGCGGCAGGAGGACTTATTAAATGAAAGGATTTGTTAAAGTAATAATCGCAGGCTGCGTAGTTCTCGGCATAGGCGTAGCCGTGCTCGTAATCGCGCTCGGTTTAAACGGCTGGTCGTTCGCTCCCGAATTCGAGGAAAAGAGCTTCACCGCCGAAAACGTAAACACCGCAATCGATATCGACATCGACGCGGGCAGCTTAAAAACGGAATTTTACGACGGTGACAAAATAGAAATAACCTACCCCGTCGCAAACGGCTACAACTCAACCATTACCGAAACCGCCGAAGGCACCCTCAAAATGGTCGTCAACAAACACCATTGGTTTACCTTCACCTGGGGCGTAACCATTCCCGACACGGTAATAAAGCTCCCCAAAGGCACGGCTTATAAAGTAACCGCCCGCCTCAACGCAGGTTCGGTGTACCTTGCCGACGGCGAGTATTCCGAAGTCACAACCCACGTCAACGCGGGAACGTTTAAAGCGGATACGCTCGTATGCCAAAGCTTTAATTTAACCGTAAACGCAGGGTTTGCCGATTTGGGCAACATGACCTGCCACAAGCTCGTCTGCAAGGTAAACGCGGGCAGAGCGGAAATCGATAAACTAACCTGTCCCGATTCCGAAATCAAGGTTTCGGCGGGCGCGGCGGTTTTGGGCTTGTCGGGGAACAAAGGCGACTACGACGCTGTTGTAAACGTAAGCGCCGGCAGCTGCACGGGGCTTGAAACGCAAAGCGTCGAAGGCGGCAAAAAAATAAAAATCTCCGTCAGCGCCGGCTCCGCCACCGTCACCTTCTTAAGCTAAATCTTTTGTAATCCCCCCTCTCTGTCATTCTGAGCAAGGGCGCAGCCCGCGTCGAAGAATCTCTTCCCTCGGCTTCCTTGACAACACAATTCAAAAATGCTAAAATACAGCCCGAAAAAGGCTGTATTTTTTTACGAGGAAACACAAATGAAAATAACCTACGACGCACAATATTTCAACCCGCAAGCCGTTTTGGAATGCGGTCAGATTTTCCGCTTTCACCCTTTCGGCAAGGGATATACGGTGCTTTCCGCCGACAAGGCATGCCGCGTTTACGTCGACGGCAACCAAACGGTAATTGAATGCAACCCCGACGACGGCGATTATTTTTATAACTATTTCGATTTAAACAACGACTATAAAAGCATAGTCGAACGCGCCAAGTCCCACAATATCCCCCAGCTTTCGCACTATGCCGAGCTTTCAAAGGGGCTGCGCTTACTTAACCAGAACAAGGAAGAAATGCTTTATTCTTTCATCATCTCGCAAAACAACAATATTCCGCGCATAAAGGGCATTATTTCGCGCATATGCGGGGGCTTAGGCGAAAAACGCGAGTTTTTTGGCGAGGAATATTACACCTTCCCCACCTCCGAAAAATTATCCAAAGCGGGCAAGGAATTTTTTAAGGATTGCGGCTGCGGCTACCGCGACAGTTACCTTGCCGAAACCTCCGCCCGCGTCTTAAACGAGGGCATTGCCCACCTTGATAAGCTTTCCACGCCCGATTTAAAAAAGGCGCTTTTAACCTATAAGGGCGTTGGCGGCAAGGTTGCCGACTGTATCTCCCTCTTCGGCTTTTCCCGCCGCGATTCCTTCCCCGTAGACGTGTGGATTGAAAAGGTCTACCGCGAGGACTTTAACGGCGCTTTAACCGACCGCAACAAAATAACCGAATACTTCCAAAACCTCTTCGGCGAAGACGCGGGCTATATCCAGCAGTATTTATTTTACGGAAAACGGCAAAACTTATAATATGCCCGACTATTTTTCGCACTCCGTCGCCGCCGAAAAAATCTACGAACGGCTCGACGCGGGGTTAAAAACACAAATAAAATCAAAAACCCTGTTCCTTTTGGGGGCGCAGGGCGGCGATATTTTCTTTACTTACAACTTTAAATTTTCAAAATCGAACTTAGGCAGCGGGCTTCACCGCATGGAGCCCGAAGAATTTTTCAAGGCAATAATCGGCGGCAACCCGTCTTATGTTGCGGGCTACGCCGCGCACTACGCCCTCGACAGCAGCCTGCACCCCGTGGTTTACGCTTACGAATACTCGCATAAAGGTCCGCTCGCGCACCAGCGTTTCGAAGCGGATTTGGGGCTTTTCATAAGCAAATTCTACCACGTTCGCCGCACTATATTGCCGCGAGAAAAGGTGCTTTCGTGCACGGGAACGGTCTACGATACCATCAAACCCGTCGCCCCGCAAATCACGGTTACGGGCGTGGAAAGGTGCTTAAAAAGACACTTTAACTACACCCGCCAGCTCTTTTGCACCAAGCGGCAAAGCTACAAGTGCGATTATGATTTTTCCGCGCTTGCGGGCGCCGTCGAAGACGCCGTCGAACTCGGCAAAGAGTGCGTCAAACGCGTTTTAACGCATGATATTTCGGGGGAAATCTTCCAAAACTCCTTCCTCCAAAAATAACCGATTTCTCCGCTTCGTCCAAAATAACACCCCTGCGTTTACCACCCCTTGTCATTCCTCCCGCCCATGTCATTCTGAGTGCAACGAAGAATCTCAAACGGGATTTTTCACTTCGTTCATAATGACGGGTATTTACTGCAAAATCCTGTCGTAAATTCCCGCCGTCATCAGCCGCGCATAAAGTTCGTCCTCGGTAATCTCGTCCAAAAACGTTTCGCCGTAAATCTGAATTACCAGATACCTGCCGCTGTCTACAAACCTCAAAGCGTCCCTAAAAGTCGCGCTTTCGTCTAAAATTA
This sequence comes from Clostridia bacterium, assembly GCA_029059705.1. Taxonomy (GTDB): domain Bacteria; phylum Bacillota; class Clostridia; order Christensenellales; family Borkfalkiaceae; genus Coproplasma. Next base: position 4,047 of record JAIDVM010000034.1, read on the forward strand.
TATACTTAATTTCCCTGCCGCGTTTTTTCTTTTTCGCGGCAAAATTTATTTTTTGCGCGGGCGGGCTCTTTTCAAACGCCGAGCACGCCAGCATAACGGCAAAGGTTATTGCCGAAACGTTGTAGCCGCACACAAAAAACACAACCAAAAGCGCCGCGGCAAACACGAGAGCCGCCCCGCGCAGCACAAGGTTCACCTTTTTGGGCTTTAAAAATTTTGCCAAAGCTCCCCCCGCCACTCTTCCCCCGTCCAACGGATAAGCGGGCAAAAGGTTAATTATCAGCATAGAAGCGTTCGCCGCAAAAATCGTGTCGGTGTAAGCGTAGGTCACGGGGTAAAACCACCACAGCCCCGCAACGAAAACGCACAAAACCAAATTGACGAGCGGCCCCGCCAGCGCCAGCATAATTTCGTCCTTGGGCGAAATCCCCTCAATGTCGCACACTGCCGCCGCGCCGTAGGGCATAAGCTTTATTTTCTTGCACTCGAAGCCCATTCTCGCCGCGCAAAAAATATGACCGCACTCGTGCAGGAGCGCGGTCAAGGCCGATATTAAAAACGTCGGCAACCCGCCGAACAGCGCGGACAACAGCCCCACCAAAAGGAACAGCGGGTGAACGGTTAATTTCACGAATTCCAAACGGGAACTTCGCCCGAAAGCTTATAACAGTTCAACAGCGTATCGCCGTCGTACATCGAAACTTTAACCTCGCCGCTTCCGTCCGAATACCCAAAGGGCAGATTAGCCGCAACAGAGGTGCCCTTAGCCGAATAAACCTGCGTAAGCCCCGTAATCACGCTCGAAAAAGTCGAAGTGTGCGCAATCTGCACGGTAAACTTTCCGTCTTCTTCGGTTATCGAAGAAATTTTGCCCTTGCACACGGGATAAACCGCGCCCTTTGCGGTAAAGGAAAGCACGCCGTTTTCGGCAACGGTGATTTCCGCGTCCGAAAAGTCGGAAACAACCGAAGTCAGCGTAAAGTCGGTATAAGCAGGCTCCGCGGGCGTACCCGTCGAAAGCGAGCCGACAAACGTATTAATAAGGCTCGACGGCATAAACAGATTGGTCAAAAAAATCGCCACGGCAATCGCGCACGCCGCCGCAAGCTCCGAAATAAGTACAATCGTGCCCTTGTCCTTGTTAAGCCAGTCAAAACGCTTTTTCTTCTCTTCCTTGGGCGGGTCGGAAACGTCCTCGGCGTAAACGTAAGCGCCCATGCGCTCGTTCACGTTCTCCACCACCATATCTTTAAGTTCCTCTTCCTGCGGCTGTTCCTTTTCCTGCTTGCGCTTAAAAAGGTTAAGCCCCTTCTTTTTTACTACGTTAACCGTGTTTACGGGAATTTCCAGCATTTCGGCGTAGTCAAGTTCCTGTTCCATATCTTCCTCCGAATTTTTATGTCTACCTTAATGTATTCCGCCAAAAACACGTTTAGAACACTTTTTTAACTAACCGCATATAATGTCGCCCCGCAACCACTTCCCCCCCCCCTTGTCATGTTGCCCGAGCGCGTAGCGCGATGGTTTGCGTGTCGCCACGCTTCGTTTTACCTTACCAAGTGGTCGCAAAGCGTAACGAAGTGAAGTCGAAACATCTTTTGCGGTATCAGCTTATCAAATTTTTCAATAGCAGATTTCATATATATGATTGCACGCGACAAATAGTCGCATGTCAATTGGTTTGCGACAATATGTAGTAAAATTACCCTATGAAATCAATCGGGCGAATTATAAAAGAAGAACGCACATCTAAAAATTTATCCCAAACGGAGCTGGCAAAACTATTAGGTTTGACGTACGACAGTATTTCTCTTTGGGAAAACGATAAACGCTTGCCCGATACCCAATACATAATTCAGCTTTGTAAGATATTCGAAATTTCCGCCGATTACTTACTCGGCTTAGAAGATTAATCAAAAAAGCCGCGCGGCATACTGCCGCGCGGCTCCTTTTTATTCAACCGTTTTCAATCGCTTTTACGGGTTCGTTCCGCTGCCCGTGTTACCATCGCCGCCCAGCCCGGGAATAGTTATCATAAACCCGTTGCCGTCGCCCACAACCTGAGGGAGTTTTCCGTCCCATTTGGACATATACTCTATATATTGCATATATTCCGCAATGTCCTTGCCGTCGTGGTCAGGCGTAAATTTAATGTTATAAGTAGTCACAACCTCGTTTTCCTCGCCTTCAACGGGCGTAGTTACGGTTTCCACTTCATAACCGAGCATTCTCGCAATTTCAACGCTTTTAAGCATAATCGACTCCGCTTCTGCCTTTGCCGCGGCAACCTGCGCGTCAGCCTGCGCCTGAGCCTTTGCCACAAGCGCCTTTGCTTCCTGTTCCGCCACGTAAAGGGCAGTTTCCGCCTGCTCTTTCTTCTTCTCGTTTTCGTATTGCGCCTGCAATTTTTCCTGCTGCGCCATCATCTTCGCTTCAACAGCCGCCTCGAACGCTTCCGAAAAGGTTATGTCCGTCAAAACCGCACTGTTAAAGGTTACGTAATATTTGTCGCCAATCGCCTCGGAAATCGCCGTTTCAACCGTGGGCGAAATCGTGTTGCGCTGTTCAATCAGCTTTTCCGCCTGATATTGCGAAAGCGTAGCCTTTGTGCGCTCTATCGCAACGCTTTGAATACGGTTCGTCAACGCCCCCAAACTGCCGTAAATGCGCACAATGTCCTTAACGTTGTCCTGTCTTATCTGAAACTGTATCGTCATGGAAATATCCATCGTCTGCGAATCCGCGGTATAAGCGTCCATCTTAATTTCAACCTGCTGCACCTTAGCGTCATACTCCTCGTATTTACGCGTCAGCCAAAAATCGAAATAAGTGCCCGGTTCTTCAACTTCCTTTATAACACCCATCTCTTTTACAACCGCAACCGTGCCCTCGTCCACCGTGTGGAACGAGCCGGGGATTAACGCCAAAAGCAAAACCCCCGCCGCAATAACGGCGCAGGGAATAGCCATGTGAACCTTCTTGCCCTTGCTTTTCCCTCTGCCGAAAAGGCTTCTCTCAATCATAATGTTGCGAACGATAAGTACCACGCCGACGGCAATAACCGCCAGAAAAAGTACGGCTGTAAGTGCGCTGTAAATCATTTTAAAACACCTCAAAAATTATTATATTCGCAAAGCTTAACAAAGTTCTCTCTGCTCGGCTCCCTCTTTTAATAAACGCGCGCAAGTTTAAAAAAAATCGGAATAAAAAAAGCCCGCACCTTACCATGTAATGTGCGAAATAAAAAAAATCGCACACTACAAAAAGTAGTTGCGAGTCTCATTGTCAAAACTGCCCGGGCGAAAACGCCGTGATGACGGGCGGGTTAACGCGTTGCCGCGCCAATTACTCCCTCTGTCAAACTTTACACTCATATTTTAACATGCCCCAACCGAGTTGTCAAGCGTTTTTCGATAAAAAAATATCGATTTACTGTATTTATTTTGTCAGATAAAACGCTTGCGGTACGTCAAGCATTTTCTATAAAAAAATATCGATTTACTGTATTTATTTTGTCAGAAAACGCCCGCGGTACGTGTCGTTCCGCCCCACCCCCAATGTCATGTTGAGTGAAGCGTAGCGAAATCGAAACATCTATCCCCACTTGTCATGTTGAGGCTCGCCGAAA
>JAIDVM010000035.1 GCA_029059705.1 Clostridia bacterium
GGCTTTAAGCCCGCGCCGCTTTGTTGATTAACTTTCAATACCTAATAAATAATCTGATGAAACATTATAAAACGCACAAATTCTTTTAATAATAGCAACCGACGGCTCTCTGATGCCGCGCTCGTAATTGGCATATGCGCTTAACGTTAATTGAAGCGCCGATGACACTTGTTTTAACGTTAGGCCTTGTTCAAGCCGCAGTTCTCTTAATCTTGTGCAAAGTTCCATAATTTAATTGTACACAATACGTGTAATTTTGCTTGACTTTACACGATTTGAATAATACTATATAGTTGCACGTTTTGTGTAACATTAGGAGGAACGATATGCGCTCGATTATTGAAAAAATTTACGAAGCCGAACAGCCGTCGCGCGAAAACATAGACGACAATGAAAATTATAAAGAAAGTCTTGCGGAATTTATTAAATTGGTTGACGGTTTTAAAACAAGTTTAACAGAAAATCAAAAAGTAATATTTGAAAAACTCGAAAACTTGCGTGACGAATTAGAATATGAAACGGGGTTGTCCAGATATATTGCAGCGTTTAAGTTGGGTTTAAAAGTGGGCTTGGAAGTAAGCGAAGATTAACGGTTATTTTTAAAGCCGCCCGCGGATTAATTCCGCGGGCGGCTTTATTTTTTTATTTAAAACGCAAGCTTATCAAAAAGTTAAATTAAAACCCGAAGAATTCGGCGGCGTTGTTATAGCAAACGTCCTCTACTATTTTGCCGAGGCGGGGCAGCTCCTCTTCGGGGTACTGTCCGCTTTCGACAAGCCTGCCGAGCATTTGGCAAAGAATTCTTCTGTAATACTCGTGGCGGGGATAAGCGAGGAATGAGCGGCTGTCGGTGAGCATGCCCACGGAGTTTGCCACAAGTCCGACCTGCATTAAAGTTTCAAGGTTTTGGCGCATGCCGTCCTGCTGGTCCAAAAACCACCACGCCGTGCCGACCTGCACTCTGCCCTTAACGCCTTCCTTCTGGAAGCAGCCCGCAAGCACGGTAAGCGCGTAGTTGTCGCGCGGGTTGAGGCAATATAAAATGGTTTTGGGCATGTTGCCGTCCTTGTCAAGCTCGCCCAACAGCGCCGAAAGCTTTTCCATATAAACGCTGTCCTCGATTGCGTCGAAGCCCGTGTCGGGGCCGATTTTTTCAAGCATGGATTTTGAATTGTTGCGGAGCGCGCCGATGTGATATTGCTGCGCCCAGCCGTATTTTGCGTATTCCTTTGCAAGGAACACGAGGACGTAGCCCTTGTATTTGTCCTGCTCCTCTTCGGAAACGGCTTCGCCTTTAAGCCCCTTTTGGAACACGGCGTTCGCCTCGCCGTAGGAAGCGGGCGCATAGTGCACGACGTCCAAGGCGTGGTCGGAAAGCTTACTTCCCATTTCGTTGAAGAACTTAATTCTTTCGGCGAGCGCGTCGCAAAGGTTTTGCAACGAAGTAATGGGCTTGCCGACTACTTGGGAAAGCTGTTTAACCCAATCGGCGAACCAGCTTAATTCAACGTTAATAGCCTTGTCGGGGCGGAACGCGGGGCGCACCTTTACTTTAAGCGTTTTGTCCGCATTCATCTTTTTGTGCCATTCCAGACTGTCGACGGGGTCGTCGGTGGTGCAAACCGTTTTGACGTTGAACTTATACATCATCTCGCGCGCGGTGAGCGTTTCCAAAACCTTGTTGGCTTTGTCCCAGATGACTTTCGCGTTTTCTTCGTTTATTATTTCGTCTATGCCGAAATACCTTCTCATTTCGAGATGCGACCAATGATAAAGGGGATTACCCACGAAGTATGGCATGCTTTCGACGAATTGAAGGTACTTTTTATAGTCGTCGTCGGGGCCTGAAATGCTGTCCTCGGCGTAGCCCCTTGCGCGCAGCGCGCGCCACTTGTAATGGTCGCCGTACCTGTCGCCCGCGCCAAGCCAAACTTCGGCAAGGTTACGGAATTTTTTATCCTCGTAAATCTCTTTGGGTTGCAAATGGCAATGGTAATCGATTATCGGCATTTTCTCCGCGTGCCCGTGATAGAGCTTTTTAGCCGTTTCGGTGTCGAGAAGAAAATCCTTGTCCATAAAATTTTTCATTATAATACTCCTTATACTGGATATTCCCTTGGTTTAAAAACAAGCAAGACAAGGCGCGGCGCGTATTTACGAGGGCGCGTACACAGAAGTACGTAACCGAGTAAAACGCAAACCGCAACGCCGTATTGCGCAGTTTATAAACCAAGCGTTTGTCTTAAAGCGTTACGCCCGTTTTAAATATTGCAATTTCTTTGGTGTGGTTAATTTCGTTTTTCGCGGGTTTTCCGTTTGCGGTTTCCACAATCAAATCAATAAGCTTTTCAAGCTGGATTTCAAAGTCGCTGTCCAAAACCGCGCCCGCGTTAAAGTCAATCCAGCCCGCCTTGTTTTTGGCGAGGTCGGAATTAGTCGCAATTTTAAGCGTGGGCACGAACCCGCCGAAGGGCGTTCCCCTGCCCGTGGTGAACAGCACCATGTGGCAGCCCGCCGCCGCGATGTTGGTAACCGCGCACATGTCGTTGCCCGGCCCGTTTAAAAGGTTTAAGCCCTTTTTCGTGACGAAGCCGTCGTCGAAAACCACGTCCTCGACGGGCCCCGAACCCGATTTTTGAGTGCAGCCGAGCGACTTATCCTCTAAGGTGGTTATGCCGCCCGCCTTGTTGCCGGGGGAAGGATTTTCATAAACGGTTTGCCCGTTTTTGCGGAAATAGTCCTTGAAATCGTTAATCAGCTTTACAACCTTTTCAAAGGTTTGCTTATCCTTTGCGCGGTTCATGAGTAGCTGTTCGGCGCCGAACATTTCGGGCACTTCGGATAAAACCGTCGTGCCGCCCGCCGCCACGATATAGTCGGAAAACAGCCCCACGAGCGGGTTTGCGGTTATGCCCGAAAGCCCGTCGCTGCCGCCGCACTTTAAACCCACTTTAAGGCATGATATGTCGCGTTCAACGCGCTTGTCATGCTTGATTTCGTCGGCGATTTTTTTGCAGAGCTTTACACCCTCCGCTATTTCGTCCTCAACCTCTTGGCAAACGAGAAATTTAATTCTGTTTTCGTTGATTTTGCCCAAGCCCTCTTTAAACTGAGCCATTTGGTTGTTTTCGCAGCCCAGCCCCAAAACGAGCACTCCGCCCGCGTTGGGGTGCCTTACGATTTTTTGCAGAATTAATTTCGTTCTTTCGTGGTCGTCGCCGAGCTGCGAGCAGCCGTAAGGGTGCGTGTAGGTAAAAATTCCGTCAAAACCCTTTTCGCCGTACTTTTCTTTAAACGTTTCAACGATTAACTTCGCCTGACCGTTTACGCAGCCCACGGTGGGGATAATCCAAAGCTCGTTTCTTATCCCGACGTCGCCGTTTGCGCGTTCGTAAACGTTTACTTTGCGCGGCTTTGCCGCTTTAAGCGCGGTGGGAACTTTGTTGTAAGAATATTCGAGGTTTTCCGAAAGGTTGGTTTTTACGTTGTGCGTATGCACGTGGCAGCCTTGGGGGATATCCTGCGTTGCGCACGCTATGGGGTTGCCGTATTTTATTACGTTTTCGCCCTTTTTGATATCCTTTAAGGTGAACTTGTGCCCCTTTGTTATATCCTCTTTAAGCGTTACCCCCTCGTATATGCCGCCCTTTTGCAAATCGCAAAGCGCAACGGCAACGTTGTCGAGAGGATTTATAATTATGGTTTTTTTCTGCATTTTACTCCTTATTATGTGCCGCAACAGTCCTTGCCGCCCGCAACGAAGCAATCCACGGCTTTTTTCATTCCGCATGTGTCCATAGCCTGCAAATATTTTGCGACAGTGGCGCATATTTCGGGGTGAATTGCGTTCATGTCGCAATCCCACGCCTCCTTCCAGCCGAGAACGTCCTTTGCAAGCTTTTTATAATCGCCTTTGAATTCAGCCCACAGCTTTTTCCAATGCGCAAGATATGCGGGGTCGTCGGCAAGCTTAATGTCCTCTTGCCCCCTCTTGCCCTTGTGGAACTCAACGAGCGCCGCAAACGCAAAGAGTAAGTGCTTAGGTAATTCGCCCTTGATTTTAACATAGTCTGTCAGCGTGGGCAAAAGCCTTGTTTTGAACTTCGTGGTGGAGTTGAGCGCAATCGACATCAGCTCGTGGCGGATAAAGGGGTTTTGATACCTTTCGATTACGCTGTTCGCAAACGCCGTCATTTCGTCCCGAGGGAGCGCTATCGTGGGATTGACCTCCTCAAAAACGAAGTCGCGCACGAATTTGCCTATTACGGGGTCGCTTACCGCCTCGCCGACGGTGTCTATGCCCGCAAGGTACGCAATGGGCACCATTGCCGTGTGCGAACCGTTCAAAATTTTAACCTTTCTCTGCTTATAAGGGTGAATGTCGTCGGCAAAAATTACGTTTAACCCCGTACTATCCGCGGGTAAAACGCTTTGTATCGTAGGTTCCTTCTTCAAAACCCAAAGGTGGAAAATTTCGCCCTTGACCACGTTGTTGTCGATATATCCCGTTTCCTTTTGAATATCCCCGATTTCGTTTTTGGGGTAACCGGGCACGATTCTGTCCACGAGCGTGGAAGTAAAGTGATTGCAATTTTGCAGCCATTCGATAAAAGCCGCGTCCATTTTGTTTATGTGCGCAAGCTCGGTTAAGCAGCGGTAAAGCTCGTCGCCGTTGTCGTCGATAAGCTCGCACGGGATAATGCAAAGCCCCTTGGTTTTGTCGCCGTTAAAGTGGTCGTAACGCCTTTTTAACAGCGCCAGCAGCTTGCCGGGGTAGCTTTTGGGGCACACCGAAAAGTTTGTGTCCGCGGGGTCAACCGCAATGCCCGCCTCGGTGGTGTTGGAAATAATAACCTGCAAATCCTCGCTTTCGCCGTATTTTAAATACTTTTCGTATTCTTCAAACGGGTTCAAAGCGTCGCCTATTACGTCTATAATTCGGCTGTTTTTAACCTTTTTGCCGCCGTCTATTCCCTCTAAACGCAGCGTGTAAAGGCAGTCCTGTTCTTTAAGCTCTTTAACCCTGCCAAAGGGCATGGGCTGAACCACGACGACGCCCGCGTCGATTGCGCCTTTATCGTTCAAGTCCTGCAAAATCCACTCGACAAAGGCGCGCAAAAAGTTGCCTTCGCCGAACTGCATGATTTTGATTTTTCGTGAAGGGACGGGTTTTTTAAGTAAGCTTTTATTTAATAATTCCATGATATCCCCCGCCTTAGTGTCTTTCCACTTCGTTTTCGATAATCTGTTCGGTTTCCGCGTCGAAGAGATACGCCGCGTTTTGGGGAATGAAGAATTTGAACTCCTCGCCCATTTTCGGCGTGTAGTGCGGGTTGACCTTTAAGATAACGTTCACCTTTTCGTCGCCGCAGCCTACCACCGCGTAAACGTTGACGGTGTCGCCCAAAAGCTCGGTAAGCTCTACCTTCGAGGTTACCTCGTAATATTTTTGCGATTTGTCAACCTCGTGCGCAAGCTTAATTGCCTCGGGTCTGAACGCAAACACAACCTTTTTGCCCTCGCACGCAGCCGCGTCCTTTACTATGGGTTTAATATCCGCGTTTATGCCGCACGCCGCGATTTTGCCGTTTTCAACACAGCCGCGAATAAAGTTCATGGGCGGCTCGCCGATAAAGCCCGCGACGAACAGGTTCTGCGGATAGAAATACAGCTCGTAAGGCGTGCCTATCTGCTGAACGTAACCGCCCGACTTCATAACCACTATTCTGTCGGACATGGTCATTGCCTCCGTTTGGTCGTGGGTTACGTAAATTGTAGTCGCGCCGACCGAGCGGTGAATTTGCTTGATTTCAGAACGCATGGTAACGCGCTGCTTTGCGTCGAGGTTCGAAAGCGGTTCGTCCATTAAAAAGATGTTGACCTTTCTGATTAACGCGCGACCTACCGCAACGCGCTGGCATTGTCCGCCCGAAAGAGCGCGGGGGAATCTTTCAAGATAATCGGTTAAGCCGAGGATTTTAGCCGTTGCCTGAACCTTTTCTTCGATAACGTCCGCGTCTATGCCTTCGAGCGTAAGCCCGAACGCAAGATTTTCGTATACGGTTAAATGAGGGTAAAGCGCGTAGGACTGGAAAACCATCGCAATCCCTCTCTCCCTCGACGACATTTGGTTTGCAAGCTTTCCGTCGATGTAAAATTCGCCCGCGGTTATGTCCTCAAGCCCCGCAATCATGCGCAGAGTTGTCGACTTGCCGCAACCGGAGTCGCCGACAAGGCAAATAAATTCGCCGTCTTTGATTTCCATGTTGAAGTCGTGCACAGCGTGGTATCCGTTGGGATACACCTTGTTTACGTCCTTAAATAAAAGTGTTGCCATTTAAATTTTTTCCCCTTTTAATTTATTCTCACGCAAATCTCGCCTATTCTGCGGCTGCGATTTGCCGTGATTTATAGGGCTACTCGCCCTCAGCCCGCAATCTTACGGGCAAACCTTATTTATAATTGCGGGAGCGATTACGCTAACCCCGACATTTCGATTATTCTAAGATTTAAAAGAAACGAGCAAGACAAGGCGCGCGAGCATTTTCAAGGGGAGTTTACTAAGGCGTAAATGACCCGAAGAAAAGCGGAGCGCAACGCAGTATTGCGAAGTTTATCTTAAATCTTTTGTGGCAATGTTGTCCATATCGTCGTAAGTCTGGTTCTCCCCGCACATACCCCAAATGAAAGTGTAGTTGTGGGTGCCTATGCCCGTGTGAATGGACCAGCTGGGCGAGATAACCGCCTGCTCGTTGTGCATAAAAATGTGGCGCGTTTCCCGCGGGGTGCCCATAAGGTGAATGACCGCCTCCGTTTCGGGAAGGTCGAAGTACATATAAACTTCCATTCTTCTTTCGTGGGTGTGGCTGGGAAGAGTGTTCCAGCCGCTGCCTTCGGCAAGCTCGGTCATGCCCATTGCAAGCTGGCAGCTTTCGCACACGTCGCCTATTATGAATTGGTTAATCGTGCGCTTGTTCATGCCCTCGGCGGTGCCCAAATGCCTTTGAACGCAATATTTTGCGTCCGCGGGGGCGGGTTTGCCCTCTACGGGCTGAATTATTTTAACCGTGGGATAGGTTTTGTGCGCGGGACAGGAATTAATGTAAAATTTAGCGGGGTTTTTAGCGTCCTTAGAGGAAAACTCCACTTCCTTCGTGCCCATGCCGATATAAATTCCCTGCTTGTGCCCCAAAACGTATTTTTTGCCGTCGAGGGTAATTACGCCCTCGCCGCCGATATTAATTACGCCCATTTCCCTCCTTTCAAGGAAATACGCGGTTGCAAGCTCCTTAAAAGTTCCCAACGAAAGAGATTTTTTAACGGGCATTGCGCCGCCCGCGATTATTCTGTCCTGATGGGAATAGGTGAGAAGAATTTCGTCCTCCTCGAAGAGCTTTTTTATGAGATATTTTTTCCGAAGTTCCTTTGTGTCGTAATTTTTGGAATCGTCGGGGTGATTTGAATAGCGAATGTCAAATTTCATTTTTACTCCTTTTAACTGTCACCCTGAGCATTGCCGAAGGGTCTTATGCTTTGAGATTCTTCGTTACGCTCAGAATGACAAATTCTATACTTTATTCCATACTTGCCGTATAAAACCGATGCAAGGCAAAATGTCGTCGCCGGTAGTGCCCTCCAAAACGAGCGTTGCGTCTTTGTCATAAGCCTTGATTTTGCCAAGAATTTTATTAAAGTCAAACATCCCCTTGCCGGGGGCAACCTGTTTAAGCTTACCGTCTTCAAAAACGCAGTCTTTCACGTGGAACACCGCAATTTTGCCTGCAAAGGTCTTTAAGCCCTCGTCTAAAATTTCAAGATAGTTTTTATAGTTTCGAGCGTCAAGGTAGTTGTAAACGTCGAAGATGACCTTTACGTTGTCCTCGCCAACTCCGTCGACGGCGCGCTTTAAGGCGGCAACGTTCCAGCAAACGTGCCCCGCCGCGCCTTCCATGCCTATATATGCCCCGACTTCCTTTGCATAAAGGGCAAGTTCTTTAAAGGTTTTAATAACTGTGTTGAGCGCATCCTCGGTGCGGTTTAAGGGGTTATAAGTCCACTTGTCGTCGTTAAAGCTTCCCGTTTCAGAGCCGACTATGTTGCAGCCTAAAAGAGCGGAATATTTTAAATAGTCCTTAAAAACCGCCTTGCAGTTTGCCACTTTTTCCTTATTTGAATGTACGGGATTGAAGTACGCGCCGATTAATGGAACGGAAATTCCCGCCGCTTTTAAAGCCTTGCCTATTTCTTCGGCGCGCTCCTTCGTGAGCCCGTCGGGGACGTATTTTACGTCGTCCAAAAACTTATAAGCAACAAGTTGCACCGCGGATATGCCGCAGCTAACGCATTTTTGAACGGCGTTTTCAAGCCCTTTAACGCCCAAATCGTGCGTACGGAAAGCTATTTGCATTGACGCCTCCAACATTGATTTTCCAAACGCAGAGAAGCAGCTCCCTCTCTATGTCATACTTATCGGCTCCGCCATGTCATACTGAGCGTAAGCGAAGTATCTTATGGGATTCTTCACTACGTTCAGAATGACGTTAGCTCACAGTCAAATAAAATTCAACTTTACGCCGTTTTATCTTTGAACTCTGCCGCTGCCGTCGCCGCCCGCCAAAGCTTCAACTTCCTTTCTGGTAACAAGGTTGAAGTCGCCGGGGATAGTGTGCTTTAACGCGGACGCTGCTACGCCGAATTCGAGAGCCTGCTTAAAGTCTTTGCCGTCTAAAAAGCCGGTTATTACGCCGCCCGCAAAGCTGTCGCCGCCGCCTACGCGGTCTACGATGGGGTGCAGGTTATAGGTTTTGGAGTGATAGAATTCGCCCGTTTTGCCGTCGTAAATGCAAGCCGACCAGCCGTTGTCAGACGCGGAGCGGCTTACGCGGAGGGAAGAAATGCAATATTTAAAGCCCAAATCCTTAACCATTCTGCGGAAGATATCCTTGTAGCCTTCAAGCTCCAAATCGCCGCTGGTTACGTCCGTTTTGCCGGGCTTGTAGCCGAGAACGAGGTCGGCGTCCTCTTCGTTGCCGATGCACACGTCAACGTATTTCATAAGGTTGGTCATAACCTTTTTAGCCTTTTCGCTCGACCACAGCTTTTTGCGGAAGTTTAAGTCGACGGAAACGGTTACGCCGTGCTTTTTAGCAGCCTTTAAAGCCTCTTCGGTGAGTACTGCCGCGCTGTCGGAAACTGCGGGGGTGATACCAGTGAAGTGGAACCAGTCCGCGTCCTTGAAGATTGCGTCAAAGTCGAAATCCTTTGCCGTTGCGGTGGTTATGGAAGAGTGCGCTCTGTCGTAAACGACTTTGGAAGGTCTTATCGACGCGCCCGTTTCAAGGTAATAAATGCCAAGTCTTTCGCCGCACTTTGCAACGTGGCAGGTTTCAACGCCGTACTTTTTAAGAGCGGCAACAGCGCACTCGCCGATTTCGTTATCGGGAACCGCGGTTACGAATTCAGCCTTGTGCCCGTAGTTCGCGCACGAAACGGCTACGTTTGCCTCGCCGCCGCCGTAGTTGATGTCGAACTCGTCAGCCTGAATAAACTTTTCGTTGTTGGGGGTGGAAAGACGAAGCATAATTTCGCCCATGGTTACGATTTTTTTCATTTTTATGTTCTCCTTAATATATAAAAATTTATATTATTTTTAAATTTAGACGCCGAATATGCGACGGTTAATGTCATTCTGCCCTCTTGTCATTCTGAGTGCAACGAAGAATCTTATGAGATGTTTCACTTCGTTCAACATGACATAGCGAATATTGCGCGCTTATAAACCAAGCCGTTATTTTTTAAGCACTAAGTGCACGGCGAAGCCGCCGAACTCCGGCTTTAAATACGCCACGTTCAAAACGCCTTCCGCATTGTACTTAAACGAGCTTTCGTCAGCCTCGAAGCCGCGCAGTTGAAGCTGGTATATGGCGCGTTTAACGCTGTTTGTGGCAATTGCGATATGCCCGTGCGTGCCCTTAAAGGGCTTTTTCATCATTTCCATATAAGTGGAGGCAAACACCGAGCTGTTGCCCACCTTTTTGGTGAAGCCGAAGGCCTTTTCGAACCCGTCGGCAACCTCTTCCGCCTCTTCGGGGTTTGCGCAGTTAAGCCCGACGTGAACCATTTCGAAGCCGAGCATTTTATCGATTGCCTCGCGGCAGAGCTTTGTTATGCCCGCCCAGTCGCCCGCGTTTAAGAGCGCGGGGGGAACTATCCAGCTGCCGCCGCAGCACACGATTTTTTTATAGGCGAGGTAACCGTTTAAGTTGTCCGCCGTGACGCCGCCCGTGGGCATGAAGCGCATTGTTGTATAAGGTCCGCAAACGGCTTTTATATAAGAAAGCCCGCCCGCCTGTTCCGCGGGGAAGAATTTTGCAAAATCAAGACCGAGCTCCAACGCCTGCTCGATTTCGCTTGCCGAAGAAAGTCCGGGGGCGAACGGCACGCCCTTTTCAAGGCAATGCTTTACCACTTTGGGGTTTAAGCCGGGGGCAACGCAGAATTTTGCGCCCGCTTTGACAGCCGCGTCCACCTGTTCGCACGTTAAAACCGTGCCCGCGCCGACAAGCATATCTGGATAAGCCTTTGTCATGCGGCGGATAACTTCGTCGGCGCCCTTTGCGCGGAAAGTGACTTCTGCGCAGTTAATTCCGCCGTCGCGGAGCGCTTTTGCGAGTTTTTCGGCGTCGTTTACGTTGTCGAGCTTGATTACGGGCACTATTCCCACGTTTTCAAGGTCGTTTACGAGCGCGTCGATTTTTTCCTTTATATTCATTTTAATTCTCCTTAACATTGTTGTTTATATGCGTACGACTACATTATATATAATAAATAGCAGTAAGTCTATGGAAAAATCCGTCCTTTTTATGTAATTTCCGGACATTGCCGCCGCGAAAAATCAGCAATTTTTCGCGGTTTTTTGCAAAAAAAGCTTCTTCGGCTACGCTCAGAATGACAAGGGGGTGACGGCGGAATAACGTCCGCAATAAATGCAAATTGCCGCGGCGCGAATTTATCGCGCCGCGGCCGAAATTTAATTTATGAACCCACCTTTACAAGCGAGGTTTTGTAATTGGTGACCGCGGCTTTAAGCGCGGCGATAACGGCGTAGTTCGCGTCCTCGGTTGCGTTGTCGAAAGTCCATTTAAGGTCGCCGCCGCCTATTCTGCCCGCGTAGAGCATGACCTTGGTTTTTGCGACTTCCGCCGTGTCGACTTCATATTTATAAAAATCGGAAGCGGTGTCGAAATTGTTGTAGGTCTTACCGCCCTTAGTGGTTACTGACGAGGGAATTTGTTCGTCCCTCGTTGCAGCAGTATAGCAATCGAAGTCGGTAAACGAAGCGGGGCTGTCTTTGGTTCTTTCGATAAGCGCAAGCTTGCTTTGCGGGCAGTCGTATTTGTTGCCGAACGCCTTTATCATTCCGCCGACTTCTTTCGACAAAATACTTCCGCCGTCGCTTTTAATGTCGTGCGCTTGCATACCTATAAGCATAGGCATCATCGTCGCCGTGGAGCGGAAATAATTGTTTTCCACGAATACGGCAGCCCCTACGGCGGCGCCTACCCCGTACTTGGAGTTGCCGTCGAAATAATTGTTGTAAATGTGGGTATGGGTGGAATTGCGCACTCTGGCGTGGCGGCTGTCCGAATGGTCGAACCAGTTATGGTGATAAGTTATATAGTCGCTGCCGCCGCTGCTTGCTGCGCTCGCATCCAAAAGACAACACTTTCCGCTGTCCCAGAAGTGGTTGTACGAAACCGTGCAATAAGTCGATTTTTTGATATCCAGCGAGCCGTCGCCCTTAGCTTGGTCTTTGTCGCCGCCGGCGTTGCCGTAAAATATGTCGAGATTGTGCATCCAAAGGTGACTGTTGCCCGTATCGACCGAAACGCCGTCGTCCATAAAATTAATTATACCGAAATTTCTCAGCTCGACGTTTTTGCAGTTACGGATTAAAAAGCCGAAACCGTTTACCGTGCCGTCGCTGCCTACGCCTTCGATAGTTATGTTAGAGGTTGCCTTTCCTTGCCCAACCGTGCCCGCGCCCTTTACCTGTATGCCTTCGGCGCTGCTTGAAATATGGTCGAGGTCGCTTAAATTGACCGTGCCGACTATGCGGAAGCAAAGCGGTTCGTCCGATTTCTTTCTTGCATCCAGAATAGACTGGAAGCCCGTAACGGAAGCGCCGTTTACCGTGGCAGTAACAGTTTTTGCGGTTGCGGCGGTGACGTAAACGACCTGCGCGCCGCTTTTAAGCGTGCCGTCAGCATTGTAAGCCCCCGGAACGTTGCCGTCCGCAAAGGCGTAGCCCTCGCGGGAGTGCGCCGAAACCGTCATGGTTGCGGTGGATGCGAAGTTTTCCTTTTCCTCAGCGCCCTGAACGGGAACTACTTTAAGCGTGTATTTGCCCGCCTTTAAGCCGACCGCGTCGGCGCGGAAATTATTTTTATATTCGCGGACGAGGGGCGCGTCGAGCTTGACGAAACCGCCGCTTTCGCCCTTGCAGTAAACGTTGTACCAGGTTGCGCCCGAAAGCTTTTCCCATTCGACGTAAGCCGCCTCTAAATCGCCCTCGGCTTTGGTTATTTTAACCGCGCCCGCGACGGGGTTGTTGGTTATTTCGCCGCCTGCGGGCGGAGTAAATTCGCCGCTGCCCGTGCCGCCGTTTCCGTTGCCGCCCTGATTGCCGCCGCTTTCGCCGGGGACGTAGGTTGCGGGGTTATAGCCGCAGACGCACGTGCTTGAACCGGTTAAATCGTGTTGCGCGTAAGAGTTTTGGTCGATTTCGCCGTCGGCGGAACAGACGTGCCAATGTTGGGATTGGTTAAAATCCCAGCCCTTGAAGTCGTGCGAGTGCGCGCAGCCCGCCGCGACGCCCATGGTGAGAATCGCCGCCGCTGCCGCAACCGCGGAACATTTTTTGAATTTTTTCATTTTTCCCCTTATTTAAACCCGCTTTCGGGTTTTTGCCGCATAAAGCTTTGTTGCGGCACGAATTTATGATACTACTTTACACAGCCAAAAGCAAGCGAAAGCAAATAACATTTTTAGTAAATTTTTAACAAGTTTGCCGCGCGTTTTTTCAAAGGCACGGGGTTGAGGGGGGTTCTTCGCTTCGCTCAGAATGACAATTAAGGGGGTTCTTCGCTTCGCTCAGAATGACAATTAATTTGTCGTGTTGAGTGCAACGAAACATCTATGGGATTATCCGGCAAGCCTCAGAATGACAAAAGGGCGGATTTGTTTTCCGTGCAGCGGAAAAATTTAAAGGTGGCAAAGCCGTCGCTTTGCGCGGAGGAACGGGCGTAGACGCCGACCCTTGCGCCCGTCCACACGGCGGGGGTTGCGTAAAATTTGTGTGTGAACGCGCTGCCGCCGAAGGTGAACTTATATAAAAACGTATCGGGTGAAACGCGGCGGGCGGACATCTGGAAGGTGACGTAATTGTCGTCGTAGGGCTGGCTGCGGCAGAGCGTTTCGTCCTCGCCGCCGCCTATGGAGCCTTTTCTTATTTCAAGATAGTTTTGACCGTTTGAGCGCACCACGCAGACGTAGCCGTATTCCTTGCCGAACACGATAAAGCCCGCCTCGTCGCCGTCTTCCTTTAAGCTCAGTTTGCACTTGGTTTTTATTGAAAAATTTTCGTAAAGTACCTTTTGCAAAAAGAGCTGGGGCGCGTTTGCTATTGATTTACCCCCGTAATATGCGCAGTTTAACTTCATTCCGCCCTTCATTTCGCACCACTCCGCTTTACGGTTTGCGGGCGTTTGCCATATGGGGGAAAGGGTTTTGCCGTCGAATTCGTCGGTTTGAACAAGCTTGTAGTCGGTTTTGATATTTACGGGATATTCGCCGCCCTTTGCGGGGTTGCCCGCCATGTTATCATACGTTTCTTCGCCCAAAATCACCCAGCCGTCAACCCATTTTGCGGGCTGTAAGTGCACGACTCTGCCGTAAGCGCCCAAGTCCTGAAAGTGAAGAAAAACCCACCTTTCGCCGCCGTCGTCCAAGTCGACCAAAGCGCCCTGATGAGGGCCGTTGACCGTGGTTGAGCCTTGCACGAGGACGATTTTCGTTTCGTAATCCCCCTTTAATTTTTTGGAGCGCAATGCAACCTGCCAGCCCGTTTTTACGCCGCCAGCGGGGGCCAAGATATAAAAATATTTGCCGCGCTTATAAAGCTTTGGCCCTTCGATAACGGGGGATATGTCGGGGTTAAAGTAAATTATATCGTATTTTTTTGCGGGAGTTTGCAAATTTTCGTCCGTTTCGAAGAGAGCTATTTTGGAATTGAAGCCCGCGCGGCTTTTTGCAAACGCGAACGCGACGAAGCAGCGGTTATCTTCCCAAATGGGGCAAGGGTCTATAAAGCCTTTGCCTGAAAGCAGCGGGCGGATTGGCGACCATTCGCCGTAAATATCCTGCGTTTCGGAAACGAAAATTCCTTCGTCGGGGAAGGGAATAAGGCAATAGAATTTGCCGCCGTGATACCTAAGCGAGGGCGCCCACGCGCCGTTGCCGTGGTTCACCTTTTCGTACCCCTCGAACGGGATTTTCGGCAGAACGTAGTTGATTAGCTCCCACTCAACCAAGTTTTTGGAGTGCAGGACGGGCACGCCCGGCACGAAGTTGAAGCTGGACGCGACCATGAAAAAGTCTTCGCCGACGCGGATTACGTCGGGGTCGGAGTAGTCGGAAAAAATTACGGGGTTTGTGTAGCGCATTTTTTTACCTCTTTGGTTTTGCAAAGCGGCGGACGGTTTTCAGCCGTCCGCCGCAGTATTTGTTTGATAACAAGGTGAGATGACAAAGCGGCGGTTATTTTGTGCCGAAAAGTCTGTCGCCCGCGTCGCCCAAGCCGGGGAGAATGTAACCGTTTTCGTTGAGCTGCCTGTCGAGCGTGGAAACGTAAATCTGCACGTCGGGGTGGGCTTCCGCCACCTTTGAAACGCCCTCGGGAACGCCGATTATCGCCATGAACTTAACGTTTTTGCAGCCGCGCTTTTTTAACGCGTCGAGCGCGTCGCACGCAGAACCGCCCGTTGCGAGCATGGGGTCTACGAGGAAAACCGTCTTTTTGTCGATTCCTTCGGGGAGCTTGCAGTAGTATTCGCAAGGCTCCAACGTTTCCTCGTTGCGGTACATGCCTATGTGCCCTACCCTTGCGGTGGGGAAAACCTTGTGCACGCCGTTTACCATGCCCAAGCCCGCGCGGAGAATGGGAACGATTGCAACGCTTTCTTCGGGAACCTTATACTGCTCGGTTTTTTCGAGCGGGGTTTCCACGGTTACCTTTTCAAGCTTTATGTCGCGGGTGCTTTCATAGGTCATAATCGTGGTGATTTCCTCGATTAGCTCGCGGAATTCCTTCATGCCCGTCTTTTTGTCGCGCAGAATTGCGATTTTGTGCTTTATGAGCGGGTGGTCGAACACGAAAACGTTTTCGTACTTTTTCATTTAATTTTCCTCCGCTTTATCTTGCGTAACCGTATCCGCGGCGGGTTCTTCTTTGGCTGCGGGTTGGAGTGCGTCCTCGGCTGCGGGGGCCACTTCCTCTATTGCAAGCTGTTCGTTGCCGTCCTTTTTCTTGCCGTTGATATTAACGAGCAGGTTGGTTAAGATGCCGAGGATAAGCGCGCAGGCTACCGCCGTGATTGTTACGGGGCCGATTTTGAGAACCAAGCCGCCGACGCCCGCGATTAATACCACCGAAACGGTGAAGAGGTTGCGGTTGTCGTTGAGGTCTACGTTTTGTATCATTTTAAGACCGGATACCGCAATGAAGCCGTAAAGCGCGATGCACACGCCGCCCATTACGCACTTGGGAATGCTTGCAAGGAAAAGCGTGAAGGGCGCGAGGAAGGCGCTGATTATCGCCATGCCCGCGGTTACTAAAATGGTGATTACGGAAGCGTTGCCCGAAATTGCCACGCAGCCGACGGATTCGCCGTAGGTGGTGTTGGGGCAGCCGCCGAAGACTGCGCCCACGATTGAACCTATGCCGTCGCCGAGGAGCGTGCGGTGAAGTCCGGGGTCTTTCAAAAGGTCGGTTTCTATAATCGAAGAGATGTTTTTGTGGTCGGCGATATGCTCGGCGAACACAACGAACGCGACGGGGATATAAGCGACCGCTATCGTGCCGATATACGCGCCGATTGTGCCTGCTTCACCCGCAACGTAGCCGCCTCCGTACACGTTGAACGCGGTAAGAAAAGCGAAGTTGGGGTACCATGCTTCGGCATTGCCGAGAGTTGTGAACGGCGTGAAGTCGATAACCCTGAGGCACTCGGCGCCCTCGATATAGCTGAAGCCCGTAAAGATTGCGGCGAGGACGTAGCCCGAAAGTATGCCGATTATGAAGGGAATCATTTTGAGCATCTTTTTGCCGTATACCGAGCAGACTATGGTAACAGCCAAGGTTACAAGTCCGCACAAAAGAGCGATGAACGGCGAACAGTAAGCCGCGGTGCCCGCTTCGGAACCGAGCACGGGTATGCTGTTTACTGCGTTTTCGAAATCTACGAACCAGTTGGTTATGGGATAAGTTGCGCTGCCCGACGTTAAATCGCCCACGGCGTTGCCCGCGAGGGACAAACCAATTATTGCGACGGTGGGACCGATTACCACGGCGGGCATGATTTTATCTATCCATTTTGTTCCCGCGAATTTTACGATTACCGCGATAACCACGTAAACCAAGCCCGCGAACACGGCGCCGATTATTAAGCCGAGATAGCCGAGCGACATTGAAACGCCGCCCGCGAACGCCGCACCCATTGAACCTAAGAACGCGAACGAGCTGCCAAGGAACACGGGGCTTTTAAATCTTGTTAAAAGAAGGTAAACGATTGTGCCGACGCCCGCGCCGAACAGCGCCGCGGAAGGCTGCATGCCGTTGCCGATTATCATGGGCACCGCAATGGTTGCCGCAAGGATTGCCAAGAGCTGCTGCAATGAGAACAGCACGAGGCGGGCGGGTTTGGGTCTGTCTTTTACGCCGTAAACGAGCTTCATTTGTAAATACTCCTGTATTTTGTTTATGTCACGCGCGCGTGCGCGTAACCTTGATTATTATATCATGAGGTTTTCAAAATTGCAATATCATATTTTATATTAAATAAAATTTTCTGCCGCACCGCAACGGCAACAAAAAAGCCGCCCCTTTGGAGCGGCTTTTTATGGTGCACCCGAATGGATTCGAACCATCGGCACATAGCGTCGGAGGCTATTGCTCTATCCAGCTGAGCTACGGGTGCGTTTTTTAACAACATGTAAGGCTATTATAGCACGTTTTAAAATATTTGCAAATACTATTTTGCCGTGTTATAATTGATTGCGGAAAAATAAAATGCGAAATATGCGCGGTTTAAGGTATTGATGAAATATACGGTGGTTGTGGGCATGAGCGGCGGCGTCGATTCGTCCGTGGCGGCATACCTTTTAAAAGAGCAGGGCTTTAACGTAATAGGGCTTTATATGTATAACTGGGAAGAAACGGACGCGGGCGGCGCGTGCACCTCGGAAGAGGATTTTGCCGACGTGCGGCGGGTTTGCGCCCGCCTTGGCATGCCCTATTACAGCGTTAATTTTGCGGCGCACTACCGCGAAAGGGTGTTTGCGCACTTTCTTGAAGAATACAAGGCGGGGCGCACGCCCAACCCCGACGTTTTGTGCAACCGCGAAATTAAGTTCGGCCCCTTCCGCGAATACGCGCTGACAATGGGCGCGGATTTTATCGCGACGGGGCACTACTGCGGAATTGCGCACGAAAACGGGCGGCACAGCCTTTTAAAGGCGGCGGACGCGGGCAAAGACCAGACCTATTTTTTAAATCAGGTGCGCGAGGCGCAGCTTAAAAACGTGCTCTTCCCCCTTGCGGGCATGCAAAAGAGCGAGGTCAGGGAAATTGCCGAAAAAAACGGGCTTGCGACGGCTGAAAAGAAGGATTCGACGGGAATTTGCTTTATCGGCGAGCGGAACTTCCGCAAATTTTTGCAAAACTATCTGCCGGCGCAGGCGGGAAAAATAAAGACGCTTGAAGGCGAAACCGTCGGTGAGCACATCGGGCTGATGTACTACACCTTGGGGCAGCGCAAGGGGCTTGACCTTGGCGGGCGGCGCGGCGAGGACGGCAGGTGGTTCGTCGTGAAAAAGGACTTGAACGAGAACGTTTTATACGTTTCGCACGGCGACGAAAGCCCCCTCTATTCGAAGGCGTGCAGAGTTTCGGGGCTGAATTTTATAAACTTCGAACCGCAAAAGGAGCAGCTTTGCACGGCTAAATTCCGCTATCGTCAGCCCGAGCAAGCAGTTAAGGTAACCGTAAACGGCGGCGGGGCTTTGGTTGAGTTTGCCGAGCCGCAGCGGGCGGTGACCGAGGGGCAATACGCCGTGTTTTACGACGAAACGCGTTGCCTCGGCGGCGGCGTAATCGAAGAGGTTTTTAAGTAAAAGGTTTTAAAAATAAGCGGCGCGGGCAATTCAGCCCGCGCCGCTAAAATTTTATTTATATTATTTTGCCAGCACGTAATAAATCGGCGTGCCCGCTACAAAAATTTTTACCGTTCCGCCCGATATAATTCCGTTATAAATAAAGCCGTTTCTGTTTTCGTTTTCACAAGTCAGCTTTATAGCCTCGCCGTCTATTTCGTAAGTTCCGAAATCTTCGCCGTCGGGCGCGCTTTCCGAATGATTGTGCACGCTTAACGCAAATTTGTTTTCGGCTTTCAATTCAAGCACCCAGGTATCCGCATAAAGAATACTGCCGCCGTAAATTGCGTCGCCAACGTTTATTACCGTTTCTTCCTCGGGGTTTTCTTCGTCGGCAAACACCATTTGTTGCGTATTGTAAACGCCCAAAACCGAACCGCTGTCCCCCTCGCCCGCAGGGTTTCCGCACGCGGCAAACGCCGCGCAAAAAAGCGTGGCAAGCATTAAAGGCAGCAATACTTTCAATAATTTTTTCATGCTTTTTCTCCGTAAAATATTATGTATTTGCGTAATAACTATAACACGTTTATATAATACTGTCAACATGTTTGCGTTATAAAATTATCGTAAAAATATAATAAAATACTTGCATGAACGTTATTGAAAGAATTGAAGATTTGCGAAACCGGCGGGGCTGGACAAAATATAAGCTTGCCGAAGAGGCAATGTTGACTTATTCTACTCTGTCGGCAATATATTCGCGGGCAACCCCGCCGAAAATAGAAATTTTGGAAATGATTTGCAACGCTTTCGGCATTACATTGGCACAATTTTTTGCACAAAACGAAGAGGCGCAAACCGTAACCGAGGACGAGGGCGAGCTTTTGGAGCTTTACCGCACGTTGTCCTTGGAAAAGCGCCTTGCCCTTTTAACGCTGCTTAAAAACAACTGAAATTGCAGCGATACCGTTTCGGAAGCACCCCCTTGTCATGTTGCCCGAGCGCGAAGCGCGATGGTTTGCGTGTCGCTACACTTTGTTTCACATTACCAAGTGGTCGCAAAGCGAAGCGAAACATCTATAAAAGATTCTTCACTCCGTTCAGAATGACATTACCCTTTGTCATGTTGAACGAAGTGAAACATCTAACGACAATTTATAATTTTAAAGAGCGGCGCGGACTAAAAGCCCGCGCCGCTTAAATTTTATTTTAACAGCAATTTGCTGTAAACGTTATAAATTGCAAGCCGTAGTGGTAAAATGACAACGGAGTAAATAAATTATGTTAGTTTTTTCTGAGAGATTAAAAGAGCTTCGGCTTGAAGCAAAAATGACGCAACAACAAATTGCCGAACGGTTAAAAATTAAACAATCGTCTTACGCGCGGTACGAATATGGAAATCGTGAGCCCACCCTGCAAACCGTTACGCAGATTGCTAAAATTTTTGACGTTAGCTGCGATTATTTGCTGGGTTTAACCGATTATTAAGTTAAATTAAACCCCGCGGAGTGGTTTTCACTCCGCGGGGTTTTTTGCGTAATTACCGCAAATTATTCTTATCTTCATTGAGAACGACTTTACCCTTTGTCATGTTGAGCTTTGCGAAACATCTTTAAAAGATTCTTCACTTCGTTCAGAATGACAAAATGGCGGTTGCGCAGTTATTTTTACTGCTTGTCGATTATGTCTAAAATTTCGGAAATTCTGTCCAAATCGTCGCGCGAATAATAGTCTATGTAGATGCGCCCCTTCTTTTCGGTTCCGATAAGCGAAACCTTTGTGCGGAAGGTAAAGCGCATTCTTTCGACAAGCTGTTTAAGCTCTATCGAGGCAAGCGCACGCTTTTTTTGTTTGCGCTCTTCCAAAACTTCGGGCGGGATATTATAGGCGCGCACCTTTTTTTCAAGCTCGCGCACCGAAACCTGACTGCGCACCGCGTCGTTTGCAAACTGCACCTGATATTCGGCGGGGAGGGGCACAATCGTTCTTGCGTGCCCTGCCGAAAGCTTGCCTTCGGCGACGAGCATCATTACCTCGGGGCACAGGTTCAAAAGCCTTAAAGTATTTGCCACCGCGGGGCGGGATTTGCCTATTCTTTCCGCAAGCTCGTCCTGCGTAAGCTTATAATCGACCATAAGCTGCTTCATTGCCGTTGCGGCTTCGATGGGGTTCAAGTCCTCGCGCTGAAGGTTTTCGATTAAGGAAATTTCCTTTATTTC
Source organism: Clostridia bacterium (assembly GCA_029059705.1). Classification (GTDB taxonomy): domain Bacteria; phylum Bacillota; class Clostridia; order Christensenellales; family Borkfalkiaceae; genus Coproplasma. The sequence continues at coordinate 20,649 of JAIDVM010000035.1, forward strand.
CCTTGCCGAATACTTTCTTATTACTACGGGAATGGTGTGCCTGCCCGCAAGCTTGCACGCGCGGAAACGGCGTTCGCCCGCGATAATCATATAAGTGCCGTCGCCGTTGTCGTTTACGACTATCGGCATGATTACGCCGTGCTTTTGAATGGAGTCGGCAAGCTCTTTTAAAGCCTGCTCGTCAAAGTTCTTTCGCGGCTGGTTGGGGTTGGCGGAAATTTTCGAAAGCGGCATTTCCTCCGCGTTTTTCCGCTCCTCTTCGGTATACCCGAACGCGCTCCTTTTGCCGAAAGCCTGCTCGTAAGCCGCCTCGGTGTCCTCCATAAGTTCGCCTAAGCCTTTGCCTAATCCTCTGTCCATATTTTTCACTTGTCTTCTCCCTTTTTAGTTAAATCGGTATGAAATCCCTCGTGCGTGCACGAAGAAAATAGTATGTCGTCGCCGTTATAAAACGCCAAGTCCTGTAAAGTTGTAAAGTCGTAATCGTCCTTATGCCGCAAAAGCCACTTTTTAGTGTCGTCGTTCAACGTGAAATAAAACGTTTTTGAAAGACAGCCGCCCACAGTGCAATGGTTGAGGTAAGAAACTTTTATATCGTTGAGGTTTTGTATTAAACCCCCGTCCGCCCCGTCGGCTTTAAGCTCCGCGCACAAATCGCGCGTTTTTTCGTAGCTTTTCCTTTTTTCAAGCTCCCGCACGCACATGGCGGCAAACTCTACGTTGTGGTAAACGTGCCACAGCTCGGGCGGCGTTTTATATTTCGCGTTGCCGTTTGCAAACTCGTCGCAAAAAAATATATTTCCGCCGTGTTTGCGGGCGAACTCTTCCTTTTCACCGTATAAAGCGAGGTATTCCTCTTTAATTTCTTTATAAAGCTTTTCAAAGGGCGGCAACCCGCTTAATTTTTCAACCTGCTTTTTTGCGGTTTCACGGCTCCAAACGGTTATTTCGTTTTTTGCAATTTCGGCAAGCTCTTCGCTTAAATAATAAGTTTCGCCGCCGCAGCCGTCGTAGGGGCAGCTCAGCGAAAACGTGTTTGCAATATCGCCGTACTTATCCAGCAGCCCGCCCATGTCGATTTTCGAAAAGTCAACGTCGGCAAGGTATTTTTCAAAGCTTTTCCTTTCGGAACCTATCCCGATGAGCTTTACGGAGTTTCCCTCAGCCGCGCCGTGCTTTTCAATAAATTTCAAAAGCTTTTCGGGCTTAACGGTTTTGGTCTTGCCGCAGTATTTAACCGCGCAGCCGCTCAGCTTAATGCGGTAATCGCTGCCGTCCCTTTTCATGACTATGCTCATCTGCGGCTCAATTTCCATTTCGCCCTTTCCGGCTTCGAGCACAACGTCGTTAAACCCTTTTAAAACGCTTAAAAGCTCTTCCTTCGTCATTGCCGCGATAAAAACTCCTCGGCAAGCGCCTTATAAGCCCTTGCGCCTACGCATTTCGGGTCGTAAAGCATAACCGGCACGCCGTGGCTGGGCGCTTCGGCAAGGCGCACATTGCGGGGCACGATAATTTCGTAAAGCTTACTTTTAAAGAATTTTTTAATTTCGGCGGTTATCTGCTTTGCAATCAAAGCCCTGCCGTCGTACATGGTGATTACCACGCCCTCGATTTGCAAACGCGGGTTTAAGTCGCGGCGCACCATTGCAATGGTGTTCATAAGCTGGCTTACGCCTTCGAGCGCATAATATTCCGCCTGCATGGGAATGATAATCGAATCGGACGCAACCCACGCGTTTATCGTAAGCAAACCGAGCGACGGCGGGCAGTCTATAAATATGTAATCGTAATCGCTGCGCACCGCGTCGAGCGCGTTCTTTAAAATATGCTCGCGGTTGCGCTTGTAAACGAGGTCAACCTCCGCCCCCGTCAAATCCACGTTGGCGGGCAGCACGTCCAAAAGCTTAACCTGCGTGGGCAGCACGTTGTTTGCGACGGTGTCGTCCTCGATAAGAACGTTATAAACCGACTTTTTCAACGCGCTTTTCGAAAAGCCCAGTCCCGTTGTGGCGTTCCCCTGCGAGTCGATATCGACAAGCAGAACCCGTTTGCCGAGGTCTGCGCAGTAAGCCGCCATGTTGATTGCGGTGGTGGTTTTGCCCACGCCGCCCTTTTTGTTTGTGAATGAAATAATTTTTCCCATAATCTCTCGTCTTGTGAAAAAGCGTTATTGCCGCCGCGCGTTGCGCGGCGGCTAAATCGCCTTATTATTCCTTATTGTCGGGTTTGGTTTCACGGGAAACATTTTCGGTTTCCTTGGGTTCTTTGGCGGCTTTTAAAGGCTCTTCCTCCGCCTTTTCGGCGGTTTTACCGCTTGCCGCGTCGGTTGCGGTTACTTCAGCCGAAGGCTCGCCGCTTTCCGCGGGTTTATCCGCTTCGAACTTTTTAAAAGGATTGTCGGAGTGCTTTTTATCCTGTTCGTCCATGAACTTTAACACTTCCGTATAGCTCTTGCCTTCCATAAGCATATCCACCTCTTCGGTGTAAATGGTTTCGCGTTCAATTAAAATTCTTGCCATGTTGTCGAGCACGCTTCTGTTTTCGGTCAAAAGCTTTTTCGCGCGGGCGTGTGCAGCCTCGATAATAGCGTGCATTTCGTCATCGATAGCCTTTGCGGTGTCGTCGGAATATGCGTTGTGCGTTTCCATGTCCTTGCCGAGGAACACGGTCTGCGAGTTGCTGCCGTAAGTCACAAGCCCCAGCTTTTCACTCATACCCCACTCGGTCACCATGCGTTTAGCCATTTCGGTTACGCGTTCCAAATCGTTGGAAGCCCCCGTGGTGATGTCCTTAATTACAAGCTCTTCGGCAACCCTGCCGCCAAGCGCCATGCAAATAAAGTCCAAAATCTTGTTTTTGGTCATGTGCGCGTCGTCGTTATCGGGGCGCGTCATGGTATAGCCCGCCGCGTTGCCGCGGGGAATAATCGAAACCTCCTGCACGGGGTCGCATTCGGGGCAAAGCTTTGCAATAATCGCGTGACCCGCCTCGTGATAAGCGGTTATTCTCTTGTCGCTTTCGGTTACTACGCGGCTCTTCTTCTGCGGGCCCATCAAAACCTTATTCACGCCTTCGTAAAGCTCTAAGTTACCAATAAACTTTTTATCCGCGCGCGCAGCAAGGATTGCCGCCTCGTTCAAAAGGTTTGCAAGGTCTGCACCCGAAAAGCCCGCGGTAATTCTCGCAACCGTTTTAAAGTTTACGTCGGTTGCAATGGGTTTATTGCGCGCGTGAACCTTTAATATCTGCTCCCTGCCCTTAACGTCGGGAAGGTTTACAAATATTTGTCTGTCAAAACGTCCCGGACGCATGAGCGCGGGGTCGAGAATGTCGGCGCGGTTGGTCGCCGCCATAACGATTACGCCCTCGTTGCTCTCAAAGCCGTCCATCTGGACTAAAATCTGGTTTAAGGTCTGCTCTCTTTCGTCGTTGCCGCCGCCAAGCCCAGCGCCGCGGTGTCTGCCGACCGCATCGATTTCGTCAATGAATATGATGCAGGGCTGGTTTTTCTTAGCCATATCAAATAGGTCGCGCACGCGCGAAGCGCCCACGCCCACGTACATTTCTACGAAGTCCGAGCCCGAAACCGAGAAGAACGGCACGCCCGCTTCGCCGGCAACAGCCTTTGCAAACAAGGTTTTACCAGTTCCCGGAGGGCCAACAAGCAGCACGCCCTTGGGAATACGCGCCCCTAAATCAGAGAACTTTTTGGGGTGGCGCAAAAACTCTACAACCTCGGCAAGCTCCACCTTTTCTTCCTCTGCGCCCGCAACGTCGTCAAAGCGCACCTTGATGTTGGTTGAAACCCTCGCCTTGGTTTTGGCAAAGCTCATAATCTTGCCCGAACCGCCCATCGACGAGCGGATTATAAGGAAGAACACTACGCCGACGGCAACAATCATCAAAACGGAAAATACGGTCGAAACCCAGCTCCCCGCATTGGGGTTGCCGTGCTCGAGCACAACGCCGTAGCCTTGCCAGGTTTTAAACGTTTCGGAATCCCAGCTCTCAACGCCGTATGCCGAAGGTCCAAAGCAATAATATCTGTCGCGCCCGCTCGCGTCCGCGCCCGTGTATTGATATGCGTCGGTTTTAACTCTCCAAATTACCTTAAGCGCCACCTCGGTAGTTTTACCGTTTGCGTCGGTCACGTCGCGCACGATTTCATTCTTTTCATTTACGCGGTAACCGTCGCTAAGTTCGGCATAGCTTCCGTTTGCGTCGGGTTTACCGTTTTCGTCATACTTTACGGTGCTGACTATTTTACCGTCAACGACGTGCGGAACTCTTTCGCCCTTTTCGTTTAAGGTATAATATTGTGCATTTTCAACGTATCTTTCGAATTCGGTACGGGAAATCTGCTGTGCCCCGCCCATCAGGCTGCTGGTCGCCCAAATAACGATTACCGCAGCCACAAGCGCAACAAGTATTGCGCCCATTATAATTCTTCCTTTTTTGCTCAAAATACAACTCCTTTTATATAATTAGGAAACATTAAACCAATTTTAGCACAGTTTGCCGCAATTTACAAGTATTTCCGCCTTAAAACTTTTATTATCACTTAATTTTTACAATACTTTCACCTTGGTTTTCAGCAACCATATTCGTCCGTTTTTGTCTAAATTTACTATAAATTTTGATTGCGCCCATGCGTTTTTACTGTCAAATAATGTTTCATGTGGAACATTCTGGCAAATTTTTTCGGTTTTTAATTGTTTCACGTGAAACGTATCGCGCACAAAAAAGTACAATTGTGGATAAAATTTATGATTTCATGCTTTTTAGCCACAATTTTTTGATATAAACTTCATTTTTTATGTGGACAGATACCCGCCTGATTTTAATAAATTTCTTAAAATTATATTCAACATTGCTATTTTGTGTTACTTTTGTGGATAAAATTCCTTAAACTGCGTTTTCGGCGGTTTTTTACCTCGTTTTACGCCGTGTGGAAATGTTATTAAATTGTGGACAAAAATGTGGATAACGGGCGCTTATACGGTTCTGCGCTAAAAATTTAAAAGGCGCAGCAGCACCAAACACGGCTGTTTTAAAAAATAATCCCGCGGCGCAAGGCTTAATCACAAAAAACGAACAAAATAATTATAATTTAAGGTAACGGTGGCAATAACTTCACCGAGGTTTTTTATGGACTATTCTTTCAATTTATATAACGCGATGGCAGCCGACGGCGTTTGCCTTTCGCTCAAAAAAATTTTAACGGATTTTTCGTGTCCTCCCGTCGTTTTATGCATCGGAAGCGATTTATCGGTGGGCGACAGCCTTGGGCCCGTTACGGGAACGCGGCTTAAAGAAAAGCTGAACGGTCTTAACTGCTACGTTTACGGCACGCTGGCAAAGCCCATCACCGCGCACGAGGTGAAGTACATGAATGATTTTCTGCGGGCAACACATCCCGAAAGTAAAATTATCGCAATCGACGCCGCCGTTGGGCTTGCGGGGGACATAGGGCTTATTAAGCTTGCCAAAAAGGCAATAAGCCCCGGCAGCGGAGCAAACAAAAAGCTTTCCAAGGTGGGCGACGTTTCGATTATGGGAATCGTTGCCGAGCGTTCCATGTTCAATTATTCGCTTTTTTCGGCAACAAGGCTTAACATAGTTTATAAAATGGCTGAAATAATTTCCGAAGGCGTTTCTTCGTACATTTTAGAAAGTTTAAAAAACGGCGGACTTTCAAACGTTTTAACAGGCGCTTGAAAAAATAATTTTTAAGTTGTCGTTCTGAACAAACGTCATTCTGAACGAAGTGAAGAAACTCATTATGCAGAAAATAGTTTCTTCGGCAAGCCTCAGAATGACAAAACCGCAAAGAAATTCAGCGCAAAATAAAATTAACGGGCGCAAACAACAGCGGCGCAAGGAAAAAATCCTTGCGCCGCATTTTTTTAATCATAACTTTATTATATTTTTAATTTAAACCTTCCGCAATTTTAAACCGTTTCAAATAATTTATTCAAAGCTCAATTATCTTAATTCCCTTTTTTTTGGCGTAATTTACGGTGTAAAAAGTTCCGCCGTCCGGTTTTCTTAAAAAGCACACCAAAACTCCGCTGTTGTCAACCATAAATCTGTCGCGCGCTTGCATGCAGCCGTTAAAATAGCGGTGGGAAAGCATAATCTGCTCGTCGCAGCCCTCTAAAATGCGGTTATATCTGTCTTTGTCGCGTTCGGAAAAAGCGTCGCTCTGTCCCTCGCACGGTATGCACGCAACAAGCCTTACGCAATAATTTTTTTTAAGCGCCAGCACGCACTCGGCGGCGGCAAGGTCAAAGCCCGCGGCCATTCCGCAATAAAAGGTTTCAACGCCGCCCGTTATCAAATTTTTTACAACCCGTTCAAGCAGCGCCGCGTCGAATTCTTCCAACCCGTAGCGGTGCCCCGAAAAGGCGCAATTCTTGCCCATAACTCACCTTTAAAGCGGCTTTTTTCTCTCCAAACCCCTGCCGCGCGGGTACTTTTCGGGGGTGGCGCATACCTTTTTTATGGTAATAACCGTTCTCTTCCCGCAATTTTCGGGCAGCTCGTAGGTGCTTACGTTTTCAATCCTTCCACCCAGAATTTTTACGGCGTTAAGGCTTTCATCAAGCTCTTCTCCGCACTCGCCCTTATAGGCGACAAAGCTTCCCCCGACCTTAACGAAGGGCAGGCAATATTCGCAAAGAGTATTCAGCCTCGCAACCGCCCGCGCCGTCGCAAAATCAAACTTTTCCCTCAAATTTTCGCTGTGCGCCCCGTCCTCGGCGCGGATATTCAACACTTTTACACAGTCAAAGCCCAGCTTGTCCACAGCCGCTTTAAGAAATTCACATTTCTTCCCCGTGCTCTCAATCAGCGTAAAGCTCAAATCGCCCCTTACAATCTTTAAAGGTATCGAAGGAAAGCCCCCGCCAGAGCCTATTTCAACCACGTTCGCGCCCTTAAAAAACGCTTTTTCGGGCAAAATACTGTCAAAAAAATGCTTTATATAAACTTCTTTTTCGTCGGTTATCGAGGTCAGATTATATTTTTCGTTATATTCTTTCAATAAAAGTCTGAAAGTTTCAAACTTTTCCTTAAAAATTTCATCTTTAAAATAACCGTTTAAATTGCCGTAATCCATGCGGAAATTATAACACAGGTTATCAACTTTTTCAACCTTAAAAGTTATTAACATTCAACAAAATAAGTGGATATCTCTCTGAATTTTTTTAATTTTAAATATTTTCACTCCTTCTTTCAAAATAATTTCTTTGCTGCTTTTAAAATTAATAAACAGTTCAACATTTTATCAACAAAAAATTTAACAAAACAATCAACAATCAAAAGGCTTGTTTTTGTTGCATTTTCGGGGGTTTTAAGTTATTATATTAATGAAATAGGAAACATCCCTTCACCTATTAACAATTCCACAGTCACTACTAATAATACTTCTTTAATAATTTCTTAATATAAAAAAATAAATAATACATACACGGAGTGAAAATGAAAGTTGTTTGCGAAGGTATCGATTTATCCGATTCCGTTTTAAAAGTAGTAAAAGCTTGCTCTTCCAAAACCACAATTCCCGTTTTGGAGTGCATTAAGCTGTCGGCAAGAAACGACGAATTAAAGCTTTCCGCCACCGACGGCGAAATTTCCATATTAAAAACTATTCGCGCCGAGGTTTACGAAGAGGGCGACGTGTGCGTCCCCGGCAGATATTTTGCCGACTTTATCAAAAAGCTCGAAGGCGTGCAGATTACCCTCAATTCCGACGGTAAAAAAATGGACATCGTTTACGCCGACAGCCAAACGAGCATGCAGGTGCTTTCCGCCGACGATTTCCCCAAAATCGACACCGAAATTAACGAAAGCAGCTTTAAAATAAAGACTTCTGATTTGAAAAAATTCATAAGCGCCACCTCGTTTTGCTGCGCTTCCGACGATTCGCGCCCCATTTTAAAGGGCTGCCAGTTTTTGATTAACGGCGAAGACCTTTGCGTAACGTCGTTAGACGGCTTCCGCCTTGCAACCGTTACGGGTAAGGTGAGCGGCACTGCGGGCAATCTCGAAATAGTCTGCCCCGCGAGAACGTTAAACGAAATCGAAAAAATGCTGCCCGACGGCGACGACGAAACGGAAATCTTCATTCAAAGGGGAATTATCCTCGTCGCGGTGGAAAACACCGTTTTAACCTCACGTCTTTACGGCGGCGATTTCATCAAAAAGGACAACATTATCCCCAAATCGTTCGTAACCACGGTAACAGTAGAAAAGGATAAGTTAAAGGCAAGCATCGAGCGTGCCGCGATACTCGTCAGAAACGATAAAAACAGCCTCATAATTTTCGACATTTCGGGCGACAAAATCGAAATTTCGTCCGCGTCGGAAATAGGCAACGTTCAGGAACCGGTAAAAGCTCAAACGGACGGCAAGGACGTAAGGATAGCAATGAACTCAAAGTTCATTATCGAGGCGGTAAACGCTTTGGAAGAGGACAAAATAGTCTTATCCTTCAACAACAGCGTTCAGCCCTTCATTTGCCAAAACGAAAAAAACAAGGACAAGCTCTATTTAATTTTGCCCGTGCGCACAAGCAATAACGCTTGACTTTAAACTTTTTTCTATTATATAATTATTAATAAGGTTTATTTAAAATTTAGAGGAAAACATATATGAAAAGAACTTATCAACCCAAAAAGAGACAGAGAAGCAAGGTTCACGGCTTCAGAAAAAGAATGGCTTCCACCGCAGGAAGAAAGGTTTTAAAGAGAAGAAGAAACAAGGGAAGAAAGCATCTTACGGCGTAATAAGTGAACTATCTCAGGATAAAGAAAAACGCCGATTTTCAAAAGCTGTTTAAAAAGGGGAAAAAGGTATTTTCCCCTTATATAACGTTATTGTATTTTCCCTCGCAAAAAACGTGCATGGGCGTCGCCGTTTCAAAAAAACACGGCAAAGCGGTTAAAAGAAACCGAATCAAAAGGCTTCTCCGCGCCGCGTTCCGCGAAACGTGCCCGCAGTTAAAAAAACCGTGTTCGTGCATCTTAATTCCAAAGGTTGCGGAAGAATACAGCTTAAACGGCTTTAAAAAGAGCTTAAACGCATGCTTCACAAAGATAAACTCATGCGAAAACTAAAAGCTTTTAAAAGAAAATTCTTAAAGCCCGTATTCAAAATGCTTTTTATGCGGCTTATTGTATTTTATCAGAGAAATCTTTCGCGCCACACCTGCCTTTACGAGCCTACCTGTTCCGAATACACAAAGCGCTGCATAAACAACAAGGGCGTTTTGCTCGGAATTTTATACGGCGCTTGGCGGCTACTTCGGTGTAACCCCTTCTCTAAGGGCGGTTACGACCCCGCGCCCGAAAAATATTTCAGATTAAAGTGGGTTCTCTGAAAAATAAACGGAAATAAATTATGGAAATTTCAACCCTCCTTGCGGTTTCGCAAAACTTTATCGACTTCGCCGTCGACGGCATCCCTTCGGTAACGCTCGACTGGCTGGGCAACCTCATAAAATGGCTGTTCGACCTGTTTCAGGGCACGTACGGCGGCGCGATTTTAGGCACGGTTATCTTTACCCTCATTTTAAAGGTGATAACCAGCCCTATCGACATTTTTACGAGAGTTAAGCAAAAAAAGCAGTCGCTTTTAATGAAAAGCATGCGCCCGCAAATGGAAAAGCTGCAAAAGCAGTACGCCAACGACAAAAACATGTACAGCCAAAAGGTTATGGAGCTGCAAAAGGCGCACGGCATAAACCCCCTCGGCGCGTGCCTGCCCATGATTGTTTCAATCGTAATCTTCATGATTGTAATAGGCGCGTTCTCAACCTATTCCAACTTTGCAACCCTCACCACCTACAACAATATGGTCGGCGCTTATAACGGCAGCGTAGAAGCTTATATCTACGCAACCTATTCCGAGGAAGAGGCAATTTCTCTTTTGGAACTGAAAGGCGACGAAAAACCCGCAAACACGGTTAAAATCCCCCTCCACGGCGAAACGGAAGCGGCAACCTATTACGTAATCAACGAAAACAACTTTTTAATAAGGGTAAGAAACACCGTCAACCCCGAGGGCGAGGCGGCGCATAAGGATAATTATTGGCTCGAAGAAGGCAGCTTTATAGTGGACTTCGACAAATTTTCGGCTTACCTTGCCAAGGTCGACAATTCCTTCACCGCGGACAAGCAGACGGAATTTGCAAACCTTTCCGAAGCTAAAAAATTCGAAAAGGTCGCGTCCTTCGTGCAGTTAAACGCAAGAACCGCCGCCGCCGACAACTATCACGAAAACCGCGGCTTCTCCGCGTTCGGCTGGATAGGCAACGTTTGGTATCCCGACAGTATGCTCAATAAAGAAGTGCCCGACTTTTCAAACTTCCAGTCGTCCATTTCGCGCGCGGTCGGCGCGGGCATGAGCACAACCTACGCCGCAAGCTATGCAGAGGTAACCTATAACCTCGGCAACGGCATAGGCAACGAAATGAACACCTTCAACGGCTATTTCGTGCTCGTAGTGCTGTCAATAGGCACAATGTTCTTGCAGCAGTTTATAACAATGCGCGCCCAAAAGGACGCAAACGAATTGAGCTCGGTCGACGGCTCGGCGGCAAAAACCAACAAGTGGATGATGATAATGATGCCGATTATCTTTGGTATATTCTCATTCTTCTATTCCGCCGCATTCTCGGTGTACATGATAACAAGCAACGTATTCTCGCTGGTTACGTCGCTTGTAATAAATAAAATAGTCGACGTTAAGTTCGAAAAGACGGGCGAGGCTTATCTCATGAAGAAAAAGAGAAACAGACAGCCTTCAAACGCAAAGAGGTTTAGATAATGGAAGAAAACAACATATTCACAGGCAAAACGCTCGACGAGGCGATTAACGAAGGCTTAATCGAGTTAAGGCTCACCCGCGACGAGGCGGAAATAACCGTTTTGGAAGAGGGCAAAAAGAAGCTCTTCGGCTCGGTTAAGGCAAAGGTTCAAATAACCAAAAAAAGCTCCGACGGCAAAAAAGCACAGGTTTTTATCGAAAAACTGCTCGAAATTATGGGCGTTAAGTCCGAATGCGAAGTGCTTTCCGACGACGCGTCGTTGAGCATCGAAATTAAAACTCCCGCCTCGGCAAGAGTAATCGGCAAGCGCGGCGACGTTCTCGACGCAATCCAAACGATAGCCGGCGCGTATACCAACATAGGCAAGGACGAGTATAAAAAGGTAGTCGTCGACTGCGAAAATTACCGTGCCCAGCGCGAGCAAACCCTTAAAGAGCTTGCCTTAAAGCTTGCGGCAAAGGCTATCGAAACGGGCAGAAAAATGACTTTGGAGCCCATGACGCCCTACGAAAGGCGCATAATCCACGCCACGCTCATGGACAACGACCAAATTAAAACGATATCCGAGGGCACCGAGCCCTTGCGCTATATCGCGGTAATCCCCTACAACGCAAAGCCCTACGACAGGGGCGTGCGCTACGGCGAAAAAAGACCGCAGGGCAGGGACAACCGCTTCGGCGACAGAGACCGCAGAGGTAACCGCGGCGACAGGCGCGACGGCGGAAGAGACAGAGGCGGACGCGGCGGCGAAAGGCGTCCTTCTGGCGGCGGCAAACCCCGCGGCAAAAAGGAAATTTACTTCGGCGCGTTCCTCGGCAACAGCAAAAACACCGAAACGGAAGTAAAAGAAACCCCCGTAAACGAAGAAGAAAACAAGGATTAATATGTCGGTACTTGAAAGCGATAAAATCGACGGCGTTGCGGTAAGCGGCGAAGACAAAGTTTTAAACCTGTTGATAACGGACCATCTTGATTTTAAAGATGAATACAACCATTTGTTGACCTTGCAGGAAAAAATCAACGCGTATCTCGGTTTTATCGAGGCGGAGCAATACCGTGAAATTTATCCGAACAGCGATATAGAAAGGGTGATTATAGAAATTCACTTTAAACATAAAATTACGGATAATTGCAGAAAGTTTATAAAAACGGTTAATAACCAAATCGGTGAAATTAACACAACCTGCATTATTGTTGAAAATTGAATTTATTAAAAAATTAAAAACAGATGGTTTTCGGCTAAACACATCGTTAAAAAAACCGAGGAGAGCAAATTTTAAAAATTGCGGAAGTTCCTCGTAAACTTCCGCTTTTTTTAAGCCGAAATTTGCGAAAAACACTATGAAAAACTTTTTTACCACAAAAAGACTGTGCCGCGCGGGAGTTATCGCCGCGCTGTACGTCGCACTCACCTACGCGTTCGGCGCGATAGCTTACAGCGGATTTTTGGAAATCCGCCCCGCCGAAGCTTTAACTATTCTGCCGCTGTTCTTCCCCGAAGCTGTGCCCGCCCTCTGGGTTGGCTGCATGCTGGCAAACCTCGGCTCGCAGTTCATCATGTACGACGTTCCAATCGGCGGACTTGCAACCCTCGTCGCCGCGCTGTGCACCTACGGCGTGGGCAGGCTCATTAAAAACCATGTTTTAAGAATGGCAATCGGCGGAATTTTCCCCGTGCTCGTAAACGCCTTCGTTATTCCCTTCGTCATAATTTTGTGCGGCGGAGCGGAGGGCTTCGATACGACCGTAATCGCCTATTGGACGTTCTTCGGCTCGCTGTGCGCAACGCAGTCGCTGTGGGTTTACGGGCTTGGCTCGCTGCTTTATGCGGGCATTTACGGCCTGCAAAAAAAGGGAATTTCCGTTTTCTTGGATAAGCCTAAAAACGATAAAAAAACCGAAAAAACAGGCGAAATTTAAAGGGCGCCATGTCCGTATTGTACATAAAAAGTACGGATTTTTCCATATAAATACGGCATAATAACGCGCGAGGAAATGCTTGATTTGTTAAAAAGCATAGTTTCAAAATGATAAAAAACCGCCGCTTGCGGATTTCCGCAAGCGGCGGTTTGATTATTCTTGGTTCTTTTTTGATTTAAATTTTTCTTTAATCTCTTTTATGTGGTCAAGCAAATAAATTATGTAACCCAATATTACAAAAGCCGCAATTAAAATCACCAGCCACGTAAAAAATCCGCCCCAACCGAGGTTGTCTACGTTTAAAAAGAAGTATGGATAGACGACGGGCGTCGTTTCGTGGTTTACGACAGCGGAACGGATAAGAATAAACGCTACGTAAACGAGGGGCATTACAACCGAAAGCAGAGGATAAGACCATTTGGTTTTGCCGTGTTCGTAAAACAGCACCCAGTCCAAAATAAACATTATCGGCAATATGAGGTGCAGGGTAAGATTGCTTAAAGACGTAAAATATTCAACCGCCGTCTTGTCCTTGGCAAGCAGAATGTTGTACACGAGGAAGGTTACCGCAATCATTATCATGCACATAAATTTGAATGCAGGGGCGAGCGTGCAGGCGCCGTCCTCTTTTTTGTTTGCGCTTTTTACGGTGAAAACGAGCGAAACGAACATAAACCCTAAGCAGATATAATTACTCAGATTTGTGTAATAGACGTAAAAGTCAAAGTTAAACTCCGCGGCGAAAAGCCCCAGACTTGCCAAAACGCCGATTACGCCCAACGTGCAGTAAATTGTTTGAAAAAGAAGCTGAACCGTTTTATTTTTTACAATCGTCATTTTATTCAACACTTTATTAATTATTTGTTGTTTATTTGTTTCAACGAGAGCATTTTATCACGATAAAGCTTATATGTCAAAAGTTTTAAAGGGGTTTTTATAAAATAAAACAACCGCTTCCCGAGGGGGAAGCGGTTAATTTTTTATATTAATTTGTTTGGTCTTTGACGATGTTGTTTATAAGTTATTTGCTTGCTTTTTCCGTCTTTTCGGCGGGCTTGCAGTTGTTTTTAAGCGTTTCAAGGCTCTGCCACAGCTCGTCGGGAATTCTGTCCTTTATCGTGCCGTTGTAATAACCTTCAAGCTCTTCAGCTTCCTTTGCCCACTTTTCCTTGTCGACAACAAGGATTTCTTTAAGCGACTTCAAATCAAATTTCTTGCCCTTGCAGATTTCGTAATCGAGTTCGGAAATGTCGATATCCTCAGCCTTGGGAACGTAGCCGATAGCCGTTTCTTCAGCGTCTACCGTGCCGTCGCAGCGCTTTAAAATCCATTCCAAAACGCGCATATTGTCGCCGAAGCCCGGCCACATGAAGTTGCCGTCCTTATCGGTGCGGAACCAGTTTACGTTGAAGATTTTGGGGGGATTTGCAATCTTTTTGCCCATATTTACCCAATGCGCGAAGTAGTCGCCCATGTGATAGCCGGTGAAGGGCTTCATTGCCATGGGGTCGTGGCGCAAAACGCCTACTGCGCCCGCCGCCGCAGCGGTTGTTTCGGAGGACATTGCCGAACCGATAAACACGCCGTGGTTCCAATCCCTTGCCTGATATACGAGGGGAGTGGTGGAAGCTCTTCTGCCGCCGAAGATGATTGCGGAAATGGGAACCGCTTCCAAAGAGCCGAATTTTTCGGAGATGCAGGGGCAGTTAGCCGCGGGAGCCGTAAAGCGGCTGTTGGGGTGCGCCGCGCAGGTGGATTTATCTTTTTTGTCGAACTTAGCGGGGTTCCAGGGCTTGCCCGTCCAGTCGATGCAATGTTCGGGAAGCTCTTTCGAAAGTCCTTCCCACCAAACGGTCATGTCGTCGGTGTTGAGCGCAACGTTGGTGAAAATGGTGCCCTTCTTTGTGGACTGCAACGCGTTGTAGTTGCTGTGTTCGTTGGTGCCGGGAGCAACGCCGAAGAAGCCGTTTTCGGGGTTTACCGCCCAAAGTCTGCCGTCTTCGCCAACTCTGAGCCATGCGATATCGTCGCCGACGGTTTCGATTTTATATCCCTTTTCGCGGTAGTGCTTGGGGGGAATGAGCATTGCAAGGTTGGTTTTGCCGCACGCGGAGGGGAAAGCCGCCGCAACGTACTTTTTTTCGCCGTCGGGGAAGGTTACGCCCAAAATCAGCATGTGTTCCGCAAGCCAGCCCTCGTTTCTGCCGAGGTAGGAAGCAATTCTTAATGCAAAGCACTTTTTGCCCAAAAGCACGTTGCCGCCGTAAGCCGAGTTTACGGAAATAATCGCGTTGTCCTCGGGGAAGTGCATAATGTATCTCTTTTCCGCGTTGACGTCGCACTTTGCGTGCAAGCCTTTAATAAAGTCGCCGTCCTTGCCCAAAGCGTCTAAAACGGTTTTGCCCACGCGGGTCATTATGTTCATGTTTAAAACTACGTAAATGGAGTCGGTTACCTCTATGCCGTACTTTGCAAATTCGCTGCCGACAACGCCCATGGAATAGGGGATTACGTACATCGTTCTGCCCTTCATCGAGCCGCGTGCGATTTCCGAGCAAAGCTCGTAAGCCTGCGAAGGAGCCATCCAATAATTTATGGGGCCTGCGTCTTCCTTCTTGGTGGTGCAGATAAACGTTCTGTCCTCAACGCGCGCAACGTCGTTCACCTTGGTGCGGTGGAGGTAGCAGTCGGGAAGGAGGTCTTCGTTGAGCTTAATAAGCTCGCCGCTTTTAACCGCTTCTTCCTTTAATTTTTTTATCTGGGTTTCGCTGCCGTCAATCCAAACGATTTTGTCGGGCTGGGTAAGCTCTGCGCTCTCGTTTACAAAGTCAAGAACTTTTTTGTTCTTAGTCAAAGCCATAGTTCTTTCTCCTTAAAAAAATCAAATTTTTTACAAATATCATTATAGCAAATAAGTATAAAAAAAGCAAATTAAAATATATATAATTTGGTATGTGCAAATTCCACAATTAAACTACTCAAAAAGTATAAAAAGTTACATGATTTTTCAATTTTTTCATATTTTATGCGCGTATTATAGATTATAGAATAATTTTCAGGTGTTTCGTTATGGGCGGTTACGTAAAAAATATTGCGGTTATAAAGGGACTTAAAGACGGCTTTTCGGTTGACGGCGGGCCGCTTTCGGGGCTTGTAAAGTGCGAAAGATACGGTTCGGTTTTGCGCGTTGAAGTAACTTATTTAAACTTTGCGCCGCTTTCGGAAGGGCGATACGTAACCGCGATATCCGACGGGAACTCTACTTTGATTGTCGAAAACGGAACGTTTGAGGGGAGCTCGCCCATTGACACTAGCGAGGGGTTTGCGGCGCTTGTGTGCTATATAAACGGCGGGGTTTTTCCCGTGGCTTCGGCGGTGTGCGGAAACTTTCACGGCGCGGCTTTGGGCATAAAAGAGGAAGTGGAAAAGGTGGAGCGCGCCGCGCCCGAATGCGTTGAAAAGACGGAAAAGAAAACTGATAAGAAAAACGAAAAAACGCCCGTAACCCCTTACGAGGACGAGGCGATTGCGGAGGTAAATTATTATGAATTCGCACAAGTTGATAAAGGCGGTGGGGCTTTACGCCAAAATAAAGAGGAAGAAAAAGACGGGGCTGAAGCTTGCGAAAATGAAGCGGCTTTTGGCGCTTTCGAAAAAGGGCAAAGTGGCGTAAACGGCGGATATGACGGGGGTAATCGTCAAAAAAACGGCAAAAACGGGGCTTCGCCCTTATCGCGCGGCGGCTTTTACGAGCGGGTGAAGGACGAGGTTGAAGGATTGCTTCGCGTTTATCCCAAGGAAGAGGCGCTTGAAAAAACGGTGGAAAATTCAAAGTGGGTGCGCATAACCTACGACGGCGACAAATTTTACGTTTTCGGCGTGATATACGGGGGGCAATCGCCCGAATACATATGCTACGGCGTGCCGACGGAGCAGAGCGAAGCTCCGCCCGAGAGTATGCGCGGGCTGGCGTCGTTTATTCCCCTTTCGCCCGACGAGCGGCACCGCGGTTACTTTATTATGTATCAGGACGCGCAAACGGGCGCAAGCCTTAAAATAGATTTGGAGTGAAATGAAAAGCGGCGGCGCATTAAATGCGCCGCCGCTTTGGGATTGACGTTATTTAAGCCCTTTAAAGGGTTTGAAGGCGATTAGCGAGTAAACGCAGAAAAGGGCGGATACTCCGCAAATTGCAAGATAAACGCGGGGCAAAACGGTTATTCCAAAGCTTAAAATTTGTAGCAGGTTTACGCCCGAAAGAGCGTATACGCCCCCGATTATGCCCAAAACAACGAGGTTTGCCACGCATAAATAGCAAGTTAATTTCATAACCATAGTATGGAACTAAATCGTAATATTATCCAGAACGAGCTTGTCGAATTCGGGCTTTTCGGCAAAGTCGCGCGGCAAAAAGCGCACCGTGCGGAATTTGGCAAAGTTGATGATATGCGTTTTTAAAAGTATGGGCGTGGAGATATCGAGTTCTTCGCACACGTCCGAAAGGTAGTTGAAAAAGTGCGAGTGGACGTACTTTTCGTCGTTTTCGTAAACGACCTGTTTTATTATCTTTTCGCCGACAATTACTTTGCCCCAAATTCTGAACATACACAAATTATATTAAATTTTGCGGCGGTTTGCAAACAATTTGACAGCAAAGGCAAAAAAGATTAAAATAAACGAAAACGCGGAGGGAAATTATGGAAAAGCTGAAAAGGGATATTCTTGCGGTTTTGGCGGAGGATTCGCGCCTTAATGCGGCGCAGATTGCGTGCTCGCTGCAAGCCGACGAAAAGACGGTTAAAAAATGCATACGCGAGATGGAAGAGGGCGGGATAATCGTTAAATACACCGCGATTATAAACGCCGACGATTTGGAAGAGGACGCGGTTGAGGCGCTTATCGAGGTTAAGGTTACCCCGCAGCGCGGGCACGGCTTTGACATGATTGCCGAAGAAGTTGCGGCGCACGCCGAGGTGCAGAACCTGTACCTTATGAGCGGCGCTTACGATTTGGCGGTGATAGTCCGCGGCAAGTCCTTGCGTGAAATTTCGCGTTTCGTTTCCGAAAAAATTTCCACTTACGACAGCGTGATTTCTACCGCGACGCACTTTATACTTAAAAAATATAAGGTGGAGGGCGCGGTTATGCAAAGGCCCGAAGGCGGAAAAAGGCTGAGCGTGCAGGCTTAAAGGCGCGCTTATTTTGCGGATTGGGCGGCATATATGCCGCGGTTTTTGATATTTTATGCGTAATTTCGTAAATAGACGCGCCGCGGCGTTGCAGCCGAGCGGCATAAGAAAATTTTTTGATATAGTGCAGAAGATGGAGGGCGCGATTTCGCTGGGCGTGGGCGAGCCCGACTTTGTTACGCCCTGGAACGTGCGCGACGCGGCTATCCGTTCTTTGAGGCGCGGATACACGCAGTATACGGGCAACCGCGGGCTTTTGGAGCTTAGGGAACTTATTTCAAAGTACTTAAAGGAGCGGTTTTCGGTTGAGTACCCCGCCGAACGCACGATTGTGACGGTGGGCGCGAGCGAGGCTATCGATTTGGCACTCCGCGCAACGTGCGAGGATGGCGACGAGGTTTTGGTGCCCGACCCTTCTTACGTTTCGTACGCGCCGACGGTGACTTTGGCGGGCGGAACTCCCGTAGCCGTTAAGTGCGTTGCCGAAAACGACTTTATTTTAACGCCCGAGGCTTTGGAAAAGGTTATTACTAAAAAGACGAAAATTTTGATTTTGCCCTATCCGAACAACCCGACGGGCGCGGTTATGACAAAGGAGCAGTTACAGGCTATCGCGCCCGTGATTTTAAAGCATGATTTGCTTGTGATAAGCGACGAAATTTATGCCGAGCTGACTTACGGCGGCAAGCATTTTTCGATTGCTTCGTTGCCGCAAATGAGCGAAAGGACGGTATATATAGGGGGCTTTTCGAAGGCGTTTGCCATGACGGGCTGGCGTGTGGGCTTTGTTTGCGCGCCGAAAGAGATAGACGGGGCGATGTTTAAAATTCACCAATACACCATTTTGTGCGCGCCGCAGATGAGCCAGAGGGCGGCGGTTTGCGCTTTGGAGGAGGGCTTTTCGGACGGGTTTTCCACCGTTACGGAGATGCGGGAGGAATATTCGCGCCGCGGCAGATTTTTGGCGGGTTCGTTAAATAATTTAGGGCTTAAATGCTTTATGCCCAAGGGCGCGTTTTACGTTTTTGCCTCGGTTGAAAGGACGGGCATGGACGGCGAAACGTTTGCGAACGAGCTTTTAAAGGAGCAAAAGGTTGCAGTTGTCCCCGGCGGGGCTTTCGGTGCGGCGGGCGTGAATTTCGTGCGGTGTTCGTATGCGTCGTCTATGAAACAGCTTTCCGAAGCGGTTGAAAGAATAGCCGAATTCGTGGCGGCGCACGCCGTTAAATAATTGACAAACGGGGCGCGGAATTATATAATAGAAAAAGCAAATTGGTGGTTTTGCGCACGCAAAATCACTTTTAACTTTATTTTTAAGGATTTTATTTGCCGAAGGGCAATTTTTTAGGAGATTTTTTATGGCAGAACAGAAAATCGTTATGACGGAAAAAAACTACGAAAAGTTAAAGCAGGAGCTGGAAACGCTTATTAAAGTAAAGCGCCCCGAAATTATCGAAAGAATTAAGGAAGCGCGCAGTCACGGCGACCTTTCGGAGAATGCGGAATACGACGCGGCGCGCGAGGAACAGCGCTCGAACGAGGGTAAAATCGCGGAGCTGGAATACAAAATTAAAAACGCGGATATACGCGAAGAGGTTTCCGACACGAGCTACGTGCACTTAAACAGCGTGGTAACCGTTTATGACGACGACATGGACGAGGAAGTGACCTATACCATAACCTCGGTAACCGAGGCGGACGCAATGCACGATAAAATTTCGGTGGAATCGCCCGTGGGCGCGGCGCTCCTTAGAAAAAGGGTTGGGGATACGGTTAAAATAGACTGCCCCGACGGTGCGTATACTCTTAAAATAAAGGCAATAAAGTAAGGGAAAGACATGGAAGAGAACAAGGTTTTAACGGCAGAGGAAGAAGAGAGAGAGCTTGCCGAGCAGGCGCGTATCCGCCGCGAAAAGCTGCAAAAGCTTTCGGGCGAGGGAAAAAATCCGTTCGTTAAGGTAAATTACCCCGTTTCGGCGCGTTCGGAAGAGGTTAAGGCGGATTTTGAAAAATTCGACGGCAAAGAGGTTTGCCTTGCGGGAAGGTTAATGTCCCGCCGTATTATGGGCAAGGCTTCGTTTTGCCACATTCAGGACGGCGCGGGGCTTATTCAGCTTTACGTAAAGCGCGACGACGTGGGCGAGGACGATTACGCTTCATTTAAAAAGGATTACGATTTGGGCGATATCGTGGGAATAAAGGGCTACGTCTTTAAAACGCAGACGGGCGAAATTTCGGTTCATTGCTCGCACATAGAAATGCTGACGAAGTGCCTTTTGCCGCTGCCCGAAAAACAGCACGGGCTTAAGGACACGGATATCCGCTACCGCAGAAGGGAGCTGGATTTAATCGTAAACCCCGAAGTTAAAAACACGTTTAAAAAGCGTTCGCAGATAATTTCGGCGGTGCGCGAATTTTTGGACGCGGCGGGCTTTTTGGAGGTTGACACCCCCGTTTTGAACACGATTGAAATAGGCGCTTCCGCCCGCCCCTTTAAAACAAAGCACAACGCGCTGGACATAGACATGTATTTGCGCATCGAAACCGAGCTTTATTTAAAGCGGCTTATTGTCGGCGGCTTCGAACGCGTTTACGAGGTTGGCAGAATTTTCAGAAACGAGGGCATGGACGCCTTCCACAACCCCGAATTCACCACGGTGGAGTGCTACGCTTCCTATCTCGATTACTTCGATATGATGGATTTGGTGGAGAAGATGTACGCCGAGGTTGCAAAAAAGGTTTGCAAAACTACGGACGTAACCTATCAGGGCACGGAAATTCACCTTGGCGGCAAGTGGGAAAGGCTGACCATGAAGGACGCGGTTAAAAAGTATTCGGGCGTAGATTATAACGACTGGGCTACCGACGCGGACGCGCGCGCCTGCGCGAAAAAGCTGGGCGTTGAGGTTGAAGAGGGCGAAAGGGCGACCAAAGGGCACGTTTTAATTGCGCTTTTCGACGCGTTTGTCGAGGACAAGCTTGTGCAGCCCACCTTTATTTACGATTATCCCGTTGAAAATTCCCCCCTTGCAAAGCGCAAGGAGGACGAACCGCTGTTTACGCAGAGGTTTGAATATTTTATTTGCGGGCACGAGTTCGGCAACGCTTTTTCAGAGCTGAACGACCCCATAGACCAAAGACAGCGCTTTGTAAAGCAGGTTGAGGAAAAGCGCAGGGTTGAGCCCAAGTGCAACGCGCAGGTGGACGAGGACTTTGTGACCGCTTTGGAATACGGCTTGCCTCCCACGGGCGGGTTGGGCTTTGGCATAGACAGGCTTGTTATGCTTTTGACCGACAGCGCCACAATACGCGACGTCCTCTTGTTTCCTACAATGAAACCTAAAAAATAAAACGCATATAAGCTGCGCAATACTTCGTTGAACTGCGGCAACCCTCAGTCATTTACTTCCGTGTAAACTCCTTCGGGTTTTCCTCGTTCGCCTCGTCTTGCTTGCTTCTCTGCGTTTTATGGTTTGCGGACATCGGCTCACGAAATTAATTTTAAAATGTACGAATATTTTATTTACGAACAACTTAAAAAGCACGCAAAGGCGAACAAGTGCTTTCACGTGCCCGGGCACAAGGCGCGCGGGGATTTTAAGGTTAAATTCCCCGTTGCCGAAACGGACGTAACCGAGCTTTCGTATTCGGACAACCTTTTTTGCCCCACGGACGCGATTGCATACGCGCAGCGGGATATCGCGCAGATTTCGGGCGCGAGAAAGAGCTATATTTTAACCGGCGGCTCTACCGCGGGCGTGCTTGCCATGCTTTACGTTGCCTCGCGCAGGGGCAACAAGCTGCTCGTTCCCCGCAACTCGCACCAGAGCGTTTGGAACGCGTGCAGGCTGTTTAACGTGGAGCCCGTTATCGTGCAGGGCGAGGAAAGGGAAGGCGTTATTTTGCCGCCTTCGCCCGAACAGGTTGAGGGGCTTATCGAAAACGACATGAACATTGCGGGCATGATTGTTGCGCAGCCCGATTATTACGGAAACGAGGCTCCGCTAAGCGCGTATTATTCGGTTCTTCACGCATATAACAGGCTTTTGATAGTTGACGGCGCGCACGGCGCGCACCTTGCGTTCGAGCCCGAAAGAAAGGGATATGCGGGGGTGTACGCCGACATGTGGGTGGACGGCGCGCATAAATCGCTGCCTGTTTTAACGCAGGGCGCGGTGGTTTCGGTTAATAACCAAAGCCTTGTCGCCGAGCTGGAGGAAGCCGTTTCGTGCTTCCGCACGACCTCGCCGAGCTATCCTATAATGGCTTCGGTGGAATACGGAATTAAGTACGTTGCCAACAATTTAAAGGCTTTGGACGAAGCAAAAGCGGCGGCGGAAGCGTTTAAGGAAAGGGCGCGCGCTAACGGCTTTGTTTTTTATCCCTCGGGCGACTGGACTAAGATAATAATTGACTTTAAGCCGCTTGGAATATCTTCGGACGCGGCGGCGGAATTTTTGGAAAAGAGGGGCATATATGCCGAGCTTTCGGACGGACGGTATCTTTTGTTTTATGTTTCGCCCGTGGTAAACAAAAAGGATTTCAACGTGCTTTTTGCGGCGCTTTTAAAGCTGAAAGAGCACAAAAAGCTTGCGGGGAGCTATAGGGAATTGTTGCCGTTCCCCAAAAACGAGCGCACGTACAGCTTTGTTTACGCGCTTAAACACAAGCGGGAATATATTCCGTTAAGAGAGGCGGAGGGCAGAATGTGCGCCGTAAACGTAGGCGTTACGCCGCCGTGCATACCCGTTGTTGTGGCGGGCGAAATTATTTCAAAAGAGGCAATCGCCGTTTTGTCGGAGGGCAAAAAGACCTTCGGGCTTATCGGCGGGAACGTTCCGGTGGTTAAAAAATGAGAGGGAAATTTATCACCTTCGAAGGGTGCGAAGGTTCGGGCAAGAGCACGCAGCTTAAATTGCTTGCCGATTATTTAAAGGGCTTGGGCGTGGATTTTGTTATGACGCGCGAGCCGGGCGGTAGCGAAATTTCGGAAGAAATAAGAAAGATTATTTTAAATAAAGACTACGACAAGATGTGCGACGAGTGCGAGGCGCTTTTATACGCGGCGGCGCGCATACAGCATTTGCGCGAAAAGGTTGCGCCCGCGCTTGATAGCGGAACGCTGGTTATTTGCGACAGATACGTGGATTCCTCGCTGGCTTATCAGGGCTATGCGCGCGGATTGGGCGCCGAATATGTTGCGGCTATCAACGAATTTGCGCTTAACGAATTTTGCCCCGACTTGACGGTTTTTTTGGACATAAGCCCCGCGGCGGCGTTTGAAAGAAAGCACGGCGCGGACGAAAACGACAGAATGGAGACGCAGGGGCTTGCCTTCCACGAGGAGGTTTACAAAGGTTATAAAAAATTAACCGGAAAATTTCCGCGCATCTGCGCCGTGGACTGCGGCGGGAGCAGGCTTGAAACCCACGAAAAGATTAAAAAGCTTTTAAAAGACAAGGGAATAATTTAAATAATTTACGGCGCGGGCGGAAACGGGTTTGGAAATACTTTTAAAGAGTACAACCGCATACAAAATTCTTTGCGGCGACAGGGAAAGCGGAAGGCTTTCGCACGCATATATGCTGCACTTTTGCGACGCAAGGAACCTTAAAGAAGCTTTAAAGCTGTTTGCTTTGGAGTTTTTCGGGTGCGATAAAAATTCTTTAAAAGGGCGCAGAATTTTAAACGGGAGCTTTCCCGATTTTAAGCTGTTTCCGCGCGACGGCGAAAAGCTGAACGTTGACGCGGCTAACGAAATAGTTGCCGAAAGCGTTATGCGCCCCGCCGAGGGCGACAAAAAGTTGTTTGTTATAAGCAATTTCGAAACGGCTTCGCCGCTGGTGCAAAACAAGCTTTTAAAGACCTTGGAGGAGCCGCAAAAGGGCGTGCATTTTTTGCTTGGCGCAACCGCGCTCGCGCCCGTTCTTGACACGGTTAAATCCCGCGTGAAGATTTTGGAAATTCCCGCTTTTTCGGAAAACGAAATTTTTCTCGCGCTGGAAAGGCGGGGGCAAAACGCGCTTAACGCCGCGGCGGCAAGGAGCGCGAACGGTGTTTTGGGGGCTGCCCAAAACATGCTTGAAGGCGACATATTCGGGGTGATAACCTCCGCCGCAAGCGAAATTTGCGCAACTTTGAGGGTTGGCGATATAGGCGCGGTTGCCGCGAAATACGCCGACTTTAAGTATAAGGAAGAACTGCTTGCCGAAATGCAGAGAACGTATTTTTCGGCGCTTACCGAAGGCGGGGAGCTTGCAAAAAAAATTGCAAAGCCCGCGCTTGTTTACGCCCTTGAAAAGCTGACTAAGGCTAACGCCGATTTAAAGTTTAACGCTTTCTTTCACGGGCTTTTGTACGACTTCATGTTAGGGGTCGCGGAGGAGAATATAAAATGGCGGAAATTACAGGGATAACCTTTAAGGAAGGGGGAAAAGTTTATTACTTTGCGCCCCTCGATAAAAAGTGCGAGGTCGGCGCGGGCGTAATTGTGGAAACAGCGCGGGGCATGGAATACGGCACCGTTGTTATTCCGCGCGCCGAAGTGGACGAAGGGCAAATCGTTTCGCCCTTAAAGCCCATACTCAGGCTTGCCACGGCAAAGGACGAGGAAATTCACCGCAGAAACTTAGAGCGAAAGGACGAGGCGTTGCAGACGGTTAAGGAAAAGGTGGAAAAGCTTGGGCTTGAAATGAAGCTTATCGACTGCGAGTTCACCTTTGACGGCGCAAAGGCGGTGTTTTACTTTTCGGCGCCCGCAAGGGTTGACTTCCGCGAGCTTGTAAAGGAGCTTTCTTCGGTGTTCCGCATGCGCATAGAGATGCGGCAGGTGGGTATCCGCGACGAAATTAAGCTGCTCGGCGGGCTTGCTCCTTGCGGCAGGGAGTGCTGCTGCTCGGGGTGCATGCCCGAAATTAAAAAGGTTTCCATAAAAATGGCGAAAAATCAGGGGCTTTCGTTAAACCCCGGCAAAATTTCGGGGCTGTGCGGCAGACTGATGTGTTGCCTTTCTTACGAAAACGATTATTACGCCGAAGCCTTTAAGCAGATGCCGAAGCTCGGTTCCGAAATTACCACGCCCGAAGGCAAGGGCACGGTTGTAAACACCAACATGCTTAAAATGGTTGTGCGCGTTAAGATAGAGGACAAGCAGAAGGACGCGGTTTTGTACAAGGATTTTCCTTTAAGCGAGCTGAACGGCGGCTGTCCGTGCCGTGCGGA
Source organism: Clostridia bacterium (assembly GCA_029059705.1). Taxonomy (GTDB): domain Bacteria; phylum Bacillota; class Clostridia; order Christensenellales; family Borkfalkiaceae; genus Coproplasma. The sequence continues at coordinate 45,813 of JAIDVM010000035.1, forward strand.
GTGTGACGCGGCGGACGGGGACGACGAAGAAGAGAATGCCGAAGTTGTTGCCGAAAGCGCGGGGGAAGCGGTTAATTTAACCGAAAAACACGAGGAAAAGGAGCGCCCCGCGGCAAAGATTAATTTTAACGGACAAAAGCAGAAAAAGAACCGCGAAAACCGTGAAAACCTCGGAAATAATGAAAACCGCGGCAAAAAGAACGGCAGGGGGAACATGCACCGCGGACAGAACGGCGGCGAAAAGCCGCAACAGAAAAAGCCCGAAGGCGCGGAAAAGCCCAAGAACAAGCCCGAAGGGAGCGAAAAGGAAAAGCAGCCGCAGCCTGCGCAGGGCGGCGAAAACGCGCAAAAGCAGGGTGGAAAGAATTTCCGCAAACACAGACGCTTTAATAAAAAGCGCGATTGATTTATAAAAACCGTCCGAAAATTTATCGGGCGGTTTTTTGCTTTTTTCGATTACAGCGCATTGCGGGTTGATAAGTTTACGACAAAATTTGCAAGTTTACGCCTAAATTTAACCTTGGTAATTGAATAAACGGATTATTAATGTTAGGATAATTGCGGATAATTCTAATTAAGGACGGCGTTATGAATATTGCTTTGGTCGAGGACGACGTTAACGCGGCGAACATTATTACGGAATATACGAAAAAATTTAACGCGCAGTACGGAGAAGGATTGAAGTTAACGCGGTTTTCCGACGCGGAAAGCTTTCTTGCGGGTTACCGTCATTCGATTTATTCAATTGTATTTATGGACGTCGATTTGCCGAAAATCAACGGGCTTGACGCCGCAAGGCAGTTAAGATACGCCGATAAAAGCATAGTAATAATTTTTGTGACCAAAATGGCGCAGTACGCGCAAAAGGGTTATGAAGTAAACGCTCTCGACTATATTTTGAAGCCCGTAAGCTATGCGGATTTTTGTCTTAAAATGAAAAAGGCGGTGAACGTTGCGCGCGCAAACAAAAACCGTATTGTGCTCGTCCCTTCGGGCAGCGGATTTTTCAGGCTTTCGACCGACAAAATAATTTTTGTGGAAGTAATGGGGCACCAGCTTAAATATCAGCTTGTGGACGACGTTTTGGAGGTTCGCGGCACGCTGTCCGCGGTTGAAAAAAGCCTTGAAGGAAGGGGATTTTTGCGCTGCTCCAACTGTTATCTCGTAAATTCGCGGCTTATTAATTCCGTCAACGGCTACGACGTGGACGTGGGGGGATACGTTTTGAAAATCAGCCACCCCAGACGCCGCCGCTTTATGGAAGAGCTTATGAAGATTTATTCCGGCGGAGGTTAAGCCGTATGAACGCCGAAGCGGTATTTTATTATTTTTTGAGAGTATATCCCTATTTTCTTATTGAAATAGGCGTGGGGGAAGCTCTGTTCGTGTACCGTTGCCGCCGTAAGCCGTATTTTGCGTTACGGCTTGCCGCGGGCATTATTTTATTATTCACGGTAACCTTTCTTACCACGTGCGTGCAGTTTTGTCTTCCGCAGCATTGGCTGCTCGGCGTTGCCGTATATATAATTTTGTTTTCGTTTACGCTTGCGGTTTTAAAAATTTGTTTTAACGAAAAGTTTAAAATTTTGCTTTTGTGCGGAATTGCTTCCTACGCCGTGCAGAATATGATTTACCGCTTTTATACGCTGTTTGAAATAACGGGCGTAGTGTGGAATTTTGCCGTGGCAATTAACAGTTATGACTGGGCGGCGTTTATTGTTACGGCGGGGCTTGCCGTCGTCGTTTGCGTTTTGGTGTATTTTTTGTACGTTCGCCGTATGAACGCCAAGGGGCTTGAACGCGTTTACAGCCGCAACGTGCTGTTGTTTTCTATTATTACGCTGCTCGTAACCGTGTTGTTGTGTTCTTTTACCAACATGTGGGCGTGGCAGCATTATTATCTCGCCATAATAAGCTATTGCTTTGCCATACTGTGCAATATTTTTATTTTAACGATTTTATCGGGCATGACCGAGCGGGGAATTCTTCTTGTAGACTTATATACCGTGCGGCGCATGTGGGAGCAGGACAAGCGCAATTACGAGCTTTCGAAGGAAAATATCGAGCTTATTAACATAAAGGTTCACGATTTAAAGCACCGTTTCAGGGAAATGCGCCTTTCGGACGGAAGTCTTTCGGAAGAGGAGTGCAAAGAATTTGAAAATTCCCTTGCCGTTTACGACAGCAGGGTAACCACGGGCTGCGCCCCGCTTGACGTGCTGTTAACCGAAAAAAGCCTTATGTGCAACAAATCGGGGATAAAGCTTTCGTGCCTCGTCGACGGGGCGGCGCTGTCGTTTATGGGAGAATACGACCTGTATTCCATGTTCGGCAACATTCTTTCCAACGCAATAGAGGCGGTGCAAAAGGTTAAAGACGAACAAAACCGCGTGATAAGCCTTACCGTAAGCGAGCGCTACGGTGCGGTAATGATTAACTGCATAAATTATTACGAGGGCGAAATAAAAATATCGGGCGGACTGCCCGAAACGAGCAAAACGGACAAGGAACGCCACGGGCTGGGCATGAAGAGCTTAAAGCTTTTGGTTAAAAAGCACGGCGGGGAATTCAATTTCGATTTTTCGGACGGAACGTTCAATTTAACCGTAATGTTGCCTATACCCCAAAAGACACACAAAAACAACAAGTCGCAAAGTGCGTAATTGCTTTGTGAAAGTATAAATTTAAGACGTAAATCGCAAAATTGCGACAACCCCCTTGCGAGGTTGCCGCAATTTTTTATTATATATGTTGCTAAAATACATTTTAAGTGACTTGATAACAAAATTTCGGGAGGAAAGGTTATGAAGATAAAAAAGCTTATGCTTTCTGCGGCGGCGTGCGTTTTAAGCGCGGGCTTCGCCTTTGCGTTTGCCGCCTGCGGCGACCCGTCGGGAAATCAGGGAGGCTCCGACCCCGTTAAGTTAAACGCGGAAAAGGCGAGCATAGTGGTTACGGGCTACGAATGGGGACCCGCCGTAAATTCGGTGGTGGTTAAGTTCAAAGAAAAAGTAAGCGGAATTACGAAGGACACCTTCAACGTTACCACGGCGGGCAAAAAACGCGCGGTGACGGCGGCTTATTGTTCGGACGCAAACGGCAAAAAATCGGACGCGGCAACCGAATATGTAACTTTGGAGCTTGAAAGGGCAAAGGTTACGAGCTGGGGCGCCGAGGCTTCGCCCTTTTCCTATAACCAGCAAAAACAGCGCAACGAGTGGGCGGCTAAATACGCGGTTAGAGTAACCGTTGCCGAGAACCAAAGCTTTAAGGCGGGCAACACGCAATATAAGGCAAAGGATTATTTCAGTTACGACGTAACCTCCTCCGACGACAGGCTTGTTCCGCAAACCGCAACGTGGAATAAGGACGTTTATATTCACGAGGGCGATATTAAGCTTTCGCGCGCTTCGTGGTCGCCTGAGGGCGCAGCCGCCGACGGAGTAAAAAACCCGCTCATAATTTGGCTGCACGGCATGGGCGAGGGCGGCACGGATATCGACATAGACCTTTTGGGCAACGAAGTTACCGGCTTGACGACCGACAACGAAGTAAACGTTCAGCACCACTTTAAAACGGGCGGAAGCGCGGGCGCTTACGTGCTTGCGGTGCAGTCGCCCACCTGGTGGATGGACGTTGACGGCACGGGCGACAAGCTGAATATGGACGGCGAGGGCGAACAGACTTCGTTTTACACCGAAGCGTTGTACGGCGCGATAACCTCTTACGTTGAAAGCAACACCGATATAGATACAAACCGCATATATTTGGGCGGATGCTCTAACGGCGGTTATATGACCATGAACATGATGTTCAATTACGGCGATTATTTTGCGGCGTATTACCCCATTTGCGAGGCTTATACAAATTCCCGCATAACCGACCAAATGATTGAAAATATCAAAGATTATAATATATGGTTTTTGTTTTCCGCAGACGACCCCACGGTTGCGCCCAATAAATTCGTGCGCCCGACCTACGACAGGCTTTTAAAGGCGGGTGCGCAAAACTGCAACCTTACCGTAACCGAGCACGTTGTGGGCAAGGATTCGGAGGGGACGCGTTACGACGGGCATTGGTCGTGGATTTACGCCTTTAACGACGAGGTTAAAACAAAGGTGGATAATTCTAAAATAAATTCGGTAAACGACATTGTTCCCGCAAACTGCACGGTTCAGGCAAATATGTGGGACTGGATAGCTTCGAAATCTAAATCTTAAACTAAAAGGCGCGCGCGGGCGAGTCGTGATGGTAACCCTTGCGGAAAGCCTTGAAAACAATAACAAACAAATAACAAACAAATAACAAACAGGAGAATTTTTTATGAAATCTTTTAAGAAAATACTTACTTTTGCCGCGGTTTCCGCTCTTGCGCTTACGATGGGCGCGGTTGCGCTCACAGGCTGCGGCGGCGGTGGAAAAGATTATTCCTTCGAGGCGGAAGAAGCTCTTCTTACCGACGTTGAAGGTCAGGACGCAAGCTCGACGATGAAAGTTCAGGAAAACGTTGAGTGGAGCGCGAACGGCGACGGCGCGGACATAACCGTAGTAGGTTATTTCGCAACCCCCGGTCAAACCATTACCTGGAACGTAAACGCGGCGGAGGCTTGCGACGTAACTCTTAAGCTGCGCGCTTCTTCCTGCAAGTTCGCCGCAATCGACGGCGAAGGCACGGTTATAGACATAAACGCGTTTATGGGCACCTTGTGGGGCGGTCCCGCTCCCGAAGGCTTCGACACGTCTACCGCAAAGGGATATCTCGAAGAGCTTAAAGCGGCGGACGCGGGCGTTGTTTTAAAAGTAAACGGTGAAGAAAAGACGATGAGCGGCACCTTGCCCGCGGTAACCATAGAGCTTGAAGAGGGCAACCCTTGGTCTATTATGGGCGTATATAGCACCATTTACTGCGGCGAATACACCGTTAAAGTGCACCTTAATAAAGGCGCTAACGCTATCGTTTTGGAAACGGTTACGGGCGGCATAAACGTTGATAAGCTCACCGTTAACTCCGGCGTTGAAATTACCCATACGGCAATAGACAATTCCGACCGCTTACAGGTTTCTCAGGGCTAAACGCGCGGTTGAAACGGTTTTACCGCCGCGCATCACGGCGGCGGTAAAATTTATTTAAATAAAAAATTAAAAGGAAGGGAAATTATGGCAGGTAAACAGCGCAAAAAATTGAGCGCAAAGGTATTTACTATCATAATCGCATCGCTCTTGGCGGTGGCGTGGGTAATAGCAATCGTAATGCCCATAGTGCTTACAACGCAGTACGACGCCGTTATGAGAGACTTTTTCGGCACGGCGGGGCGCAAAACCGAGGGCGTCGAAAGCGAAGAGACCAAAAATTTAGACAAACAGTATAACAAAAGCGATTTTGAAAGCGTTGCCAAGCTTGAAGAATACGAAAAGGAATTTGTAAGAAGCGCGGGCGCGGAAGGCTTTGTGCTTTTGAAAAACAGCGGCGACGAAGCCAAGGGCTTGCCCATTAAAACGAGCGAAAGCGCAAAAACCAAAATCAGTCTGTTTTCAAAAAATTCCGTGAACATGATTGCCGGCGGCACGGGCTCGGGCGTTGGTTATATAAACGGCGACCTTAAAACGGCGCTCGAATTGCAGAATTACGAAGTGAACGAACAGCTTTGGAATTTTTACAAGACGGGCACGGGCTCGACTTATAAGCTCGGCGAAGGCGTAATAAACTTCGGCTCCGACTCCAACTGGGGCATAAACGAATGCCCTCTCGAAAAGCTGCAAAACGAGCCGGGACTTTTGGATTCCGCTAAGGGAACAACTCCCGTATTCGTGTTCTCGCGCACGGGCGGCGAAGGCGGCGACCTTGCAAGATATATGGGGGCTTACACCAATATCGAAGCGGATAAAACCAAGCATTACCTCGAACCCGATTCGGTGGAAATGGGCGTTTTAAAGTACTTAAACGATAATTTCGACAACGTAATAGTTATTGTAAACACCAACAACGCGTTCGAGCTTGGCGAGGTTGAAAAGCTTGCCAACGTAACGGCTATTTTGTGGGCTCCCGGCGCGGGCGGCGAAACGCCCAACTCGCTTGCCGACGTAATAAGCGGCAACGTGTGCCCTTCGGGTCACCTTGTGGACACGTTCGCTTACGACGCGTTTTCTTCGCCCGCAATGAAAAACATGGGCGACTTCGCTTACATTGACAAAAACGGCGACGCGACGGGTTATTACGGCATATCTTACGACGAAGGCATTTACGTAGGCTATAAATATTACGAAACCCGCTACTTTGACAAGGTAATGGGCGCGGAAAAGGTTGGCGATTATGATTATTCCTCAACCGTGCAATATCCTTTCGGTTACGGCAAATCTTATACGACGTTCGAGTGGAGCAACTTTGCGGTTTCTTCCAAGGACGCCAACGGCGACATAACCGTTTCGCTCGACGTTAAAAACGCGGGCGCGGTTGCGGGCAAGGAGGTTGTTCAGGTTTACGTATCTTCGCCTTACACCGATTACGACAAGGAGCACAATATAGAAAAAGCGGCGGTTTCGCTTGTGGGCTTTACTAAAACGCCTATACTCGAGCCCGATGCAACCGAGCATGTTGAGGTTAAGATTAACGTTTCGGACTTCGTTTCTTACGACGACGTAGAGGCGAAAACTTATATTTTGGACGAGGGCGATTATTTGATAACCGCGGCAAACAACGCACATTCCGCGGTAAACAATATTCTTACCAAAAACGGCAAAACCACGGCGAACGGTATGGATAGCTTGGGCGACGCGGATTTCGTCGGCAGCTGGCACAACGACGCCTTCGATAAGGAAACATATTCCAAAGCGAAGACCACGGAATATGCGGTAACCAACAGGTTCGACGAGTCGAACTATATTGAAAGAAACAAATACCTTACGCGCAAGGACTGGGCGGGCACCTTCCCCCAAACGCACGGCGTTCAGAACAATGCGGACGCAAAATCCAAAAACGAGCTTAACGGGCTCACTTGGCGCGAGAGTATTTCCGACGCGTTGTTGAAAAAACTTAAGCTGATTGGCAAGAACGCGGCTAACAACCCCATGACCGAAGAGGAAGCGGCGGCGCTTGCAATGAAATACAGTCAGAAGGGCGTGCTTGCGCTTGCAGACCTTCGCGGCAAGAAATTTGACGATGCAAACTGGGAAAAGCTCATAAGCCAGATGACCGAAAAAGAGGTTGCCCAAATAATCAACTGGGCGGGCTACAAGACCGACGGCGCGTCTTCAATCAACAAGCCCAAAGCAATCGATTTGGACGGCCCCGCGGGGCTTAACAGCATGGTAGGGCACGAATCTTATTCGATAACCTATCCTTCCGAGGTAAACATCGCGGCAAGCTGGAACAAGGAAATTTCTTACGAGCACGGCAACCTTGTTGCGGAGGACGGATTGCGCCCCAACGTTTTGGCTTCGGGCTGGTATGCTCCCGCAATGAACATTCACAGAACGCCTTTCGCGGGAAGAAACTTTGAATATTATTCCGAGGACGCATATATTTCTGGCGTGCTCGGCACGGAAGCGGTTAAAGCAACTGCTAAAAAGGGCATGTATTCGTTTATTAAGCATTTTGCTTTGAACGACCAGGAAGACCACAGAACGAGCAACGGACTTGCGACGTGGTGCAACGAGCAAGCGATGCGCGAAATTTATCTTAAACCTTTTCAGATGTGCGTTGAAAACAGGGGCACCGTTGAAACGAGATACTGGGATTACGTTGAGGTAAAAGACGAGGCAACCGGCAAATCCGAGTGGAAGTTTGTGGAAGCAACGGCAGAGCTTCCCGCGTGCCTTGCGGTTATGTCGTCCTTTAACAGAATAGGCTATACCTGGGCGGGCGGCGATTACAGATTGTTGACCGAGGTTTTAAGAAACGAATGGGGCTTTGACGGCTTTGTGCTCACCGACTATGACAACGGCGGATACATGAACAAGGACCAAATGGTTCGCGCTGGCGGCGACGGAGCGCTTAAACAGTTCGGCGGCTCGAACATAACAATCAACAGCGACGCGAACAGATATTATACGCAGCAGGCGATGAAGCACATTCTTTACACCGTTGTAAACTCCAACGCGATGAACGGTTACGTTCACGGCGTGGCAATCGGCGCAGACCCGTTCCCTTATTACTATCTTATACTTATCGCGGTAGGCGTGCTTGCGGCGGGCTTCACCGCATGGGGCGTAACGGCGATAGTGTTGCGGTTTAAAAACGAAAAGAAAGAGAGCCGAAAAACGTAAAAATTTTTAAAATCTCTTTACACGGGGATTTTTGTGTGATATAATCTGTTTACGTTAAATTTTATTGGAGGAAAATATGGCACACTTTATATCCGACGAATGCGTAAGCTGCGGCGCGTGCGCAGGCACCTGCCCTGTTGAAGCTATTTCCGAGGGCGCAGACAAGTACGTTGTAGACCCCGACGTTTGCATCGACTGCGGCGCGTGCGAGGACGTTTGCCCCACCGGAGCAATTCACCCCGCAGAATAAGTTGAACACTAAACAAAAAGAGCGGAGTGTATCTCCGCTCTTTTGTTTTTTACGGCACGGGTTATAAACTTCGCAGCTTGTCATTCTGAGTGCAACGAAGAATCTTTTGAAGATGTTTCGGCAAGCCTCAACATGACAAGGGTTAGGCGTTTCGCCTTGCTACACTTGGGTAATATGACAATGGGATAGGCGTTTCGCCTTGTTGCGTTTGGGCAATATGACAAGGGGATAGACGTTTCGGCTTGTTACGTTTGGGCAACGTGGCGGGCTGTCGTTCTGAGCGGCGCGAAGACCCCGATTTTAAATAAGGTTTAAAAAATGTTAAACGACGGAGAGGTGCTCGAAGAGTTTTTCGGGGACAAAAAAATTATTCAAAACGTAAATTTATACCGCTTCACTTCCGACAGCATACTGCTGTCTAAATTCGCGCGGGCAAAATTTAAGGACGACGTTGCCGACTTCTGTTCGGGCAGCGGCGTTGTCGGCTTTCATTTTTTGTGCCTTAACCCGCAAATAAATTCGCTTACGCTTTTCGAAATGCAGCCGAAACTTGCGGATATGTCCCGCCGAACCGCCGAAATGAATAATTTCGGCTGCAAAATAAACTGCTGTAAATTACAGGAAATAGGCAAGGAATACGACGATAAATTTTCGCTGATTTTATGCAACCCGCCCTATGAAAAAGGGGGCTTTGAAAACGCCGATTACGAAAAGGCGGTGTGCCGCAAGGAAATTACTTTAACCTTAAATGAAATTGCCGAAGCCGCGTTTAAAAAACTTAAATTCGGCGGGCGGCTTGCCATTTTAAACCGCGCGGACAGGGCGGCGGAGCTTGTGTACACCTTAAAAGAGCGCGGGCTGGAAACAAAGCGCTTGCAATTCGTTAGCGGGGTAGAGGGCGCAAAGCCTTACCTTGTCATGGCGGAGGCGGTTAAGGGCGGAAAGCCCGGCGTGGAGGTTTTGCCCCAAACAGTAAATTGAAATGAAGAATAATTACTTAAAAAGATTTGTACGGTATTACAAGCCGCACCGCAAGCTGTTTGCAATCGACATGGTTTGCGCGTTTATTATTTCGGCTTTCAACCTCGTTTATCCGTACGTCACAAAGGAAATAATAAATAATTTTGTGCCCAACAAGCTTTTATTTTATCTTTTGGCGGGGTTGGGCAGTCTTTTGCTGCTTTATATAATTAAAGCGGTTTTAAACTATATTTTGCAGTATTGGGGGCACCTTGTGGGCGTGCGTATGCAGGCGGATATGCGCCGCGAGCTTTTCGGGCATCTGCAAAAACTGCCTTTTTCTTACTTCGACAACAACAAAACGGGCGTTATCATGAGCCGCATGACTAACGACCTGTTTGAAATTTCAGAGCTTGCGCATCACGGCCCCGAGGACGTGTTTTTGTCGCTTGTAACCTTAATCGGCGCGTTTATCATGCTTGCCACGATAAACGTTTACCTCGTTTTAATAGTGTTTGCATTCGTGCCGATAATTGTGGTTTGCGCCGTTCTTTTAAGAAAGAGAATGAACAAAGCCTTTGCGGAGGTGCGCGTGGCGCAGGCGGAAATAAACGCCGACATAGAAAGCGCCGTTTCGGGCGTGCGCGTTTCCCGCGCGTATTGCGCCGAGGAGCACGAGGCGGAAAAGTTTGCGGCGGGCAACAAACGGTTTGTTAAGGCAAAGAGCGGGCAGTATAAGGTGATGGGGCAGTTCTTTTCGTCCATGAACTTTTTTATGGATTTTTTATATTTTGCCGTTTTGCTTGCGGGCGGGCTGTTCTTTTATTATAATTTAATCGACGTAGGCGAATTTACGGCGTTCGTTTTATATATAACAACCCTCATTGCGCCCATTCGCACGCTTGTTAATATCTTTGAACAAATCCACGACGGAATGACGGGCTTTAAGCGCTTTTGCGACGTAATGGACGTGCCCGCGGAAGCTGAAAGCGAAAACGCGTTGATGCCCGAAAAAATGACGGGCGAAATAGTGTTCGATAACGTGACATTTGGGTACGGCGACGGGAAAGAGGTAATAAAAAACTTTTCGATGCGCGTGCCGGCGGGCAAAACCGTGGCGCTCGTAGGGCCTTCGGGCGGAGGCAAAACCACGGTGTGCCATTTAATTCCCCGCTTTTACGAAATAGACGGCGGGCAGATTACCGTGGACGGAATTTCGATAGACAAGCTCAGCCGCGCGTTTTTGAGGAAGAATATAGGTATAGTCCAGCAGGACGTGTTTCTGTTTAACGGCACCATTAAAGAAAACATTGCCTACGGCGACTTTGACGCGACGGACGGGGAAATTATCGAAGCCGCGAAAAAGGCGAACATACACGAATATATTACAAGTCTGCCGCAAGGCTACGACACGTGCGTGGGCGAGCGCGGCGTAAAGCTTTCGGGCGGGCAAAAGCAGCGCGTTTCGATAGCGAGGGCGTTTTTAAAGAACCCGCCCGTGCTCATTTTGGACGAGGCGACCTCGGCTTTGGACAACGTGACGGAAATGGCGATACAGCAGTCCCTTTTCAAGCTTGCGGAAGGCAGAACCGTTTTAGTCGTTGCGCACAGGCTTTCCACCGTAAAAAGCGCCGACGAAATTATGGTTGTAACCGCAAACGGCGTTGCCGAGCGCGGCACGCACGAAGAGCTTATGGCTTTGGGCGGGATATATAAGGGGCTTTACGAATATCAATTTAAAAACGCTTAAAAATTGCAGATAAACTGCGTTATGCTTTGTCAAGCTCCGCTTTTCTTCGGGTCATTTACGCTCAGTAAACTCCCCTTGAAAATGCTCGCTTTCCTCGCCTAACTTGTTTCTATGCAATTTTACAAATACAGGGTAAGAAATGATTAATTTTGTTGCAACGCCAATCGGAAATTTAAAAGATATTTCGCTGCGCGCTTTGGAAGTGTTGCGCGGGGCGGACGTTATATTTTGCGAGGACACGCGGCATTCCTTAAAGCTGCTTTCGGCATACG
>JAIDVM010000036.1 GCA_029059705.1 Clostridia bacterium
GTCTCTCTCTCGCTCTCTCTCTCTCTCTCTCAATCTCTCTCTCTCTCCCTCCCCGTAAAAACACAAACTAAAAAAACCCTTTTTAAACCGGCCGGGAGCATTTTGCCCCCCGCCGCTAATTTTTTTAACCTTGTTTCTTCCCCAAAAACTCTACGGCGGAGTGCACCGCGATATTGCCCTCGCCCACAGCCTTTGCATACTGATACGGTCTGCCGGTGCAGTCGCCCGCGGCAAACGCTCCCGCGATATTCGTTGAACAGTCGCGGTTTACGAAAATATGTCCGTTTTCCGTCTTTAAACCGTGCATTAAAATTGCGGGCGACAGCGCGCCCTTTAACAAAAACGCACCGTCAACCTCCTTAAAGCCGTCTTTAAACACAACTCTTTCAAGCTTCCTTGCACCCTCGAATTTTTTAGGAGCTTTAAGCAATATTTCAGCGTTTTTTGCGGTTATTTCATATCCTTTATAAAGAGGAATTACAAAAACCTTTTCGGCAAGTGAGCAAAGATATTCTATTTCGTGCTCGAAGCGCTTATCCGTGCAGATTACGGCAATGGTTTTGCCCTTATACAAAAACCCGTCGCAAGTTGCGCAATAGCTTATGCCGCGCCCGACAAACTCCTCTTCGCCGTCTATCGGCTTTGCCGCCTCCACGCCGAGGCACAAAATTACCGTTTTAGCGTCGTAAGCTTCGTTGCCCGCCAAAAGCGAAAACCCGCCCTCAACCTGATAAACGCCCGTAACCACCTTTTCGCACGGTTCTATATTCATGCCCTCGTAGTGGTTTTTAAGCGTCCAGGCAAGCTCGCCGCCCGTTACGTCGGGAAGCCCCGGATAATTTTTAACAAGTTCGGCTTGCGAAAGCTTTTTTGAAAGATTGCCGTTTGCAAACCATATAAATTTTTTTTGTAAAATTTTTGCGTTGATTGCCGCGGAAACACCCGCCGCGCCGCCGCCTATTATTGCGATATCGTATTCCATAATTTTTCCTCTCACAAATATTTCACGCTATTCTGCGCGCAAAATATTTCGTGATTTTAGGGCTGCTTGCCCTCTTTGTGCAATCTTATGGGCAAACTTATTATATAATTGCACAAATTCACCCCGCTCAGGCGCAGGTATGCGCAAATTGTGGCTGCGGGCAAAAAATGTGATTTTCACCCGCAACGTTATTATTATAGCCGAATTTTGATAAATTTAAAGCCCCCGCAACTGCGGAGGCTGTTTTTTAGTCCATTTTTGTCAGTTTTTCCGCCAAATCTTCTATTTCTTTGTCGGGTATGCGCTTTTCGCTCTCGTTTACGGTTTGCGCCACGACAACCTTTGCGCGCTCGGGGGGGATAATCGTTCCCACGCCCGCAACGCAGCCGCCGGGGCAGCCCATGCCTTCAATCATATAACCGTTGAGCTTGCCCGCCTTTGCAAGCGTTAAAATCTTGCGGCAGTCGGTAAGCCCTTCCGCGTGCTGGATTTTAACTTCGGTTTCGGGATAATACTCTTTAATGCAGCTTTCGATTGCGCTTGCAACGCCGCCCGCGCATGCGTAACCTCTGCCCGCGCCCGTCGCCTCTATATGCACGGGAAGCTCTTCAAGCTCCTCTAATTTTAAATTCTTCGCGTCGAACATGCCCGCAAGCTCTTCGAAGGTGATTACGAAATCGACGTAGCTTCTTATGGTTCTTCGCGAAGCTTCAAGCTTTTTAGCCGCACAAGGTCCTATGAACACCACGCGCGCGTCGGGGCGCTTAACTTTAATCGAGCGCGCCGTTGCAACCATGGGCGTAAGCTCCTGCGAAACTTCGGAAGCGAGGTCGGGGAACTGTTTTTTAACGAGCACCGCCCACGCGGGACAGCAGCTTGTGAAAAGGAACGGCAGCTTGCCCGTTGAAACCTCGTTTACGTAATGGTGCGCCTCGGCAATGCAGCCCATGTCCGCGCCTATTGCCACCTCGTAAACGTCCTTAAACCCAAGCGCCAAAAGCGCCGACTTCATTCTGCCGGGGGTAACTTTGGGGCCGAACTGCCCGATTATTGCGGGCGCGACGGCAGCCACGACCTCGTCGCCCTTTTTTATTGCCTGAATAAGCTGGAAAATCTGCGATTTATCGGCAATCGCCCCGAAAGGACAAGCCGACATGCATTGCCCGCACGCAACGCACTTGTCGGTGTCGATGTGCGCCCTGCCGTATTCGTCGGAGGAAATAGCCTTAACGCCGCACGCCGAAGCGCAGGGGCGCTTGTGGTGGGCGATTGCGTCGTAAGGGCAAGCCTGCTTGCACTTTCCGCACTTTATGCACTTTGACTGGTCTATGTGCGATTTGCCGTTTACTATCGAAACCGCGCCCTTGGGGCAAGCCTTAACGCAATAGTGCGCAACGCAGTTGCGGCATTGGTCGGAAACGTAAAATTCGTTGTCGGGGCACTTGTCGCACGCCGAAGGTATAACCTGCATGAGGGGCGGTTCGTAATATTTTTCCGCAATCGTGCTCTTGTCCACGCCCGCCGTTATGTGCACGGGCTTGTTTGCGGGACGGAGCGAAAGCCCCATTGCAAGGCGAACCCTTTCCGAAGCTATCTGCCTTTCGCGGTAGACGCTTTCGCGGTATTTAGGCTCCTCGTCGGGAGTTATCAAAAAAGGAATTTCTTCCAAATCGCCTGCGGGGTTATCCGATTCGTAGGCAACCCTTGCAACCTCGGTAAAAACTTTTCGTCTTAATTCCGTAACAACGCTTTGACTTTTCATATATCTCTTTTCTCTTTAAATTATCTTAATTTCAAATTTCGCCCTGCGCGCTTTCGGCGGGAGCTTCCGCCTTTATTTCCTCTTGCTGCAATTCGGGGTGCTTCATGTGCTTTGACAAAACGTAATACTGCAAAAAGAAAAACGCCACGCCCAAAACAACCATAACTATACTTAAAATCTGCGAGGGAGTTAGCGCCGCGCCCACAACGCCGCCCCTGTCGTCGTCGCGGAAAAACTCTATGATAAAGCGCCAAATTCCGTAACCTACCGCGTAAACGCCGAAGTTGTAGTTAAGCTTAAACTTAAAATACAAAAGCGCCATAACGCCCGCAAGCACCAAAAGGAAAATCATTTCGAAAAGCTGCGTGGGCACAACCTTTTCCGCAAGGGTGTAACCGTTTGGCGCGGCGCAAGCAATTCCGTACCACGCGTCGGTTACCCTGCCGTAGCAACAGCCGCCGAAAAAGCAGCCGAGCCTGCCGAAGGCGTGCGCAATGCAGATTGCTATGGGAATAAAGGGCATCGCGTCGGTAAGCGTCGCGTTCATGTTGTTTTTAAGCCCTTTAACGAGAGAAATTCTTATTTTTCTGCCCGTTTTTACAAGCGAGCTTCCGCTTTTATCGTTTTCCAACGCGGTTAAATCAACCTTGTCGCAATGAGGCGCAATAATATAAATGTACAAAAGGTAAACGGTTAAAAAGCCGACTACGCCGCCTATAAGACCGCCCAGAAAAGTCATTCCGCCAAGGTGAAAGCCCTCCGCGGGGTTTGCAATGTAGTTATAAATAGATTGCACGAGCAGCGCCATAAATATGCCGAAAGCCGTTGCAAACACGCCTATGACCAAAATTTTTGTTGAAGCTTCTTCGTTGAACTTCTTTTTCCACATGGTAAAGAGCAAAAAGCCGAAGCACGCCAAAAGCCCCACCGCCATACATATACCGTATGCGTATATTTCCAGAGAACCTATTGTAAACAGAGGCTGAGGATGCATTATTCTCCCTCCCCGATTATTTTTGTTTTATTTTATCACTTCCACTATTATAAGTCAAGTATTACTCGACCGCTTCGCGTTGCCGAAAATTCCCACGCCGCGCAGACATTTTATGCGGATATAAAAGACGAGCGCGATAAACATGCTTATAGACCAGCCTATCGCCCACGCCCAGCACACGCCCGCAAAGCCCCAGCCCGCGGAGGTTAAGATATAAACGAGCGCAACGCGCAATATTAAGTCGGTTAAGGTGCTTACGGTAAAGCCGACGTTGCCGCCGCAGCCGCGCACCGTGCTGTCAGCCGCAATTTTTAAGCACGCAACGGGCAGAAAGCACGAAACTATCGTTAAAAACTGCACCGAGCAAGCCATAGCCTCGTCGGTAAGCTTGTCCTTTTGCACGAACAGCCGCGTTAAAAATTCGGGGCAGCTTACGAAAACAATTAAAAATATTAAGCTTGTAACAAGCGCATAGCATAAAACGGCGATAAAACCCTTTCTTATCCGCGCATACTCTCCCGCCGCCTTGTTTTGCGATGCAAAGTTGGCAAGCCCGTTTGTCATGGAAATAACGCTCATAATAGCCATACAAATAAGCTTGAACGCAGTTGTAAAGCCCGTGGTTGCGTCGCCCGTGCTATCAAGCCCGTTTATGCAGCGGTTGACGAAAAAGTTACCCACCGAAACAAAGCTCTGTTGCAAAATGACGGGCACGGAAGTTATTATCAAGTCCTTTAAAATGGGTTTATCGAAGATTTTGGGCTTTTCCTCCGTTTTGAACGCGCGCAGTTTTTTCAAAAGCACGAAAACGGTAAGCACGCACGAAAAGGCCTGCGAAATAAAGGTTGCCCACGCCGCGCCCGCAACGTCCATTCGGAGCGCCCACACAAAGAGCAAATCAAGCCCCACGTTTAAAACGGACGAAACCACAAGAAAAATAAACGGCGTTTTGCTGTCGCCCAGCGCCGAGCAAATGCCGCACGCAAGGTTATACAAAAACACGAACGGCAGCGAGCCGACGTAAATATAAAGATAGACGAGGCAGTCCTCGAAGTACACGCCGTGCACGTCCAGCCCGATTAAGGAAAGCCTACCAAACCCGAAGCCGAGCACCATAAGCGCGGCGCACAGCACGGCAAACGCGACGAACGAGGTATTAACCGTTTCGCGCACCTTTTTGTTGTCGTCCGCGCCGAAGTGCTTTGCAACGGTAACCGAACACCCGCCGTTAGCGCCCAAAGCAAACGCCAATAAAACGTTGATTACCACCGTTGCGTTGCCTATTGCGTCCACCGCAAGCGCGCCCTCTTTTGCGAAGTTGCCCACAACAACCAAATCGACAAGCGAATAAAGCTGCTGCACAAGTGCGCTGCCCAAAAGGGGCATGGAATATAAAAACAGCACCTTCCACACGTTGCCGCGCGTTAAGTTTACCGTTTTATTCCTTTTAATTGTTTTTTCTTTGTTTACCGCTTCCATTGCGGCTTTTATTATAGTCGGCTTTGCGCAATTTGCAATTAATTTTGCGCCCTTTTACAAAGGTTTTTAAAATAAAAAATCACCCCGCGGTTTTTGGCGCACGGGGTGGAAATTATTAAACGTTATTGTTCGTTCCGCTCGAAGGTATGCGGCGCGGAATACAAATCGAATTCCTCGTCTATGTCGAATTCCGATTCGTCGTCAAAGGCGGCAAGCTTGGAAATGGAAACCTCGTAAGCCGTCATGGTAACAAAGCTTTCGTCGGGCTGCTTTTTTTGATATTCGCGGCTTTGGATACGCCCCGAAAGCGCCACCTTGTCGCCCACGGAAAGGCTGCGCACAAACCTTGCGTTTCTGCCCCAGGCAATCGCGGGGATATAGTCGGATTTGTTGTAACTGCGGTTTACGGCAATCAACAAATCGGCAATTTCGCGGTTGAACGGCGTTGTGCGGTAAACGGGCGGCTTGCAGATATAGCCCGAAAGCACGATTGAATTGGGGTTTTTGCCGGGCTGCGTTTCTAAAAGCTCGCGCACAAAAACCGTAAGCATAAGACGGGAGCGCCCGCCTTCGAGCTTGTTATATGAGCGGAACTGCCCAAGCGCGCAGATATACCCGCCCGGCTTCATATCCTCCGTCATGATGCGCTCGGAAACGGTTACGGGCAATATGTCGGCCTGCCCCGAAAGGCGCATAACCTTAACCTGAAATTCGTAAAAGCCTTCGCCGTACACCTCGTGCGAAAACTGCGCTTCCGAAACAATTTCGCCGTAAACGTAAACCTTGTTGTTCTTCTCCGTGTTGTAATTCATTTATTTATGCCTCCAAAAAATGTTTTTCCCTGTAAATTATTTATTGCATCGGTTTCTGACGTCCCGTATTATCCACGGTATAGTTCTCGCGGTAAATCAGCTCGCCTATGGGCACAAAGGTATAGCCCCTGTTTTTCAGCGTTTCCAGAATTATGGGCACTGCCTCCGCCGTGTGCAAGCCGTTGTTGTGCATTAAAATAATCGAGCCGCTTTTAACGCCGTTTATCACCCTCATGGATATGTCGGAAGCGCTTAAATCGCGCCAGTCCAAGCTGTCTACGTCCCATTGTATGGTGTAATAACCCAAGCTCGTCGCGGTGGAAACGAGCTCGTCGTCGTAATCGCCGTAGGGCGGGCGGAACAACTCAACCTTTTTGCCCGTAACAGCCTCTATCGCCTCGGAAGAAGTGGTAAGCTCCTTTTTAATCTCTTCCGCATTCTGTCTGCTCATGTAGCTGTGCGTGGCGGAATGAGTTCCTATCTCGCAGCCCGCCTCGTCTATCTTTTTAACGAAGTCGGGATATTTTTTCGTCCAGAATTCAACCATGAAAAAGGTTGCGCGCACGTCAGAAGCTTTTAACGCCTTTAAAATCGCGTCGGTGTATTCCGTGCCCCAGGCGCAGTCGAAGGAAATGGCAACCGTTTTGTCTTCTCTGTCCACGCTGTAAATGGGAACAAGCCGCGGCGTGTTGCCGAAGTAAACCGCATAAGCGCCCGTGTGATAGGCGGAAAAACTTAAAACGACCAAAAGCGCCGCCGCGACAATGCCGAAGATAACGCTTTTCAATTTAAAATTAAAAACGCGAACCAAACTTAACCCCAATATAACAGACAAAGACTAAGTTTTTTTGGGTTTGTCTGTCGAATAAATTGTTTTTTCAGCGAAAACGGATTCTTTAATTTTTTTAAATAACTTTGTCCGCCCGCTTATAAGATAAATTTATTTTGTCCAATGCGCGAATATGAATAAAAGCGGAAAAAAAAGCACAATAAAAGCGGCGGAGCTTTTTCCCGCTCCGCCGCAAATATTTGCAACTATTTTAAATTAAAATTATTTAAGTTTGCCCTTGTTTTTTCTTATTTCCTTAACGGTCTTTTCAAAGCCGTAGTCGGTCGGCGTGTAATAAATTCTGTCCTTTAATTTATCGGGCAAATACTGCTGCTCGACGTAGCCGCCCGCAAAGTTGTGCGGATATTTATATTTTCCGCTCTGCGCCTTTGTTTGCTTGTCGCCGAAGGTGTTGTCCTTTAAATAGGGCGGCACGCCCTCGTCGTCGCGCACCTCGCGCGCGTCCTTTTTAGCCGCGTTCATGGCAATTTCAACGGTGTTGCTTTTGGGGGCTTCGCAAACGTAAATAATCGCCTCGCACAGCGGTTCAAGCCCTTCGGGATAGCCCGTTTTTTCAAATATGTACATAGCCGAAGCCGCCACGTTTAAAGCGTTGGGGTCTGCCATGCCCACGTCCTCGGCGGCGTGAATGGAAAGTCTGCGCGCAATCATCATCGGGTCGCACCCTCCCTCCACAAGTCTCATGGCGTAATACAGCGCGGCGTTCGCGTCGCTTCCGCGAAGCGATTTGCAAAACGCCGACAAATAATCGTAATATGCGTCCTCGTTATATGACAACGCTTTACGCTGAATGGACTGCTCCGCGTCGGCTAAAGTTACCTTTATGCTTCCGTCGGCGGCGGGCGGAGTTGTTAAAACGGCAAGCTCCAGCGCGTTGTAAGCCGTTCGCAAATCCCCGCCCGAAACGCGGGCGATATGTTCAATAGCTTCGGGCGACATTTCAACGGCGTATTCGCCCAAACCCTTGCGCTTGTCTTTAAGCGCTTTTTCCATTGCCCCCTTTATATCCTCTTCCGAAAGCCGTTTAAACTCGAAAATACGGCACCGCGACACGATTGCGGGCGTCATTGACGCGTAGGGATTTTCGGTAGTCGAACCTATAAAAATAATCGTTCCCTGCTCGATTGCGGGCAGCAGACTGTCGGACTGGGTTTTGTTAAAGCGGTGGCACTCGTCAAGCATAAGATATGTTCGCCTGCCGTACATTTTAAGATTGTTGCGCGCGTCCTCAACCGCCCTTTTTACGTCCGCCACGCCCGCCTGCACCGCGTTAAGTTTAATAAATTCCCCGTGCGTGGTTTGCGAAATTATGTGCGCAAGCGTGGTTTTTCCCGTACCGGGAGGCCCCCAGAAAATGCAGCTTCCAAGCCTGTCCAAAGATATTGCACGGCGAAGGAGCGAGCCTTCCGACACAATATGCTTTTGACCTATAAAATCGTTTAAGTTGTTTGCGCGCATGCGTTCGGCAAGCGGCTTTGCGCCGTTTTCGTTGCCGTTTAAATCGAATAAATCCATAACTAATTCAAAAGTTCTTTTATTTTATCAACGTTTTCCTTGCCGAGCTCGTAGCCGTAGGCGTAAATTTTATCCAAATCCTTAATTGCGTATTGGCTGTGCCCCTTCATTTCAGGCTCCAAATACAAATCGCACAAATCCTTTTCAAGCTTACGCGACGTTTTCGTCTGGTTTGCGTCCATTATGTCGAACACCCTCAGCCCCATTGCGATTATGTTTTTAATTTCGCCGACGGGCTCTTCCGTGTTCTTCAAAACGTCCACGGCGACAACCACGTCCGCGCCCATATCCTTGACAACCTTAACGGGCACGCGGCACAAACAGCCGCCGTCGACAAACATCTTTCCGCTGTCCTTAACGGGGCGGAACACCGCGGGAATTGTGCTCGAAGCCTGAACCGCCTTAGCCGCGTTTCCCTTTTTAAAAACATGTAGCTTGCCCGAATGCAGTTCGGTTGCCACGCAGCGGAAAGGAATTTCAAGCTCCTCTATTTTTTTATCGCCAAGATAAGTTGTTAGCAGCTCTTCTATTTTTTTACTGCGCAAAAGCGCCATTTTTGTGATGACTGCGGGGCTGAAATCGAATATATCACGGGGTTTAAGCTTTAAAACCACGTCTTTAATTTCGTTTGCGGAAATGCCGCTTGCATAGCACCCGCCGATAACCGCGCCCATCGAACAGCCCGAAATAAAGTCGGGCTTTATCCCCGCCTCTTCCAAAGCCAGCAAAAACCCGATGTGCGCAACGCCTCGCGCGCCGCCGCTGCCAAGGGCAAGCCCCAAAGTTTTACTCATAATTTCCCTTCCCTCAAAATAGTTTTATATCGTAATGACAAAGTCCCGCTTTAAACGTCTTTTAAAATATTCCGCGCTCTTTTTTGCGCTCGTTGCGCTTGCCGCGGCAATTATAATATTCCCCGAACGCTACGTTTTAACCTGTTTTACGGGCTTTGCAATGTGGGCGGAGTGCGTTTTGCCCTCGCTGTTCCCTTTTATGGTAATCACACTCATTCTCGTAAAAACGGGACTTGCCGAAAAAGCTTCGCTGCCTTTAAGGCGAGTAACGGGGCTTTTTCACCTTCCGCCCGCTTCCGCCGCATGCTTTTTGCTAAGCGCGCTTTCGGGATATCCCGCGGGCAGCCGCGTTTTAAGCGAATTTTACGACGGCGGCTCGCTGACTAAATCCGACTGTCAAAAGCTTTCGTATCTCTGCTCAACCTCTGGTCCGCTATTCATTATAGGCAGCGTGGGTTTTAAAATGTTCGGCGATAAAATAATAGGATTAAAAATTCTGGCGGCGCACCTTTTGTCGGTTATAATAACCTCGCTTGTAATCGCGCTTCTTTCAAAAAGCGGCAAAAGCGGCTCACCTGCCCGCAAAGCACCCGATAAAAACGTTTTATACAACAGTTTTTACGGCGCGGTTATCGCCGTTGCGGTTGCCGGCGGATTTATCGCCTTTTTTTGCGTAACGGCGCAAATTTTTTCCGACTTCAATCTTTTAAAGCCGTTGCAGCTTTTGTTAAATCTTTTTATGGACGAAAAGCTTTCGTCCGCGGTATGTACGGGCTTAATCGAGCCGACCACGGGTTGCCGCGCCGTAGCCGCCCTTTCAGGCGAAAAACTTGCCGTAGCTCTGGCGGGTTTTTTAATAACCTTCGGCGGCGTTTCCATTATTTTGCAACAGCTGAGCTATCTTTTAAACTGCGGCGTAAACCCCTTTAAATTCGTTGCCGTAAAATTAATTCAGGCGGCAATATGCTTTGTTTTTTTACTTTTAACCGCTTAAAACGCGCTCAATACGCGCCCAGAATTTTAAAGGAATTTGCAACCTTTTTAATCTCGCTTAAAACGGCTTGAAGCTTTTCGTCGGCAAAGTCGCCTTCCACCTCTATAAAAAACCTGTATTCGCCGAATTTATCCTTTATGGGGCGTGGATTAATCCTTGTCATATTAAAGCCGCCGTCCTTAATGGGCGCAAGCAGCCCGAAAAGTCCGCCCGCCTCGTGCAGGCACGTTGCCGAAAAGAAAACCTTTTTAGAGTGCGTTCCCCCCGCAATATCCCCCTTTTTAACGAGTAAAAAGTGAGTTATATTGCAATCCTCGTCGGCAATATCCTCGTTCCACAGCTTAACGCCCTCTTTATTGACGTGCGCCCCAACTATGCAGGCGTCCGTCTTTTTTTTAAGCATTTTCAGGCTTGCCGCGGTTGACGGCATTGCAACAAGTTCCGCCTTTGGCAGCTTGCCCGAAAGAAATTTTTGGCATTGCCCCAAAGACTGCTCGTGCGAATAAACGCGCCTTATGTCCTCTAACCGCGTCCCCTGCAAGGTTGCCAGCCTGTGCGAAAGTTTAAGCGCGCATTCCGCAACGGCGACCACGCCTTTTGTAGACTGCAACAAATCGAGATTTTGATAAACGCCGCCGTTTAAGCTGTTTTCGACGGGCAAAACGATATAATCGCACTCGCCCGCAACAAGCGCCGAAACGACGAGCGGAAAAGAAGCGTATTCCTTAAAATTTGCGTCCGCCCTTAACGTTGCCGCGGCAAGTCCGCTGTAGCTCCCCTCGGGGCCGAGGTAACCCAAAGTCATTTTTACACCTTCTCCGCGATATCGAGCAAAAGCCTTTCGGTGTCCGCCCAGCCGAGGCACGCGTCGGTTATCGATTTGCCGAAAACCTTGTCCTCGGGCTGGTTGCCCTCAACCAAAAAGCTTTCTATCATAAAGCCCTTTACGATATTTTTAAAGTCCTTGTCGTAAAGGCGGTTTTGCATAACCTCTTCGCAAATTCTTATCTGCTGTTTAAACTTTTTGCCGCTGTTGGAATGGTTGGAATCTATTATTATTGCAGGGTTCTTCAAGCCCGACTTTGCATAACCGTCGGCAACCTGCATAACCGTTTCGTAGTGGAAGTTGGGAATGTCGTTTCCGTTCCCGTCCACCGCGCCGCGGAGTATCGCGTGCGATAAGGGGTTGCCGTTAGTTTTAACCTGCCAGCCGTTGAGCATAAACACCTGCCCGCTCTGCGCCGCGTAAATGGAGTTCAAAAGCACCAGAACCGAGCCGCTCATGGGGTTTTTTACGCCCACCGAAACGTCTATTCCGCTTGCGGCTAAACGGTGAAGCTGATTTTCGCTGCTCCTCGCGCCTACGGCAATATACGAGAGCAAGTCCTCGACGTAGTGCAAATTTTCGGGGTAAAGCATTTCGTCCGCGGCGGCAAGCCCGCTTGCCTCGATTGACTTAATGTTGAGCTCGCGTATGGCGCAAATCCCCTTTAAAATATCCTCGCTCTTGGTCGGGTCGGGCTGCGAAAACATACCCTTATACCCAACGCCCTTTGTGCGCGGCTTGTTGGTGTAAATTCTCGGCACCAGAACGAGCTTGTCCTTTACCCTTTCGTTCAGTTTGCCCAGCTTTTCAACGTAATCCAGCACGGGCTTTTCCTCGTGCGCCGAACACGGCCCCACTATTACTAAAAGCTTGTTGCTCTCCCCGCGTATAACCTCCGCCACCAGCTTATCGCGCTCCGCCTTTATTTTTTTAAGGCTTTCGGGCAGCGGCATCTGCGCCACCAAAACCTCGGGGTCGGGTATTTTAACTTGTTTTTCAAACATAATTTAATCCTTTTTTTCGTAAAATTTCTTCAAAATCAGTCGTGATTTCGGCGGGAACGTAATTTTTGAAATCTTTTTTAAACTTAACCGAATTTTTCACGAGCGACGAGCTTACATGCGTTTCGTCCTGCTCCGCGGGGATATAAACGGTTATTAAATCGCTTTTCAGTTTTTCGCTTGCATAGCGGTCGCGGTTTTCGTATTCGAGGTCTATCGCGTCGCGCACGCCGCGCACATAAAAAGGCGTTTGCTCCCTTTCCAAAAGGTCTACCGCCGCGCCCGAAAAAGCGCAAACTTCCACGCTCTCGTTGCCGCAAAACAGCTTTTTCAAAAGCGCAACCCTTTCGTCGGCAGTTAAAAACGGCTCCTTTTCGGGGTTGACCATAACCGCTACCACGACATTATCGAAAATTTTAAGGCACTTTTCTATTACGCTTCTGTGCCCCGAAGTCGGCGGGTCGAACGTGCCCGCATAAACGCATTTTTTCATTGCTTTACCACCCTGAAAAAAGTAATAAAAGTCTTTCCGTACTTTCTTTCGTCAAACTTTTCCAAACCCGCGACTTCGCCGTCGAAGTTCCTATCCCGCTCGTAAACGGCAATTCCTTTTTCGGCTAAAAGTCCGCGCTTTGCAATAATTTCAAGCGCCCCGCGCCCCGCTTCCGTTTTGTAGGGCGGGTCTAAAAAAATCAAGTCGAACTTTTCGTTCCCCGAAAGCATATTTAAGCACGCGGCAAAATCGAGGTTGGTAATTTTAAAATTTCCGTCCTTGATTTTGGCAAGGTTTTTCTTTAAAAGCGCACAGCTTTCGGGCGATTTATCGTTAAAGTGCGCAAAATCCGCCCCGCGCGAAAGGCACTCTATTCCAAGATTGCCGCTGCCGCAAAACAAATCCAAAACCCTTGCGCCCGCGACCTTGCCGTAAAGGATATTAAAAAGGCTTTCTTTTACCCTGTCCGCGGTGGGACGAATGCCCTCCGTTTCGAATTCCAAAAGCTTAAGTCCGCGGTATTTTCCGCTGATTATTCTCATTTTTTCTTATTTTTACCTTCCGAAGCTTGCATTTCGGTTATTTTTTGTTGTTTTTTAAGCTCAGTCGCGCCGCCCCAAACGTAAGCTATTGCATGCACGCCGACAAGCGGAATAATTAACATAAGCCCGAACCAAGCGGAAAGCCCGCCTATGGTAAAGGGAAAATATGCCCAACCGAACACGAATTTAAGCAAAAAATCGCACACGGTGTTTGGAGCCGCACCGCCGATTATCTGCACCAAAACGTAAGGAATACAGCTTATTGCCCCGATTACGATTCCCTTATAAATTGCATATTCGCCGACGTGTGCGCGCGCCTTAAAATCGTCGGTGCCAAGCTCGCGCTTTTTTGCGTATTGCACAGTTCTACGCATGGCGGTAACACCGCTCTGTCTGCCGAAAATGACGTAAGCCGCAACAAGGAACGCCTCGCCCGCAACCACGATAACTATTTTTAAGGCAAGCTCTTCAACCGAATCCGTAAACCCTAAAATAGACGCGCCGAAAATAAGCATGAGCATTAAAGGGAACGCCGCACCCGCAAGCATGTCCTTTATTTCGGCAAAAATTTTTTTGCGTTTTTCTTCCGCCGTCAATTCATTTTCCAAAATTAAAAATCCCCCTTTCGCACAAAAACATATCAAGCGGTTCGTCCCAGCTGTCGCCGCAAAAGTCCTGCAACTGAAAATAATACCCCAGCCCGACCCTTAAAGTTTTTGCGGTTTTGAAATATCTGTCGTAATAGCCCTTGCCGTAGCCTATTCTTTGCCCCTTTGCGTTTACCGCCAAAAGAGGAGCAACGGTAACTTGAATTTCCCCCGCAAAGGCTTGTCCTATCGGCTCTTCTATCCCGAACGCGCCCTTTTTAACTTCGCCGTACGGCACGGGAACGATGTTTTCGCCCTCCACCCGCGGCAAATAAACTTTTTTGCCAAGTTTTAAAAGCCCGTTAATAATTTCCTTCGTGTCGGCTTCCGTTCCAAAGCTGTTATAAATAAAAAAGCTGTCATACCCGCCGAAAGCCGCAAAAAAATTATCGCGGATATTCGCGTTTGCAACCTCGCGCTGCACTTCGCCGAAATATCTGCGCTTTATTTTAAGTTTTTCGCGTATTTCATCTTTCATAAACTATTTCCGAGCGCCTCGTAACCGAAGTCAGCGCCTCGTAAGAAATGGTGCCGCACCGCTTTGCGTAAGCGTCCGCGTTGTCGAAAACGCACTCGAAATCGCCGCCGCCGTTTTTAATAAAGGCGTCCATGCACAAATTCTTTTCGCCGAGCGCAACCGTCCGTCTGAACCCGTCGGCATACCCCAAACGGTATGAACACAGCGTTTTATAATTTTCCGTTGCGGCGGCGTAGCCCACGCCCCCGCCTATGAACTCGGTTTTTTGCGTTCTTCTTGCATAAACTTTAAGCGCGCCCTTAAATCCGTATGCGGAAAACCCCGCGGGCGCGTAGCCGTAAAGCAAAATGCCACACCTTACGCCGTCCTTTAAAAACCCACCGCCGCGCAAAAACCCGCCGCTTGCCGAAATATGCGCACATACGTCAGGAACTTTCGCGCGGACGAGAGCTTCCGCCTTATTGAATACGGCAAGCTGTTTTTTGCTTCTTTCAAGGTTTTCGGGCATGTATAAATGCGAATAAACGCCCTCGATATTTTGCGGGTCGAGCCGCTCCAAAACCTTTGGCAGCTCGCTTAAATTGCACCCCAAGCGGTTCATTCCGGTGTTCACTTTTACGTGGCAGTTCAGCCCCGCGCAAAACTTTGCGGTTTCAACCGAATTTACCGTAACGGAAAGGTTATAAAATTCCGCCCGCTTAATGTCGTCAGCCCCCAAAGGCGGCGTAAACACCAAAACGGGCTTTGTAATACCCGCCACGCGCAAAGCCGCGCCCTCGTCGGTTATCGCAACGCAAAAGCAGTCGGCAATATCCTCGATACACCCCGCCACTTCCGCCGCGCCGTGCCCGTAAGCGTCCGCCTTTACCACGGCAAAAAATTTTCTTTCGCCAAGCTCTTTTTTTATTTTAAGCGCGTTTTCCCTGATTGCACGCAAGTTTACAACCGACAAAGTTTTCTGCATACCAAAATTATATGCTGCGCAAAAAATAACCGTTCACCTTGCCGTCCGTCATTCCTAATTATAATTTGTCATTCTGAACGCAGTGAAGAACCTTATAACAAAAATTCTAACATATTAAAGCCCGCTTTGCAACACATTTTAAAAAAATCGCCCGCTTAAAAGCGGGCGTAATAATTTATTTTGTAGCCGCGTCCTCGTTTGCGGGCTTTTCTGATTTTTTGATTTTTCTTCTTCCGCGGCAAATTACCGGCAACACCTGCCGCGCGATTACCGCCGCGACAAAGGTTAAAATTGCGTCCTTGGGCATATAAATAAGGTTTCCGACGATTAAAAGATTGACTAAATCCTCAACCCCCAAAAGGTGAGCCGCAACTATGCAATAGGGAATTCCTATAACGTAGTCGGTTAAAAACGCCACAAACGCGCCCAAAAGATAGCGCCAGAACGGCAGCTTGGGCTTGCTTGATATCAGCCCCGCAACCGCAGCCGAGGCGATAAAGCCCAATATATACCCGAACGAAGGCTTTAAAACGTAAAATATTCCGCCTCCCGCCGTAAACATGGGAATACCCGCAAGTCCGCCAAGGCAATAAACCGCCATACTCACCGCGCCCTTAACGGGCCCGAGCAGCAGCCCCGCCAAAACGCTGACCACCGTTTGAAACGTAAGCGGCACCAGCGGCGCGGGTATTTTAATGAACGCGGCAGCCGCCATTAGCGCAACAAACAGCGCGCACTCGGCAATATCCGCCGCAACAATCTTTACTTTAGTCTTATTCATATTTCAGCCCCGCCGCAAACGCTTTATTTGTTTTCGGTTTCTTCTTTAACGGAAGTTTCTTCCGCTTTTTCTTCGTTTTCGGGCACGGCGGCAGACTGTTCCGTCACCTCGTCCGCAGGGGTTTCAGCGGCGTTTCCCGCAGCCGCGGCAACCGCCAAAGCTTTATTATTTTTGGAATAGCCCACTATATATGCCGCGATTGCAGCAATTATCACACCCGCAACAATGCTTAAAATCACGGTTGTGGTTGTGCCCATTCCGCCCGTCGCGTTTACAACGTTTGAATTTACGTAAAACACGCTCGAAGCGTTTTGATAAACCTTGTCGGTTACGTTTTTAAGACAGTCGGTAAACCCGCCGAGCTTGTCGGCAACGGTTTTCAATCTCGCCGCAAACACGCCTTCCGTGTCCACTTTCGCCGCGCCGTCAGCCGTGTAAACTTCAAGGTCTAACTTCTTTCTGTTTAAAGCGGCAACCTTTTCCGCCTGAGCCTTAATCGCTTCCGTCGAAGCCTGCGCGTCGGGCTGCCCCTTCGTCATTGCGTCCAAAACGGACTGCGCGTCCGTCAAATCCTCTTCAACCTGCGCAAGCTCGAGCTTGTAGCTTTTAAGGCACGCCTCGTTTTTAACGTATTTGCCCTCTTTAAGC
Source organism: Clostridia bacterium (assembly GCA_029059705.1). Classification (GTDB taxonomy): domain Bacteria; phylum Bacillota; class Clostridia; order Christensenellales; family Borkfalkiaceae; genus Coproplasma. The sequence continues at coordinate 16,563 of JAIDVM010000036.1, forward strand.
TCGGCTTTCATGTTTACGAATTCCGCCGACTCGCCGTAAGCTTTTACCTCGGAAAGATAAGTTTTAAGCGTTTTGCCGTTTTCAACCACAAACTCGTTGCCGTACTCGTTTATAAGCGAGCCGTATTTCTGTTCAAGAAACGAAAGCTGGGTTTTAAGGTATTCTATCTGGCGGGCGTAATCTTCCGAAGCTTCGTAAAGCTTGATAGCCGAATTATATTCTATATTTATTCCCGCAAGGTATTTGCAAGGGTATTCCGCAATCCGCGCTATAAAATCGCGCGCAACGTCCTTATTCGAAAAATAGCTCGCCTTAACGCTTACGGTATAGGTTCTGTCCACTATTTCCGAGGCAGTAACAATTTCCTCGCTTATACTTATATCGCCCTTTTTTACCATGCCGTCAACGTCTATTCCCGCAAACTGCTCGCCGCCGTCCGCCTTAATTTCCTTCAACATCGCAGGCGACACGAGCGACAGATAATGAAACGCGGTTCCGTCGGGATAACGGTAAGTTTCCGCCGTCGAATTTCCGCCGGGCAAATCCAGCTTAAACGACACCGAATAGTTCGTTTTTATAGGGTTGTATATATAAACAATACAAACCGCGCACAGCAGCGTTATTGCAACCGCAAGTATTAATGCAAGCCACTTTTGCGAAAATATAGTGCGGAAAATGTCCGCCAGAGATATCCCGTTCTTTTCCTCTTCCATCTTTTCCTCCGTTAAAGCGTATACTACGATTTTACATTAAGCGTAAAAATAAGTCAAACGCTTAAAACTTATTTTTCGTATACGCTGCGTTTTAATATGCCTATGTAAGGAAGATGGCGGTACTGCTCGTCGTAATCCAGCCCGTAGCCGACGACAAACTCGTTTTCTATGTCGAAACAGTTATAATCGGGAGCCACGTCGTACTCGCGCCTTTCGGCTTTATTCAAAAGAGTAACAATTTTAACCGAAGCCGCCCCGCGCTCGGATAAAAGCGCTTTAAGGTTGGCAAGGGTAAACCCGCTGTCGATAATATCTTCAACGATAATCACGTCGCGCCCCGCAACGTCGCGGTCCAAGTCCTTTTTGATTTTCAGCTTGCCCGAGGAAACCGCGCCCGAGCCGTAGCTCGAAACCGCCATAAAGTCAAGCTCCACGGGCATGGACAAAAAGCGGATAAAGTCGGCATAAAAAATTATGCTCCCTTTTAATATGCCCACGACGAGCGGTCTTTTGCCGTCGTAAACCTTGTCCACCTCCAAAGCCACTTCTTTAACTCTTTGTCTTAACTGCTCTTCCGTGAGCATAATGCGCTCGCAGTCGGGATGCATCGTCATTAGTTTTCACCTTCCGTAAATTTTTATTATTTTCAGCCGCGCACGCAGGCAAGGTTTAAGCACCTTTCCGCATTGCAAAGCTTTTTTTCTTTCCGTCTTTAACCGCAAACAGGCGCCGTCCGCTGGTGTAAATAAAACTTAATCATTTCAGTTTTCCGTAATCCGCGGCAAGCAGATACAAAATTTTCTTCGTCTTGCCGCAAACTTTAACCTTTTCGCTTATCTCAACGCCGCAAACGCAATATATATCGGAGCCAACCGCCAAAACGGGGATTTTAGCGCGAACACGCAAAGGTATCTTTTTATCGGTAAAATAGTCGCCCAAGCTCTTGGTTCCGCCGCCGAATTTTGCGAATTTATCCCCCGCCCGCGCAAATCTGATAACCGCACCGTCGGGCACCTTGTCCCCGTCGAATTTAAGCGTTTTTATTTGGCTTATTCCGCTTTTTTTAAGCGCGTTTTCAGCAAAATCAAGCTCGTCGGCAGTTACGACCCAAACGGGTTGCCCCCGGAATATGTTGGAATTTAACCGCTTATACTCCGCAAAACCGCGCCCGTTTTCGCTTTCGCACAAAAGCGACTTTTCGCAGATACTCACACAGCCTTCCTCTTTAAAGGCGACAAACCGCAAAAACTCAAACTTTTTTCCGTTTTCGGAAAATTGCAGATTGTAAAGTCTTTCGAAGTGTTCGGAGGTGTAGTCCTTAACGTCGTTCCACCCTTGCAAAGCCGCAAGCGCCGCACGGCGGAAAACCACGCGCTCTTTACAAAATTTTATCTTCGCCCCGAGCGCCGTCCTCTCGATAAGCCCGCGCTCTTTTATAAGGTTTTCAAAGTACTCCTCGTCCTCGGCGGCAAGCCGCGAAAAGCGGAAAATCGCCCCCGCCGCGCCGTGCACCGCCTCTTCCAAAGCAGGCAAAACGCTGTGCCTTATCTTGTTGCGGGTGTAGTCGCAGGCAAAGTTGCTCTCGTCGTCCACAAACCACAGCCCGCTACCTTTAACGTATTCGTCAATCTCTTTCCGCGTCACCGAAATCATAGGGTGAATTATTTTAAACCCGTCCATGCGGGAATCGGTTATGCCCGTAAGTCCCGCAAGCGCGCTGCCGCGGGCAAGATTGAAAATAACCGTTTCCGCGTTGTCGTCTGCGTGGTGCGCCGTTGCAACCGCGTCCGCGCCCGCCCAAAAATCACAGCCGTACAAGGTGCAGTTTTCGTCAAATTCGTCGTGTAGATTTTGCGGCTTTGACGCCGTTTTATAACATTTTAACCGCCACAAACGCGCCGCAAGCTCCGACTTTAACGCCCCGCCGCTCCTCTCGAAAAAGAGCAAAGGGATATTTAACGAGGCGCACAAATCCTTTACGAAACGGCTGTCCGCCGCCGAAGCCTCTCCCCTTATTTTGTGGTCGCAGTTAAGGGCGCACAGAGTAATTCCGTAATCTGCGGCACGGTCGGTTAAACAGTGCAAAAGCGCAACCGAATCCCTTCCGCCCGAAACCGCAACGCAAACGCGCATGCCCTTATATGCGGTTAAATCGATATTCATGCCAAAAATTATAACACATTAAAATTCAAGTTGCAACGGTTGAAATAATTAAATTAAAAATATTTATAAACGGCGAAAAAACGGTTGACAAAAATTAATTTATTTAATAAAATGATATAGCTTTGTAAAAAGCCCTCATCGCGGGGTGGAGCAGCTAGGTAGCTCGTCGGGCTCATAACCCGAAGGTCGCGAGGTTCGAATCCCGCCCCCGCAACCAAAGATTTTAAGGGTTACGGCTTCCGCCGTCCCCTTACTTGAAATGCAGAGATGCAAGCAAGACAAGGAAAGCGAGGATTTGTTGCAGGGAGTGTACGCAGACGTACACGACCAAAACAAAACGCAAGCTTGACGCCGTATTGCGAAGCATATATGCTTTTCAAAATGGCGACGTAGCTTAGTTGGTCTATAGCGGCCGGTTCATACCCGGCAGGTCGGCGGTTCGAATCCACCCGTCGCTACCAAAACAACAACACCGCAGCAATGCGAAAAAATAGCGCACCGAGGTGCGCGGTAAATAAGGCCCGTTGGTCAAGAGGTTAAGACATCACCCTTTCACGGTGGTATCGTGGGTTCGATTCCCGCACGGGTCACCAAATGAATAAGGTCTGCAATTAGAACCATCTATGTTCAAATTGCAGACCTTATTTCTTTATTTTTAATTGATTTTAGACTGTTTTTAAGCCGTTTTAAGCAATTTCTTACTTAAAACGGCTTATTTTCTTTTTGGACTGATTTTATTAAAAAAGTTGAAAGTCTTAATTAAAAAGACAAAAATTACACTTTTCAAACCGTGTTATTCCAAATTCTTACCCTTCTCACCATACAATTTTTCATATTTATTGGGAGTCAAATAACCCAAATAAGTATGCGGACGTTTTTCATTATAATAAACCATATAGTCGTGAATCGACTTTATCACTTCCCTTTCGGACTTATAATTATAGCGATATAACTCCTCGGCTTTCATAGTTTTAAAAAACGACTCGCTCACCGCATTATCGTGAGGTCTTCCGCTTCTTGAAAATGACTGTTTCGTTCCTAACTTTCTTAAATATGAACCGAAAGATTGCGAGATATAGTTACTGCCATTATCAGAATGAAAAACAAGTCCTTCTTTGGGCTGACGACTGAAATATGCCGATTTGAAAGTTGCCTTTGTTAATTGAGTACTGTTTTTCTTTGAAACGTGACACCCCACTACTTTCCTCGAGTATAAATCGATAATTACGCAAATATATAAAGTTCTTTGATTATAGGCAAAATACGTTACGTCGCTAACCCAAACTTCATTAGGTTTTGATGCTGTAAAATTCTGTTTAAGAACGTTTTCTTTGCGCTTTTGATTTAATTTATAAAGTGCCTTGGCATTTGAACGCAAGCTAAACCATCCGTTCGTGTGCATAATATCGGCAACAAGTCTTTCGGAAACTTTATAGCCCCTATCGCGTAAAATCGCAGCAACCTTCCCTGCGCCAAAGTTCTGATTGCTGTTGTTGTAAATTTCTTCTATCACGGGCTTAAGTTCCGCTCTGCGCTTTGCCGCCTGCGAGTTTTCACCTTTACTCCGAAGCAAATAATTGTAATACGTTCCTTTCGGCACTTCAAACGCCTGACATAACGTATTTACGTTGTATTTGCTGGACATAAATTTAATTGCTTCCAAACGCTGCCTAAGCGGATCATTGACTTTGCACGGCGCATTCTGCAATATGTACACTATCAACTTTTGTCTTTCCAACATGCGCTTGAGAGTTTTGTGTTCTTTCAAGTTTATCGGGTTAGATTGAGTACCTGAGTGATAGTTCTTTACCCAACCGTAAACCGAACTCCTTGAAACGCCTGCTTCTTTACTCAGATTCTCTACGGTTTCACCGCAGAGATACCTTTCAACCAACTTTTGCTTTTCTTGTTTACCAATTCTTTTGTTCATAAAATTTATCTCCTTTTTATTTTTATTGGTAGATAAATTTTATATTAGTTTATTTCTTTTTGCCAACAAACAATTTACATTTGTAATACTAATTCATTCATGATATAATCTAATATATTAAATTACAGCAGAAAAACAACAATGATTAATTTCCCTAAAGCAGCAGACATTCAGCAATCAATTTTTATCGGTAATTGGACTGATTCAATTCCCATCTACCACATTCCATCAATGCATGCCTTAAACCAACTTGTTGGCTATATAAAACATATCAACAGCGGACAAGGTACTGTATTATATCGTGGGCAATGCGATTTATATCAAAAGGTAATTCCTAGCATCTATCATAATGAGCAAACAATTAATAAAAATATACAACTTTTACAAAATGCTATTGATGCCATCCTACATGATGAACCATTCCTACATTTTTTGGGGGTTCGAAATAATCAAATTAATGGCTGGAATTTATATGAAAAACTTATTATTGAGGCCGCATTTCAACACTATGGAGCAAAAACATATTGTGTAGATTTTGTAGACAATCACTGGACAGCACTATGGTTTGGGTTAAACAGATTAAATCAAACTAATCACTACACTTTACGAAATGACACTGAAAATGATATAGGTAAAAGATTTATTACATTTAGTGATAATTATTGTAAAAAAGAATATCCAGTTCAACCAACGATTTCAAATATTAAAATTTCAGATAATAAATTGGAAAATTTGAAAATTAATGCATCTCACGGAACAATAAGCTTAGAAGAGCTTATCGAAAAAGTCTCTCAATGCAAATTCAAATCAGACTATAAAAATTGGCAAAAAGCATGTGCAGAGATTCAAGATTATAATACACAATTTAAAAACAGAGAACAAGCTGCTCATCTTTATCTATTTTTATATGTTGCCGAAACAAACGCATCATGTATTAACGGATTATATTTAGGCGAAAACACTTATACAATAGATTTGCGTAAAGCGCTGCCTTCTACATTTTTACGTCCTTGTTCTCAACATGGCTGGATAGTGCGAGGTAAAAAAGAGGAATTTGATTATAATTCTAGAATAGTTTGTGTTATTCGTGTTAATGTCAATTTAGCAAAACAGATGCTTGGTAACGGATCACTATTGAGTCAAGCGAATTTTTTTCCTAACGAAAATATTGACCAAGGATATAAAATTTTGTTAGAAAGGCAACAAGAATCTAGAATCAAATCAAAATACAACAAAATTATACCCGCTGGCATGATTCAAGATTTTAATATTTGATAAACGTTATTTATATCATAAAAAAAGCCATAGCAATCAATTTGATTGCTATGGCTTTTTTTATTTTAACTATTATCAGCAAATTAATACTTATAGCTTTTTCAAAAGTTCTTGCAAGGCCACTAATGCGGCATCGAAACTTTTCGCACATTTTAATGAATTAAACAATTCCGAATTACAATAATCATTTTCAAATTCTAAACTATCCATTATTTCCTTTGCAGCACCGCCGGATATTGATACAGGTAAAATATAATTCCCTTGCTGTTTTGAAATTTCATACTCTTCAATTACTCCTTGAGAATTTATTAATCCACCTGAAATATCTTTATCATTCTTATATTTTTCTCCGCAAATAATTATAGTAATCTGCGTACTCGCAATCATATTTTGTCGTAACCTATGATACAAATCCCCTCGCTCATCTTTTGACATAGAAACATCATAAGGAAATGGAAATAAAAAAACTTTACTGTTAAAATTATTTACTACTCTTTGGTTTACAGAAACAACGTCCGGTACAGATTCAAGCATATTTTGTTCATCTATAGTCCTAAGCTTGCAACCTTCAAAAGCCCCCGCTACTATATGTTGCCCTAAATTCTTTCCGTAACCGGTAAAAATTTTATAATTATTTTTAATCAACCATACAGCAAGGTTTTCTGTAAATCTGCGTATTTCTTCATTATTCGCAGTTTCTTTTTCAAAAGCTCCGCTTATTAAAACATTCTTACCATAAACAATACTAACTATCTCTTTCAATATATCTGTAATTTGTTCATAATCATCTACCAATACAACTTTAATACCATATTCTGCTAAATCAGCAATTTGATGCTGTTGCTTTATAATCTCATATTTATAATTTCTGTTCTTTTTTCCATTGGGATATGTTTCTTTAGGTTTTTCCATTACCGCATAGTGTTGCCGCCCACTATCTTTATCAAAAACCTTTCTGGCTCTTGCCAAAATATGCATTATATTAGGGTCGCTTATGCTATAACCTAGGAACAAAAAAGTTTTTGTACATATTTCACTTTTAAGCTTTGCCAGCAACATCTCATACTTATCATAGTAGTTTTCGTAATCTTGCTTGGTGATAACAATTGAATTGTAATTTCCCACATCCCCATGCATTTTGTACAGCCAAATAGGACGTGAATTTTCATTTTTCCTTAAATCTTTATCTTCAACGATTTTATTATACTTTAAATCTCTGTGTTCTAGCGCCTGCTCTACCAACGTATCATAATTGGTTGTCCAATAGCTTTGCAAAGGCAAAGATGATAACAGTAAATGATTAATATTAATTTTTTTATCATCACTTTTCGCAAAAACTTTACATATGTATTTCTTTAACTCAATAGAATCAGACTGACTATTTACATAATATTGTGCAAGAGAAATTAAATCGGATTGTTCCTTTTTTATATCCAAACCGATTTTTTTAGCATATTTTTTTAGCAAATCCGCCCAGCCAGTATATCCAGTCTTACGTGATAATCCCGAGCCCAAAAAGACTGACGCACACCCGTTTTTAAGACTTTTGGCATAATTGAATATAAATTCTTGCTGTTCTTGTGTAAATGGCATTAACTATTTCTCCTTCTTAACGGAGTTGAATGGTCATACTTATTAGAATACCTTCGTTCATATGCCCTGTCTATAAGATATTTTATCTTTTCTACATCATTGGCAATATTGTTCCAATTGGCAACGGTTATAGACACTTCGTCACGGGCAATATTTTCAATAATTCTATCAGGCAAATCAGGATACCTTTCCTTTAAACTTGCAATATCTTTTTGCAAAGGAGTCCAATGTATATACGGTGATATAACATCCTCTTCCTCTTTACCGCAAGCAATCTGTCCATTATCCCCATCAACATTTATTACCAAAATACCCATTTGAGGATTAGCGTTTGAATGATACATTGCCGCATGAATTTCCCAATCTATGTGCTTGCGCGTTCGAGTATTTTTCCCGCACAATAAAACCAAAACGGTTGCTTTTTTAATATAGTTATCGCGAATTTCTTGGCGAATATCCTCGTCCGTCATTCCTGTATCATCGATTTCATCTTCATGAACAGAATAATCATCAAACAAATTATATGCATCATTAAGAGCTAAAAGCTGATCTTTATACCATTGGTCATCCTTATGGTAATAACTAATAAAAACCTTATGACGAGGAATATTTATCATACGTTGTTTCTCCTTTATTGAAAAAATATAAACTATTTCATTTATTATATAATCTTTTTAAATTAACACTAAACGAAAAATATTATTAAATACGCAAAAAAACGGACAAACATATGTCCGTTTACTTATTTTTACAATAGTTGAGTATGTTTTAAAACCATCGATTTTACCTCAAATAACTATTAATTATTTAAAGGAAAAACAAATGAAAATCGGAATTACATACGACACGGCGGAAATGTACGCCAAAAGTGAAACTCAAAATCTGCATTTCGATTTCGC
>JAIDVM010000037.1 GCA_029059705.1 Clostridia bacterium
CTCCGTTAATCCCGTTTCTTTAACAGGCTTATAATTCTCTATAAATCCCTCAAAATCAACTTCTTCGTCTTTCATAATCTGCCCCCGAAACTAAAATTTTATAATCACAATTATATGTGTACTGCACATATTTGTCAAGCGAACGCCTGCTTTTTGGTATATTTTTACTATGGAATTCGGAAGCAGATTTCGCAAATTGCGACAACAATGCAACTTAACGCAAAAGCAGGTTGCCGACACTCTCGGTATTGAACAGTCAAACATAAGCGATTGGGAAAACAACGTTTCAAGACCTGAATATGAAAATCTAATTGCTCTTGCACGGCTATACGACGAAACGCTTGAATCTCTTCTCGGTATTGAATTATAAATTTTAAACTACAAAACCAGCCGCGGCGCGTTATCAAACGCGCCGCGGCTTTCTTTTTTCTTTCCTTTTTATCCCTTTCCATTTCAACCCGCTTTTCCCTCTTCTTTTCCCTAATTCGCAAAAAAACGCCACCTTTCTCGCGCCCGCGCGCGCTACCATAAACTTATGGCTAAAAAAATTTACATAACAAGTTTAAAGGGCGGCACGGGCGTAACCACCTTTGCCGTCGGTTTGGGGCTTGCCCTTGCCGAAGCGGGCGAACGCACGCTAATCGTCGACGGCGACAGCCTTTGCGCGGGCGCATTGCTTGTCGGCGGGCTTCAAAACATGCAGGTTTTCACGCTTGCCGACTACGAAAAAGGCGCATGCCGCGCCAAACAATGCATAATCCCCCACCCCCAAACTCAAAATCTGGGCTTTATGCCCTCGCTCGGCTTAAAAAACCCAACCGCCGCCGACCTCGCCGTAACCGACGTAGACGGACTTTTCGATTACGTATTGCTTGACAAAATCTCCAAAAACCGCGCCGACTGCGCGTTAATCGTAACCGAGCCCTACCTGCCCTCGTTAAAGTGCGCCGACGTGTGCCGTTCCGCCCTTTCCGACGGCGGAATTAAAGAAATCGGGCTTGTCGTCAACAATTTAAGCGGCGGGCAGATTATTTCGGGCGAAATCATGGGCGCGCAGGAAATTTCCGCCCTGTTGCGCCTGCCGCTAAAGGCGGTTATCCCCGAAGATTTGTCCCTTCCGTGCGGCAGATGCAAAAAAACCACGCAAAGGGCTTTCAGGCTCGCCGCCGCGGCCATTTCGGGCAAACGGCAGGAATATTGCAACGTGTTAAGCTCTTACGGCGGCTTGGGCGGCGCAATTAAAAGAAAAATGAGGGAAAAGATATGAACGCAAACAAAGTAATTGCCTTAGACCGCGAGGACATGACCAACTTCGCCCGCAGCCTGTTTTTAAAGGACGTTAAGCGCGTAGCGGAAGAATACTTCGAATGCGACGGCGACTTATCCTTGGAAATAACCCGCTCAAACGGCGGTTTTCTCGTATGCGTGCTCTTCCCCACCCGCCGCGTAAAATCCGTAAAGCCCCCGCAATAAAAACGCAAAAAAATGCGGGCGGCGCGTTATCCAACGCGCCGCCCTTTTCTTTTTCAAAATTTATTTATCGTTCGGCAAAACGCCTTCGGTAAGCTCTTCGAACGAAGTTTCCAAAACCGCAATAATCTTAATTATGTTAAAAAGCGAAGGCTCCACCTTGTCGCACTCCCACTCGCTCACGCGCTGTTGCGTGGTGTTCATTTTCAAAGCGAATTCCTTCTGGTTCATATTGTTAAGCTTTCGCAAATTTTTTAAATTGCCGCCGAACGTGCTCATAACCTTGTTTTACACTAAACGAAGTGTTTTTATTTGACAAACACTAAACAACGTGTTAAAGTTGATAAAATAAATTTACACGAGAGAATAGAAAATTATGAATTTGTGGAAATGGTGGCACAAGGAAAAGCAGATTTTCGGACATTCTATTACGGGCGCAAATTTAACCAAAAACGCGGCGATGTATTTTTTCATAATTCTTTCAGCTCTTATTTCAAGAACGTCGTTTATAGCCGCTGCAATTTTCGCCGCAATCGCATATATTTTTGCCGAATTTCGGCATATTTGCCCGTTTAATGCGGACGAAAAGAGCTTTTCAACCAAGGACTATTATTTATCCGCCAAAGACATATTTAAAAGAGATTTAAAAAAGCTTACGAAAAAGCATATTAAAAACATTGCTAAGTTTTTAATTCCCGTTGCAATAGTACTTACCGTTGCATTAATTGTATTAAATTTTTTAGATACTCACAACTTTGAACAATCTTTCTTTTTAGCAACCGCTATTGTTGCAATAATTCTGGTCGTTCCCATCTTTTTAGAGCGCTCGTTTATAGATTTGAGCGATGATTACAGCTTTGATTTTTTTACGGCTAAGTATCTTCTCGAATATCACGAAACTTCTCGCGAGCAAAAGCTTAAACTAAAACTACTTATGTATTCTTCGTGCGTTTTGGTTGCCGCTGGGCTTGCTTTATCGTTTTGTTTAGATATATTTTACGCGGTTTTTATAATCATTGGCTGTGTTATCCACTTAATTCTTAAATCGACAGAACGCAAATATTCTTCAACGTGTCCTTTAAAAAAAGAATACTGCTCCCAATCCGAAGCATCCCCGACCACGCAAAGCAACGAAAGCGGCTCCTCCGAAAAAATGCTTTACGATAGCGAGGTTTTAAGATTAGTCCAAAAAATCGCCGACCGCTGGTCTTACAAAAGCGATTATCTCGTTTGGGGCAGCAGCGAAAAGATAAATTATAAAGTTTCAGTCGAAATCAGCGGCTACTCGAATATTTTTTACACGGTAGGCGGCAAGCTCGAAAACGTGCGCGACGACGACGTAAGCAACGCGTTAAACTTCGCGTCCGCCAAAATAGACAATACGTCCGTAAAGATAAAGCAGGAAACCGAACAAGAGCTTTCAAAACACAATTTGCCGCAAAGCAATTATATGATAGTCGTTTATAAAGGCTCGATAGAGCGGCGTTAAAACGGCGTTAAAAACGGCAAAAAAAAGCCCGCGGACAATCGTCCGCGGGCTTTAATTTTTAAAATTTAACCCAAATAATTTTCAACCACAAACCGCAGTTCTTCGTCGTTTGCCGTCGCCGTCCAGTCGGCGGGGGCGGTTCTGCACCCGTCCGCCTCGGAAAGCCCCGCGCCGTGTATGCACTTGCCGTTCGGCCACAAAATGCGCGCCGTCGTCAGCTTAAACGCCTCGCCCGTCTGCGGGTTTTTAAAAGTCGACTGCATAATCCCCTTGCCGTACGTTCGCCCCGTCTTTGCGTTCGCGCCCGCCCAGTTTAAATAATTTTCGGTGTAATCCGAAATTATTATGTTTTCGTATTTAAGCACGCCGTAGCTCACTAGCACCCCTATAAGCGCCTCCGAAGCGCTCGCCGTGCCCGAGTTCGCCAAAACGTAAACCTCCGTTCCGTCCTTAACCGCCGCCTCTGCGGAATAATTCCTCCAGCCGAACACGTCCTTGCTTCCGTTTTTATATTCGGCAATCATCGCCTCGCGCGAGTGGTTCCCGCCCGAAAGAAAATACCCCGCCATGTTCTGCATAACCGAAACGTAACCGCCGCCGTTGTTGCGCAAATCCAAAATAAGCGTGGTTTTGTTTTCGGCGTTGAATTTCGAAATCAAATAGCCCACTTCGTTCGCCGCGTTTCCGTAAAATTGCGAAAGCTTTATATAAGCCGCGTCCTCGGGCAAAAAGCCCATTTTATCTGTAAGGCGGTAATAATAATTCTCTTCCCCGCCGTAGCAAAAGCCGTATTCCGCCTTAGAGGTAAACATCGCCGCGTAGCTCGCCGCATATTCCTCCTTGCTCAATTCATAACTTCCGTCCTCGGTGAAAAGCGTAAATTTTTCACCCGTCGCCCTCGCGCTTACAAAGCCCGAAAAGTCCGCCGAGGTCTTAAATTCCACCCTTTCGCCGCCCGCGGCTTTGCCCGCCGTAAACACGTCGCCAACCTGCACGCCCGCCTTAAACGCGGGGGAGTTTCCCGAAACGCCCACAACGTAAGCGCCCCTGTCCTTTATAAAATTAGTGGTTACGCCAACCCCGCTTTTCTCGCCGGAATTGTCCTTTAAAACCTCGGCGTATTCAGCCGCCGTGTAATATGCGGAATAATCGTCCAGCGTTGCCGCAAGCGCCTTTAACGAAATTTCTTCCTTGGTGTAGTCGTCCAGATTTATCTGAATTTTCCCCTCGCGCCTCTCGCCGCAATAGTTTTCGTCGATAACGTTCAGCGCCCATTCGTATGAATTGACTGCCGCGGGGCGCGTCAGCTTGTGCGTGAAAAATCCCGCAAAAAACACCCCGCACACAATAACCGCCGCAAGCAGCACGGCAAGCGAAATTTTTAAAATTTTCTTCGTCTTATCAACCGCAAAATCTTTATTTTCCAAAATAATAGCCCCCGATATATAATAAACTTTTACTTAATCAAATACATTTTGTGCAGCATCTCGAAGGTTACCGCCATGTCGAAATTTCTCAAATCCAGCCCCGTTTTTCTTTTAAGCGCGTTCAGCCTGTAAATAAGCGTGTTCCGGTGCATATAAAGTCTGCGCGCCGCCAGCGAAACGTTCAGCCCGCACGCAAGAAAGGTTTCGGCGGTCGTCATCATGCTCTCGTCCTCGAAAATCTTTGCAAACCCCTTCATATCGAAGCCCGAAACGAATTTTTCGCGCTGCGCGCCCGTCAAACACGCCGCAACCTCGCCAAGACCTATCACCCGCGCGGAATTGCCCAAAAAACCGTTTCCTCCGCATATATCCGCCGTTTTATTAAATTCCGCGCCGCTTTTTGCGCCGTTTAAATCGCTTTCCATCTTTTTACCTCGCCCGTATTATACCAAAACGGCGGCGGTTTTTCAATGTTTTAACGCAAAATTGCGCCATAATTTAATTATATACCCCTTTCCGCGTTAAAATTCCCGCGCCGTATTTATTTTGCAAGGTTGCGCAAACTAAGCGTGCAACCATTTAAAAATTCCGCATTTTAAGACAAAAAGTTGGTCTTTTATCTTGACATCTAAAACTAATTGTTATAGAATAAACAATGTACAAGCGGAGTTATATCTCTGTGCCGTGCGCACCGTTGCACGGCGCATATGTCTTTTATTTTACGTTTCGCTATTAAACCGCCGATGCGCGGCTTGAATAAATAATTTCGATTGGAGAAAACAAAATGGGAAAAACGAATAATTACCCCTCTCGTAGACCCACAAAATGGGCGGCGCTCGTTACATACGTAATCGCGCTCGTCTGCTTACTTGCAGGCCTTTTGATACCTTTGGGGAACGCAGAAGGATTTACACTTGAAAATATGCTGGCTTACCAGCTTCCCAAGGCTGTGGAAGCCGTGGTAATGGGCGCGTTCCAGATTCCTTTCGGAGCAGAGCTTACGGCAGGCTATTCCTTGCCCGTAAACTTCTTCGGCATGTTCGAATACGACCTCGGCGCGCTGCTCGTAACGTTATACGCAGTTATCACTGTAGCCGCGCTCGTCGGGCTTATCCCCGTAATCGCAAGCAGCAAAAAGAAGGCAACCGCGTTAAAAACGGCGTCCTTTATCGAGTGCCTTGCGCTTATCCCCCTTCTTACCCTCGTGCTCATGCAGATGTACGCGTACCCCGTTTCGGGCACGTTCAGCTACGCGCTGTTAATCGCGTTCGGCGGCACACTCTTAATGCTCGTCGTTCAGGCGTTCGTTTACAGAAAGGGCTCGGGTGCAATCAAATTCGTCCTCTTCCTCCTTTCCGCAATCGCGGTTGTGGCAACCATGTTCAACCTCGGCTTGTTCATCCCCGCGCTTGCAGACGTGCTTGACGGCAAACTCACAACAGGTCTTTACGGCGCTATAATGGAAGGCCCCATGTTTGTCGAACTGCTCTTCACGGGCAATTTCGAAACGCTCCTTTCCGGCGACGCTCTGGCTCAAACGCTTACGTTCGCAACGCTCATCGCGGCATTGCTCGTATTCATCAACCTTTACCTCGACATTTTGGGACTTGGCAAAAGAACCAAAAAATTCATGGTCGTAACTAACCTTATAAGATACTCGCTCGAAGTTTTGGCGGTGCTCTTAACCTTCGTTATGACCTTCTTCGTAGACGGCACGGTTACTTTAAGCATTCCTTTGGTTGCGCTCCTAGTAATAGCAATCGTACAGCTCGTAATCAACATTATCCGCACGGTAACCTTCGGCAAGCACAAAAAGAAGGCTCCCAAAAAAGCGCGCGTTGAAGAAACCGAGGGCGAAGAAGCTAAGGAACCCGAAAAGAAGCTTTCCAAAAAGGAACAAAAGCGCTTAGCTAAGGAAGAGCAAAAGGCTGCCAAGGAAAGAGAGGCAGAAGAAAAGAAAGCCGCAAAAGAAAAGGCAACCGAAGAAAAGAAAGCGGTTAAGGAAGAAAAAGCCGCTCCCGAAAAGCCCATGGAAGTACGCGAAGGCGCGGGCTACTTCGTTTACACCGGCCCCACCGACAGCTTTATCAACAAGCTCAACAACACGGAAAAGCAGGAATTCTTCAACGTATTCTTAGAGCGCAACGTAATCAGCCTTCCCAACATTCCCCAGTACGTGCCCGGCGGCAAAAACGAAAAATTCTTCTCCGCTGTGTTCATCTACTTCGGAAAGGTACGCGACTATGTTTCGGACGGACTTTTGAACAAGCTCTACGAACAAATCAACATGATGTAATCATAAAAACCACAACAAAAAAGGCTTCCCTTGCGGAAGCCTTTTAATTTTATAATTTAATGCCTTTTAATGCAAACGCGCAGCCCGCCGCCGCTTTCTTCTATTTCGCCAAAGCACCGCACAATGTAAAGCCCCCTGCCGCTCTCGGCAAAAACGTCGGGCAACGCGGTTATTAAATCCAGCCCTTCAAGGCTCTTCGCCTTAACGGTTACCACAATGCTGTCGGCAAGCAATTCGCCGCGGAATTCCGCCGCCTCGCCGCCGTGGCGTATTACGTTTGTAATCAGCTCGCACGAAACAAGCCTGCTTGCAAAAACGTCCTCGTCGCAAATGGCGTTCAGCTTTAAAAATTCAGCAAACGCCCTCAGCTCGGAGTTCATGTTCTTTAAGTTGTCAACTTTAAAAGTAACCATCACAGCAGCGCTTCCTTCAGCTTTTCAACTATCTTCCTCTCCGCGCGCGAAACGAACATTTGGCTCACTCCCAGAATTTTGCCCACCTCCGCCTGCGATTTTCCCTGCAAATAGCGCAAAGTAATAACCTTTTGCTCGGTCGGCTCAAGCTTTTCAAGCTCGGCTTTAAGCGATTCCGAAACCTCGAAGTCGTCAAAAGCCGTTCCCCCGTCGGAAATAACCGCCGAAAGCGGCGTGTCCTGTTCGCCGTCGTCACCCTTAATCTGCGCGTCAAGCGACACGGGAGTGCGGCACTCCATCGACTCCAAAACAAGCTCTTCCGAACAGCCTATCTTTTGCGCAAGCTGCTTTACGGTGGGCTTTGCTCCGTGCTCTTTAAAATATTTTTCCGTTTCCTCGCGCACGCGCGCCGCAACGGCGTAAACCCGCCTCGGCAGCCGCACCGCCCGCGAATAATCCCTGAAATAATTTTTAATAAGCCCCGTCACCGTGGGAGTTATGTACGTTGTAAAGCGGTTGCCCAAATCGGGGTCGAATTTTTCAACCCCCGCAATCAGCGCCTCCGAAGCCACCTGAAACAAATCGTCGTACTCCACTCCCCTGCCCGCAAACTTTTTGGCAAGAATTTCGGCTATATATAAATAATTCTCAACAAGCTCGTTCCTTATACCCACGTCCTTTGTTTCGCGGTATTTGCGGAAGAGCTCGTTCGCGCGGTTATCGTCCATCATGCCTTTAAAATTACTTCTTCTATTATTTCGCCGCGCCTTTTAATTTCGCAATCGCCCACCAGCGCGGAAATAAGCGCCAGCGAAAGCTCGTTATCCCCGCCGCAGGGCGCGCCGCCAATGCCCGTAACCGTGCACATAACGCCCTCACCGCCGCAAAAAACCACTTTTACCGCCGCAAAACCGCAGTTCTTTAAAATAATCGCGCTTTCGGTTACGCACACCTTAAAGTCCTCCAAGGCGTCAACGTCAAGCCCGTGCACGGTGCACACCGCGCCCGTAACCAGCCTTAAAGCCGTCATATACTCGCTGTCCGCAAGGATAAATTTAACTTCGAACTCTTTCATGCGCGAAACTCCATAATAGTGTTAAGTGCGCATATGTCGAACAGTTTTTTAACGTTCGGGCGCACGTGCTCCAAAACCATGTTAAAGCCGTCCGTTTTCAGCTTTTTAAGTATTTTAACGAACGTCCCCAGCGTTGTGCTGTCAATAAAAGTCAGCGCGGCGCAGTCGAAAACCACGTCCTTTTTGTCGTGCTCGAAGGCTGCGCAAACCTGCGCGTAAAAATCCTCGCTCGTGGCGGAATCTATCTCGCCCGAAAGCGAAAACTTCAAAGCCCCGTCCGAATTTATAAGTTTAACCTGTTGCATAAAACACCTCTGATATATTTATAACCTCAAAAACCCCGTCAAAAACATTTTAAACCCTATTTGTAACAATGTCAAATTACTTGCGGCATTTGACATTTTGCCATAAATATCGTATTATAAAAAAAATTTACCTTGCAGGCGCTTATGAAATTTTTAACCGCATTTTTAAACAACGGCAGAAAAAACTTAAAATGGCACGAACGCAACCTGTTTTTCGCCGCAACTTTATTAATTATAATTCTGAATATCGTTCTCTACGCCGCGCTCGGCGGCAGTTGGAAAATAAATACGCAGGTATCGTCGCCGCGCTGGAACGCTTTTCTATATTTTAAAGCCTTAATACAAACGTTTTTAAACGCCTTTTTGCATTTTAACTGGCAGCACACCCTTTTAAACATGCTGTGTTTTGCCGTATGCGGAATTTACCTTGAACGAAAAACGGGCACCCTTAACTTCTTTCTTTTGATACTCGGCTTTGCGTTTTTCACGTCGTGCGCGGTTGCCGCAAACAACGAATCAATAAATTTCCGCGGGTTTTCGGGCGTAAACTTCGCCTTGTACTCTTATATTATCTTAGATTATCTTTTTTGCACAATACCCAAAAACAAACGCACAAGGCTTAACACGGTTTACGGCGGCGTTATGCTCGCGCTAGTATACCTTGCCATGTGTTTCAGCGGCGGCACTTCAAAGTTTACCTTTTCATGGTACCCTTACGATTTATTTTATAACCTCGGGCACTACACCTCGTTTTTTAGCGGCGCAATTATAACGCTTTCCTTAAAACTTGTAATACTTGCAACCGAAAAAAAGCTTTTGCGCAAAAACGACGGTTAATCCCCCCGTTTGACAAAACGCGGGCTTTTGTGTTATTATTGATAAAATGAATTTCAACGACCAGGAACTGATAATTAAATACTCACACAAGATTTCGGAGCTTACCCGCCTTGCCGAAAAGAACAACAACATCGAAGCCGCCATGTACGAAAAGTACGACGTAAAGCGCGGACTTCGCGACAAAAACGGCAAGGGCGTTTTGTGCGGCTTAACCGAAATTTCGGAAGTAACCGCATGGCAGACCGAAAACGGAACACGCGTACCGTGCAACGGAATTTTGTGCTACCGCGGCTATGACGTAAAGGATTTGGTGCGCCATTGCGTTGAAGAAAACCGCTTCGGCTTTGAAGAAACGGCGTTTTTGCTGCTCTTCGGCAAGCTCCCCACGGCAACCGAAATTGCCGACTTTAACGAAATGCTTTCGGAATTTAGGCAGCTCCCCAAAAACTTCGTAAGGGACGTCGTTATGAAATCGCCCTCTAAGGACATGATGAACATGCTTGCGCGGTGCGTTTTGAATTTATACAGCTACGACCCCGACCCCGACAACGTTTCGCTTTCAAACGTTTTGCGGCAGAGCTTGCAGCTCATTGCGGAATTGCCCATGATTGCGGCTTATTCCTACCGCGCCTACCGCTATTACAACACCGACGACGGCTCGCTCGTAATCCACAAGCCCGTTTCCGAATATTCCACGGCGCAAAACGTTTTGCACGTTTTAAGAAAGGACAGCGCGTTCACCGATTTGGAGGCAAAGGTTTTAGACGTTTGCTTCACTCTCCACGCCGACCACGGCGGCGGCAACGCCTCCACATTTACAACCCACCTTGCCACCTCCACGGGCACCGACACCTATTCTTCGGTTGCCGCCTCGCTCGGCTCTTTAAAGGGCCCTAAGCACGGCGGCGCGAACATTAAGGTTATGCAAATGCTCGAAAACATTAAACAAAACGTTAAAAACCCCTCAAAAACGCGCGTTTACGACTACGTTCAAAAGATTTTAAACGGCAAAGCTTTTGACAAAAGCGGACTTGTTTACGGCATGGGGCACGCGGTTTACACACTTTCCGACCCCCGCGCCGAGGTTTTAAATCTTTACGCGGGCAAGCTTGCGGCGGCAAAGGGCAGAGAGGACGAGTTCGATTTATACGAAACGGTTGCGGCGGCGGCTTCCGAAATTATTTGTAACCAAAAGAATTTAGATAAGCCCTTAACGCCCAACGTGGACTTTTATTCGGGCTTTGTCTATTCCATGCTCAATTTGCCCGAAGCCCTCTACACCCCGCTGTTTGCAATTGCGCGCATTGCGGGCTGGAGCGCGCACCGCATGGAAGAGCTGGTTTCGGGCGGCAAAATAATCCGCCCCGCCTACGAGTGCGTGCAGGACAGGCGCGAATATATTCCGCTCGATAAAAGATAAATTTTGATAGTTTTTAATAAACCGCCGCCCGCGGGTTTAAACCCGCGGGCGGCGGTGAGTTTCACCGCACCGACCCCCCCCGACCAAGGCGCCTGGCGGGTGGCCGGGGGGGGGTGAAAAAAA
>JAIDVM010000038.1:0-4127 GCA_029059705.1 Clostridia bacterium
TCAGAATGACAACAAAGATATTATCAGACATTTGATTTACCAAATAAATATAAATTGCCAAACAAAAACCGCCGCGGCGCGTAATCAAACGCGCCGCGGCTTTCTTTTTTTATTCACCCTTTTTCACATTTTCAAATTATAAAAACTTTTCAATCTCTTTTGAAAGCGCGGCAAACTTTTGCGGCGAAAGCGTTTCGCCCCGCGCCTTTAAATCTATCCCGCAATTCGTCAGCGCGCCTTCCGCCTGTTCGCGTGAAAGCTTAAACACGCTCATCAGATTATTCACAAGCGTTTTTCTGCGTGAAAGAAAAGCCGCATGCACCGTCTTTTTAAAGGCGGTTTCGTCCGCCGCAATTCTGCCCTCTTCAACCGTTAAAAGCACAACCGCGCTGTCAACGTTGGGGCGGGGAGTAAACATCGTCCTCGGCACTCTTTTAATAATTTCCGCCCGCGCACGGTACGCCACAACGGCTGTAATCGCGCCATATTCGGGGGTGTTTTCCTTTGCGCACAGCCTTTCGGCAACCTCTTCCTGCACCATAACGGCAAGGCTCTTGCACTTTTTGCCGTCGTCTAAAAGTCTGGTTATCAGCGGGGTCGTAATGTAATAAGGCAGGTTCGCAACAACCGAATACCCGCCGTATTCCTTTTCGAACGCGGCTAAATCAACCTTTAAAAAGTCCTTAAAAACCACCTCTACGTTTTCAAGCCCCGCAAGAGTTTGCGCCAGAACAGGTTCAAGCGTTTTGTCCACCTCGAACGCAACAACCCGCCCCGCCTTTGCCGCCAGCGCGCGCGTTAAAGTGCCCGCCCCGCAGCCTATTTCCACAACGGTATCGGCTTTTGTTACACCCGCAAGCGAAACTATGCTCGCAAGCAGATTTTTGTCGGTTAAAAAGTTCTGCCCGAACTTCTTTTTAAAACCGAAGCCCGCCTCGGCAAGCACGGTTTTTACGTCCTTTTCCATAATTTACCCGCTTTAAAAAAGTATAACTCTATTATAACAGCCGAAACTAAGATTGTAAACGGTTTTAATCCGTTTGCCCGACTACCGATAAAAAAGCCCGCGGACTAACCGTCCGCGGGCTTCGACTTTTTATTCTTAATTTTTTTTGTAACCTTTTCACACGCGAACTTAATTCAGCTTTTTAAACAAATTATGCGCGTTTTGCCACACGGTTTTTGCCATTTCTTCTGCGCTTACCCCCCTGATATCCGCCATGTTTTGCAAAATTTCGGGTATACTTTCGGGCGTGTTGGGGAAGGTTCCCGCCTTGGACTTGGGCGGAAGATATGGGCTGTCCGTTTCGGTTAAAAGCCGCTCTCCGCTTAGCGCGGCAATGGTTCTTTTCGCCTTTTTGCTGCCAGAATAAGTGCTCGTCCCGCCAAAGGAAAAATAAAGCCCCAGCTTTTGCAGCTCTATCGCAATTTCAACCGAATGAGAATAACAATGCAGCAGCGCGCCGTGCTTAAAATAAGCTGCGTGCTCCTTTAAAAACTCCGTCATGTCCTCGGCGCAATCGCGCGAGTGTATTACGACGGGCAAGCCCAATTTGTCAGCAAGTTCAAGTTGCTCCCCGAATATCCTGCGTTGAAGGGGTTTGTCCGTGTCGGGATAGTGATAATCCAACCCGATTTCGCCAATCGCAACGCACTTTTCACGCGCGGCGAGCGCCGCAATTTTTTCAAGGTCGCCCCCGTTATATTTTTTCAGTTCGGTCGGGTGAAAGCCCGCCGTAAAATACACGCCTTCATACTTTTCGGCAAGTCCGCAACAAAATTCGCTCGACTGCAAATCGAACCCCGCGGCAATCACCTTTTCAACGCCAAGCGCGTTAAGCCGAGCCAAAAGCCCGCCTATATCGCCAAAGTGCCCGCCGTCCAAATGGCAATGCACGTCGATATATCTCACGATAAAAGGCTCCCGTCGGGCAAATCCTTTTCGGGCGCGACGAGCGACAAAGTGCCGTCGGGCGCTTCCGCGCAGACAACCATGCCCTCGCTCAAAATTCCCTTCATTTCGCGCGGCGGCAGATTGCACACCACAATCACCTTTTTGCCGACCATTTCCTCGGCGGTGTAGTATTTTGCAATCCCCGACAAAACCGAAAGCGTGCGCGAGCCTACTTTAATCGTTTCGTGAAGTAGCCTACTCTTTTTAACCGCCTCGCACGCGATAACCTTGCCCACGCGCATTTCTATTTTCGCAAAGTCGTCAATCGTTATTTCTTCCTTCTTTTCCTCGTTTACGGGCGCCGCTTCCATACGCTGTTTCTCCTCAATTTTTTCGATTGCCCCCTTAATATCTTCGAATTTAATCCGTTCGAACAAGGTTGCGGGGGCTGCCGTCACCTTATATTCGGCGGGGTGTTCAGTTTCGCCGAAGCCGCTTTCACACGCGCCGATTTCCTTTAAAATCTTTTCCGCGGTCGAAGGCATAAACGCCCTAAGCAAATTCGCGCCGACGTCCAAAGAAACGAGCAAATTATACAAAACCTCAGAAAGTCTTTCCTTCTTGCTTCCGTCCTTTGCAAGCAACCACGGCGTTGTTTCGTCTATATATTTATTTGCGCGCCTGAAAAGCGACCAAAGGCAGTCCATCGCGTCCGAAATTTTATATTCGTCCATCTTCGCGGCAACCTTTGCATAAGTCCCGCAAATAACGCTTTCAAAGTCCGCGTCCGTGTCGCCCGCAACGCCCGTCTTTTTTGCAACGCCGCCCAGATATTGATTTGTCATCGAAACGGTGCGCTTTAAAAGGTTGCCCAAAACGTTTGCAAGGTCGGAATTAATCCTTTCGCACACAAGCTCCCACGTTATTATTCCGTCGTCGGCGTAAGGCATTTCGTGCAGCACGAAGTATCTCACCGCGTCCACACCGAAAATTTCGGCCATGTCGTCGGCATACATAACGTTGCCCTTGCTCTTCGACATCTTGTCGCCGCCCTGCAACAGCCACGGGTGCCCCAAAACGCACTTGGGCAAAGGTTCGCCCAAAGCCATCAAAAAGATAGGCCAGTAAATGGTATGAAAGCGGATTATGTCTTTGCCGATAACGTGCACGTCCGCCGGCCACAGCTTTTTATAGCTTGCCCCGCACCCTTCGGGGTTATAGCCAATGCCGGTTATATAGTTGGTTAAAGCGTCAAGCCAAACGTAAACCACGTGCCGTTCGTCAAATTCCACGGGCACGCCCCACTTAAATGTCGAGCGCGAAACGCACAAATCCTGCAACTTCGTCTTTAACTTGCCCTTTTCAATCAGTCCCAAAAGCTCCTTGTCGCTCTTACCTATCAGCTCGTCCGCAAGCAAAAAGTTGTTCATCATTTCGTTCTTGCGCGAAACGGGCAAAATGAAGTCGGGGTGGGTTAAAATATGCTTTACAAGCTTGTCGGCGTACTTGCCCATTTTAAAGAAATACGCCTCTTCCTTCGCGGGCTTAACGTCCCTGCCGCAGTCGGGGCACTTGCCGTTTACAAGCTGGCTTTCCGTCCAAAAGCTTTCGCACGGAGTGCAATACATGCCCTCGTATGCGCCCTTATAAATGTCGCCTTGCTTATAAAGCTTAGTAAAAACCTTTTTAACCGCTTCAACGTGATAATCGTCGGTCGTGCGGATAAATTTATTGTAGGAAACGCCCATCAAATCCCAAATGCGCTTAACCTCGCCCGCAACCTCGTCAACGAACTGCTTGCACGTTATCCCCTTGTCGGCGGCTTTCTGCTCCACCTTTTGCCCGTGCTCGTCGGTGCCCGTCATAAAAAACACGTCAAACCCTTGCGCGCGCTTAAAGCGGCAAATAGCGTCGGCAAAAATGCTTTCATAGGTGTTGCCTATGTGCGGCTTGCCCGAAGTGTAGGTTATGGCGGTCGTCAAATAAAACTTTTCTTTCATATAAAGAACTGTCTCCGTTTAAATTCCCCAAAAGTATAGCACAGTTTAAATTAAATGTAAATTAAATTACCGCCGCCCTTGTCATTCTGCCCCCTTTTGTCATTCTGCCCCCTTGTCATTCTGAGCAAGCGCAGCGCGTATGCCTTGTCATTCTGAGCGGAATACAACCCCCCCTTGTCATTCTGAGCGGAACGAAGTGAAGCCGAAGAATCTTTTTCGCGCAAACACTTGCT
>JAIDVM010000038.1:4227-6159 GCA_029059705.1 Clostridia bacterium
AACGAAGTGAAGCCGAAGAATCTTTTTCGCGCAAACACTTGCTTACGCAATTACCGCAAAAGATGTTTCGGCTTCGCTCAACATGACATAACTTATAATTCACGTTACACAAAAAATGCAATGCAAGATTTTTAATAATATTTGTGCTACATTTATGCAGAATTTAACAACTTACCGAAAAGTTGAATTACAATTAAATCAAGGAGTAAACTTATGGAACACAAATGCGGCAAATGTGAATATTACAACGCGCTTTATTTAAAAGTGTATTGCGGGTTTATAAATTCGGACTGCGGCTATTGCGTTGTTTCACAAAGCGCAAAAAGCAAAAACGATTGTTGCAAACATTGGACAAAACAAATTCCCGAAGTATTTGACGGCGCAAAATATAAAAAGGTGTTCGAGAGTACGCTTACGCAGCTTAACGGTATTACAATTATTTTAAACGAGCTAACCGAACAATTAAACAGCAATAAAGAATAATCTTTCAGTTTCACTTCATAAACATAGTTTATGAACGCAATTTTTACGGTTATTTTCATAAGTTCTTTAATCGCGCTTACTTTTATTGCGCCGGGCGAGTTATTGCCCACACTTTTGGGGGGCGCCGAAAGCGCGGCTAAAATGGCGCTTCCGCTGTTTTGCATTTACGCGGTGTGGCTGGGGCTTTCAAGGCTTGCGGAAAAAAGCGGGTTTTCAAAAAATGCGGCAAAAGTGTTAAAACCTCTCACGAAAAAAGTGTTCAAAACTAACAACGACGCGGCTTGCGAAAGCATTGCCATGAACATGAGCTGCAACCTTTTGGGCATCGGCGGCGCGGCAACGCCCTTTGCGGTTAAGGCGATAGGCGAGCTTGAAAATGACGAAAACGATTACGCGCAAAAGCTGCTTTTTGTGATAAACGCAACCTCTATCCAGATTTTGCCGACTACGGTAATAGCCCTTCGCGCAAGCGCGGGCAGCGTTGCGGCTTTTGATATTTTTCTGCCCTCTTTAATATGCACGGCAATTTCAACAATTTGCGGCGTTGCGCTGTTTTTTGCGTTTGAAAAGCTGAAATTCAAGAAAAAACCGCCCAAAACCACGCATTTTAAGGCGGCAAAGCTAAGTTTTAAGCGGGGTGAGCGCAAATGACGGTTTTTATTATCCCCGCGGTTTTTATAATAATTTTCGTTTACGCCGCCTTTAAAAAGGTGAAAATTTACGACGAATTTTCAAAAGGCGTTGGCGAGGCGGTTAAATTCACCTTTTCGCTTTTGCCCTGCCTTGCGGCGATTTTTATGATGTGCGCCATTTTCGAAACTTCTAAGCTGTCCTCCCTGCTTATAAATTGGCTTTCGCCCGCGTTCGGCGCGCTGGGAATACCAAAAGAGTTGACAAAGCTTGTGCTTATCAAGCCTTTTTCGGGGAGCGGCTCGCTTGCTTATTTAAATGAAATAATTTCACAAAACGGCGCGGACAGCTACGTTTCGCGCTGCGCGTGCGTGTGTTTCGGCTCTTCCGAAACGGTTTTTTACATTTCAGCCGTTTATTTTGCAAACGTTAAAATGAAAAAATTGTTAAAACCTGTGCTTGCCGTGCTGGTTGCAACGCTGGTTTCAACAATTTTTGCCTGTCTTTTATGCAGAATTATGTGAATTTGTTAGTTTGTTACAGAATTTGTTACATAGTTAATAATTATAGATTTTTTAAAAAATTTGTCGCAAATTTTTTACTTTTTCGGTGATTTCCGTATAATTATAACTGTAAATAACCTTTACGGTTGTTTTAAAACTTGTTTACAGGTGCTTACCCGAGAGGGTAGCAACTTCATTTTTCCCCCTTATCATATGGAGGCGGCGCAAACTCCGGTTTGCGCCGCTTCTGTATTTTTTTTAGTTTTTTTATGGAAAAATCAGTAGTTTTGGAGTGAAATAAGGAGAGGGCTGTTAT
>JAIDVM010000039.1 GCA_029059705.1 Clostridia bacterium
CACCGCGCCGTCCCGCTTCACCCCACCCCCATACCCCCCCGGTGCCACCAAATTAAACAAACCCCCTTTCAACTTTAACCCAAAAACCCCCGGGTGCCCCCCCAAATATGTGCGGGGCAACTCTATTTTTTCCTTGTCATTCCGCCAACCCCGTCCACCCCGTCAACCCCGCCAACCCCGTCATTCTGAGCGCAGCGAAGAATCTCTCAAAAACTCAACTCGCGCTCTCTATTTTAATGTCAAACTTAATTTGCGCCCTCTCCAAAAGGTCGTCCTTAAAGGCTTCGAAATACCCCGCCGACATTTTATAAAGCTGCTCTTTAAGCCCCAACAAGTCGGCGTTATCCCTTTTGCACGTTTCAAACAGCGCCGTCATTCTCTCCTTTAACGCAGCTTCGGCGCCGTCTATAACTTCCTTCGGCACGGCGTCGTCCTCTATGATTTTATTGGGCTCCATCATCACCCTCGCGCCCTGAATCTGCGCGTCCGCCTTAAACTTAAACGTCACCACGGGCGAGCCTTCCTCAAAGCTCAGCTTCACGCCCGAGTTCACGCTTTTAAGCCCCAAGGTGTAGTGAATACCGTCCTCGGAATCGCACGGCAGCACCGCAAGGCGAATGTCGTTTTGGATTACCGCCAGCGCAAACGACTGCTGTTCGTCCAAAACCCCTTTAAAGTGTCCGCCCGAAAAATACGCCGTCTGTCTTGCGGCAAATTCAACGGGTTCGCTCTGCTCCCCGCTTCCGCCCGAGCCACCGCTCGGGGAATTTCTTCCGCTTTGACCGTCGCCGCCGCTTTCGCCGCTGCCGCCGCCCGAAGAGCCGCCCTGCTCTCCCTGTCCGCCTTGACCGCTCTGCTCGCCGCCCACGTTTTCGCCGTTTCCGCCGGTTTCCGAAGTTCCGGGCTTAAACGCCTCCACGTAGGGCATAAAGCACGCGTCGCTTTGGGAATATTGCAGCGTTGCAACCGACTTTAAGTTTGCCGAATTTGCGTTCGCCGATTTTTTTATTTCGTCCGACAAAACGTTTCTTATCGCCTCGCTCGTCATCGAGGAATTGTTCGACTTCATTGCAAGCATATCCGCAGCGTTCCCCTTGCACATCGCCACAAGCGCGGTCAGCTCCGAATAATTTTTTCGGTAAAAGCACCCCAAAACGCGGAAAAGCTCGTTATCCTTGCACGATTCGCCAACCAGAATAAGCTTGCAAAACTGCAGCTTTGGATAAAAGCCCGTCTTTGCATTAATCTCGCTCAGCGCGTCGGCAATCGTAAGCCCGCTGCCCTGCACCTGAGTATAAACGATGTTCTCGCCGCTCGGCGAAGGCTGCGGCAGCGCCACCTCCGCAGTTACAAGCACCTCTTCCTCGGGGCAGTCTATGCCCACGGCGGTAATAATCGAGGTTTTGTGAATATCCACAAGCCCGAAGTCGTTCGTAAAAAACAAAACCGCCAGCCCAAGAAAAATAATCCAGTAAATCACAACGGAAAGCTTCGACAGCCCCGTTTTAAAGTTACTAACGCCCTTCATTTTTCCTCCTTCTCAATGCCCACGCAAGCAACGGAATAAGCACTGTAAACACCAAAAACATAATCCACAGCCAGTTCGAATAAAGGTTTAAAATTGCGTTAAACATGTTGTCCGCAAAAACGATAACCGCAAGCAACGCCAGATTTACAAACAGCGAAATAAGCTTATAATCCTTCACCCCAACCGTTTCGCCAATGCAGTGCACGGCAAGCTGAACGTTTAATATAAGCGCAAACAGCATAACTATTTCCATCACGTACAGCAAAATCAAATCTATTCTGCCCATGGTGTCAATCGCGGGGAAAAACAGCGTCGTCCTTGCAACCGCAAACGTGCGCGAGGGCGTAATCGCCCCGTAAATGCCGTAAAACGTCGCCAAAAACAGCAACACAAGCGCCGCGCCGCCCGCATACGAAAGGGTAATTTTAGCCGCGTCACCCTTTTTGTATTTAAACCGCCCCAAAAACATCAGCAGCCAGCACGGCTCCACAAAGGCGTAAACGGTTCCGAGAGCCGTTTCGAAAATCCTGTTCGCGGGAGTTCTGAACATGGGCGCAAGGTTGCTCCAATCCACTTCGGAAAAAGACATGCCCAAAAGCGCCGCCATACACACCGCAAATATGGGAAAGCATATGTCCGCGCACCTGCCTATGTTTGTGAATTTCTTGCTCGCCGCATAAACGGCGAACACGAAAAACGGCAAAAATACCGTAAGCGACGGCGGCGTATCGTAAAAAATCGCGTGAATATACTGCTTCTGTTCAAAAATCGGCAAAAGAGCCGCAAACAAAAACATAACCGCAAAAAGCGCGTAAATTATCCTTGCAAAAACGTTGCCGAACGCACCTTCCAAAAGCTCGAAAAAAGTCTTTTCCGTACGCGAGGCAAGAAAGCTCAGGCTCCACACAACTATCCCGCTTATAAAAAAGTTTATAAAAGCGGGCGCAAGCAAATCCCTTCCGCAACCCAAACTCAAAACCGTAGGATAAAGCAAAAGCTTTGTAACCGCCGTATACGCAAACATAATAAAGCAAACCTGTCTGGTGCTTATCTTCATTCCGTTTCGCCTCCCGCCGCTTTTTTCGTTCTTTTGCTCTTCAATCTAACCCTCTCTTTCGTATCGAACACCTGCGGACGCGTTTCCAGCGAATACATGTTCGCCTTAACCAGACTGTCGTATAAATCGCTCTTTACAAGCGGCGCAAAGGGTGCAACCAGCGGCACGCCGTAAGACTGCTCGCTGACAAGATAGCAAACCAAATAAGCGCACAACAGCACTATTCCAAAGGGCCCTAAGCTGCCCGCAACAATCAAAAACAGCCACCGCAAAGTCGTTGTGGTTTCAATGTTGTTCGGCACGGTATAAAGCCCTATCGCCGAAAACGCCACTATAATAATCGCCGGCGTGGAAATTATCCCCGCCTTAACCGCAGTGTCGCCCAAAACCAGCGCGCCCACAACCGAAAGCGCAAGCCCCACGTATTTTGGCATTCGTATCGAAGCCTCGTTCAAAACCTCCAAAACGAACAGCGTCAAAAACATTTCAACGCTCGGCGAAAGCGCCAGCCCCGCCACCGAGCTCGAAATTTTTAAAAGCAGCTGAAAGGGTATAATCTGAATTTTAAAAAGCTGCGCCGCAATGTAAATCGAGGGCAGAAAAATGCCTATCAAAAGCGAAAAAATTCGCAAAAGCCTCAGCGTCGTAGCTCGGTAAGAGGTAATGTAATAATCCTCTACCGACTGAAAATCCTCCACCAGCATATAGGGCGCCGTAAGGCACATGGGCGAGCCGTCCACAACAACGCCAACCCTTCCCTCGCTAATCTTCGCGCAAAAAATATCAGGCTTTTCCGCAGTTCCGCACCTTTTAAAAAGCGAGCGCGGCCGCTTTGTCATAAACTGCGCTATATACGAAGAATCGGGCACGATGTCAATTTTGTTTTCCAAAATCTCCCGCTCTATCTTTTCGGGCAGCCCCTTCGGGCACACGCCGTCGATATAAACGATAGCCACCGCCGTCTCCGATTTTTCGCCAACGGTAATCATTTTTACCTGCAATTTATCCGCCTTAATGCGCTTTCTTATCAGCCCGAGGTTGGTTTTTATGTCCTCTATGAACCCCTCGCGCGGGCCGTGAACCGCAATCTGCGTGGGCGGCTCGGCAACCGCCCTCACGGGCGGGCACTTCAATCCCAATATTATATAATCTGTTTCGCCGTCGATAAACAAAACGACGTTCCCGTTGCAAACTTCCTTAACAGCCTCCGCGGAGTCCTTTCCGTCCTTAACCTCGGGCGTAGCCAAAAGTAGCTTAACGTCGTTATAAGCCGCGTCGTTTTTAACGGTGCGCAAAGGCTTAACCGCAAGCTCGCCCAAAAGCGCCTTGTCCACTATCCCGTCGGCGTAAATCGCGGCAAACTTCTTTCCCTCCGCCGATTCGAACTTGAAAACTAGAACGTCCTCCGAAGTCAAAACCGATTTAACCGATTTTATGTTTTCCTGCAAATCCCCTTTCTTTTTCATAAAATTATTTTAAGTAATATTTTTTAAATAATACAAAACGCGGCGCGTAATCAAACGCGCCGCGCCATAAACTTGTAATTTTTCCACCCACTCCCCTTGTCATGTTGCCCGAGCGCAAAACATCTCCCCCCCCCAATGTCATGTTGAGTGAAGCGTAGCGAAATCGAAACATCTCAAAGATTCTTCAC
The DNA here is from genome assembly GCA_029059705.1 of Clostridia bacterium. Classification (GTDB taxonomy): domain Bacteria; phylum Bacillota; class Clostridia; order Christensenellales; family Borkfalkiaceae; genus Coproplasma. The sequence goes on from JAIDVM010000039.1 coordinate 4,240, forward strand.
TCCGTTCAGAATGACAAGGGAGGCGGTTTTACTTCTTCTCTTTTACGGTAACAGTAAAAATCTGCCCGTTTTTAAACTTTACGTTAAGTCCGTTTTCGTCATAAACAAGCTTTGCATTGTAAAATTCCGTCAACACGCACCTTATATCCGCCAACACCTGCAACTCCGTCATTTTATTGTCCGTTATTGACGGATAATTTTCTATAAATCCCTCAAAATCAACTTCTTCGTCTTTCATAAGTTATCCTTGTTTTATTGCTATTATATTCTCAATAGTTGAGAAAGTCAAGCAATTTTCTCAATTTTTGATATCGTAAAGGTATGGATAAGATATCGTTCGGAGAAAATTTAAAACAGTTGCGGATTACCGAAGGCGTTGGACAAACAGCAATTGCAGACGCTTTGAATATATCCGTAAAAACCATTTCTCATTGGGAAACGAATTATACCGAGCCTTCAATTGCACAGCTAATCCAGCTTGCCGATTTTTTTGATATCTCATTAGACGATTTAGTCGGAAGAACAAAAAACAATTAATATTAAAAACGCCCCTTGTTATTCTTCCCCCCCCACTGTCATGTTGAGCGTAACGAAGTGAAGCTGAAACATCTCAAAGATTCTTCACTACGTTCAGAATGACAACAAAGATATTATCAGACATTTGATTTACCAAATAAATATAAATTGCCAAACAAAAACCGCCGCGG
>JAIDVM010000004.1 GCA_029059705.1 Clostridia bacterium
GCACATATGTGCGGGGCAACCGTTGGTTTTTAGCATAAACGTTAAAAGGCTTTAAGTTAAATATGTGCCAAAGCTTCGATTATCAGCTTGGATAAAAGCTGAACGTCGCGTTCGGTTACGTCCCCGCCCGCGTTTGCGGAAAGTATTTCCGCCGCGCGCTGCGCGCCGCAGCCGGTTACGTCCTTTGCAATTGCTTCGGCAATGGATTTTGCAACCTTTTCAACCTCGTTAGTGGGCACATATCCTTCGATTAACGCGGATATTACGCCCTCGGTGGCGGAAAGCCCCGCCTTTTTTTCGCGCACGAACTGCTCGTATAGAACGTAGGCGAGCGTGGAAGCCGCGCCGACGGATACGCCGTGTTCGATTACCGAAACGTAGTTTTGCAAAAGGTAGCAAAAGCTCATGTTTTTCAAGCCCGCGTAAACCGCATAAAACACCGTGCCGAAAATAAAGGGCAAAAAGGTGACTAATTTTTTGTTCACTCTTTTCAAAAAGGTGAGTTTGCACAGCTGCACGGAGGCAAAGGTGAGCGCGGCAAGAAGCATTACGTCTATGCCGTAGAAGGTGAAAGCGTCTATAATTTCGATTACGGTCATGATTTTCCTTTTTTGGAAAGGCGCCCGACGCGCCGCCTAATCCGAAATATTTTTTTGTTTTTCACCCGACTTTTTTATTTTAAAGCCGTTTGCGGGGCGTTAAACGGTTAAATAAAAAATATTTTTAAAATAAAGTTGCGGTTATTTCACGCGGGGTTTGCAAAACGCGCAAAAAAGTGTATAATGTAATTATGAGAATGCACAAAAAGGGACATTTGGAAGAGCGGATTGCCGCGTGCGGTGACATTGTGACGGTGGCGGATTTATCCGACAAGAACATGAAGAGGGCGGCGTTGACGCCAGAATATATTGCGTTTAACGGGGTTTTCGGGAACGGTAACCCGATTTGCCTTGAAATCGGCTGCGGCAAGGGGAAGTTCGTTGCCGAAACGGCGGCGCGCAATAAAAATCTGAATTTTATCGCGGTTGAAAAGATTTCAAACGTTTTAATAGAGGCGCTTGAAAGGGTTAAAGGCGAAGACTTAAAGAACGTTTATTTTTTGAACTGCGCAGCCGAGGTGCTTGAAAAGTATATTAAAGCGGGCAGCATAGAAAAAATTTACCTCAATTTTTCGAACCCGCTGCCAAAGGAAGGCTATAAAAAGCAGCGGCTTACGCACCCGAGGTTTTTGGAAATTTATAAAAGGCTTTTAAAGGCGAAGGGGCAAATTGTTCAAAAGACGGACGATAAGGATTTTTATTTGTTTTCTTTGGAAAGCTATAAAAAGTCGGGCTTTGAAATTTTGGAAACGTGCGAAGATTTGGCGGCGCACCCCGTGGCGGGCGACGTGGAAACGGAGCATGAAAAACGTTTTAAAGAGCAGGGCAAGCCCATTTTCAGGATTGTTGCGGAGGTTAAATGACGTTGCTTTTTGTAACGGCGCTTTGCGCTGCGGGCGCGGAGCTTTTGTGGCTGTGGATTTGCCTCGGCGTTTTGGGCGGGGCTGCGCTTGTTTTTCTGTTCGTGTGGTTTAATAATTCCTGTATTAAGACGACTAAGCTTGAATTTAAAAGCGAAAAGCTTGAAAATAGCGTAAAAATAGTGCACCTTTCGGATTTGCACGGCAAAAGCTTTGGGAAGAATAACGAAAGGCTTGTTAAAAAGGTTGCCGCGGAAAAGCCCGATTTGATTGTTTTTACGGGCGACATTGTGCACAGGTACACCGACAAAAACAAGCGGGTGGCTTTAAAGCTCGTTTCCTCGCTTTGCGAAGTTGCTCCCCTCGTTTTTTCGGCGGGCAACCACGAGATGAGGAACGTGGGTTACAGGTTCTTCAGAAGAGATTTAAAGGAAGCGGGCGCGGTTGTTTTGGACGATTGCACCGCGGATATGTGCGGTTTAACGCTTTTAGGGCTTAACTGCGCGTCGCAGAAAAACGATACGGTTTTAAAGCTTGCAAAAGAGGTTGAGGGCAAAAAAGGCTTAAAGATTTTGCTTGCGCACAAGCCGCATTTGTTTGAAAAATACGAAAATCTGGGCTTCGATTTTGTTTTGAGCGGGCATGCGCACGGCGGGCAATGGCGTATTCCGTTTACGCACGTCGGGCTTTATGCGCCCGGACAGGGAGTGCTGCCAAAGCTGACGGAAGGCGTGCACGGGCGCGGGGATACGAAATTGATAATTTCTCGCGGGCTGGGGAATTCGCAATTTCCGTTAAGGCTTTTTAACCGCCCCGAAATGATTGTGATTGAATTTAAGAAATTTGATAAATAAAAAGAGCCGCGGCGCGAAATTTTTCGCGCCGCGGCTGTACGTTTAAACTGTTATTTAATAAGCATTGCCAAAACGGCTTTTACGGTGTGCAGCTTGTTTTCGCCCTGCTCCAAAACAAGGCTGTTTTTGCCGTCGATTACCTCGGCGGTTACCTCGGCGCCGCGGGTGGCGGGGAGCATGTGCATGAAGTAGGCGTTGTGGTTGGCGAGCGACATTAAAGAGTTATTCACCTGATAGGGCTTTAAAATTTCCAAATCCTTTTCCGAAATGGAAGAGTGGTAGCTGTAGCCGTCGGTGTAAATTACGTCGGCGCCCCTGACCGCTTCGGCGGGGTTGTCGGTAATTAAAAAACTGCCGTATTGAAGGGCGGCGTTTACCGCGTCTTCCTTTAAGGCGAACTTTTTGGGGGTGGCTACGGCGACTTCCATGCCGCACTTAATGGCGCCCGTTACCAACGAGGCGGCGTTCGAGCCGCCCTTGCCGACGTAAGCTATTTTAAGACCTTCCAATTTGCCCTTCTTTTCCCAAATGGTGAAAAGGTCGCACAGCGTTTGCATGGGGATTTCGTTGTGGTTGGTTGAGTTTATTACGGGAATTTGCGAAACGGCGCAGTATTCGTTTAAGGTGCTTCTGCCTATGCCGCGGGTTACGAGCGCGCCCACGCCGAAGCGGCAGATTACGCTGACTATGTCCTTAAAATTTTCGCCCGCCTGCATGTCCTTTTCGCTGTAAGGTAAATTGACGCATACGCCGCCGAGCTGCCTTATGCCTATTTCCAAAGCCGAGCGGGTGCGCATCGACGTGTCGCCGAAAAGCAGCGCCACCGTTACGCCCTGTAAAATGCGCGTGTCCTCGTGCGCGGCGAATTTGCCTTTGATGGATTTAATTGCATACAGTATTTCGAAAATTTCTTCCGCCGAATAATCGGCAAGCCCCAGCAAGTGCTTGTGGTTGATGCCGTAGGAGGGGGAATAGCGGTTTATGTCCATAATTAGCTCCTTTACAAACTTATATAAGCGGCGCAATACTGTGTTGAACTCCGCGCCGCCTCGGTTACATACTTCTGTGTATGCGCCCTCGGTGGTGCTCGTTCGCCTTGTCTTGCTTGCTTCTCTAAGTTTTCGGGTTACTGTTGTTGTATCGTTTAAGGTATTATATCATTTTTTATTTTCTTCCGCAACGATTTTGCGCTCGTTTTCGGAATAGACGCAGCCGCAGAAATTTTGGCGGTAGAGGTTATAGTCCTTTGAAAGCTGCACGCTTCTTAAATAGCCGCCCTGTTTTTTGAAATCGGAGTGGAGCCACTTTGCGTTCTGTTGCAGGCTTTCGCCTATTTCGTTGATTGCTTTTGCGTTTTTTAATGGGCTTAACGTAAGGGTGGTTGAAAAGTAATCGAACCCGTTTGCCTCAGCAATATCACGCGTTTTACGCAATCTCAGCTTGAAGCATTTAAGGCAGCGCGCGCCGCCCTCTTTTTCCTTTTCGAGCCCTTTTACGGCTTTGTAAAATTGTTCTTCCCCGTGGTCGCAGTCCAAAAAACCGGCGTAATGCGTTTCGTTTAAAAACCTTATTATTTCCGCTTTGCGCTTTTCGTATTCGCCGCTTTTTATGTTCGGATTGTAAAAGAGGACGGTTACATTTATTCTTTTAAAAAGCCTTTCAAGACAAACCGTGGAGCACGGGGCGCAGCAGCAATGCAAAAGAAGGCGTTTGCCCTGCGCGGTTTTAAGCTCCTCGTCCATAAGCTTGTTTAAGTTTTTTGCGTTCATAAAAAAAGTTTAGCACAATTTGCTTGCGATTACAAGGAAATATATGTTATTATATTGTTATAATTACGGAGAAAAATTATGGCAAGTTTAAAAATCAACGCGCTTAACAAGGTTTATCCTTCGGGGGAAAAGGCGCTTTATAACGTTTGTCTTGAAACAAACGATAAGGAATTTTTGGTTGTTTACGGCGGCGAGGCAAGCGGCAAGTCAACTCTGTTAAGACTTATTGCGGGGCTTGACGACCCTACGTCGGGCGAAATTTTTATCGACGGCAAGGACATGACGGACGTTGTTCCCAAGGACAGAAACCTTGCGATGGTGTTCCGCGGCGACACGCTTTATCCCGCGCTTAACGTTTTCGATAACATGGCTTTCGGACTTAAACAGCGCAACGCGCCGCAGGCGCTTATTACGCAGAGGGTTAAAGCCGTTGCCGAAATTTTGGGGCTGAACGAGGTTTTGTATAAAAAGCCCAAACAGCTTTCGGCGGCAACCCGCCAAAGGGTTGCGATAGGGCGCGCGCTTGCGAGAGAGCCTAAATTATACCTTTTCGACGAGCCTTTAAACGGTTTGGACGACAAGCTGCGCGAGGAAATGCTCGGGCTTTTAATCAACTTGCAGGCGAGAATGGAAGGCAGCTTTATTTACGCGACGAAGAACCTTTCCGAGGCGATGACGGCGGCGACGAGAATACTCGTTTTAAAGAACGGGCTTGTGCAGCAGATAGACACGCCCGCGAACCTTTACGATTATCCCGCAAACGCTTACGTTGCGTTTTTGATTGGCTCGCCGACAATTAACTTTGTAAACAAGGCGAAAATTGTTAAGGGCGAAGAGGGTTATAAAGTGACCTGCGGCGAATTCGAATTGCCGCTTGCGGAAAATATCGTAGCCCGCTTTGAAGGCATAGAAGAGTACGCCGAAAACGGCAAGGAAGTAATTTTGGGCATACGCCCCGAGGACGCCGCGGCGGGCAGGGAAGGCGCGCTTAAAGGAACGGTTGGCAAGGTTGAAAGCGACGGCGAAAACGCATATTGCGAGTGCAACTTGGATGGCGGTATTTCGCTGATAGTTAAGGGGCAACCCGAATTTAAGGGCGGCGAAAGCGTGCATTTGAACGTAGATTTAAGTCATATATACCTTTTTGACGGCGTGACGAGATTAACGCTTTTAAAGCGCGACGAGGATTACGTAAATACGGGGCACGCGGACGCGGAGTTTGTGCCGCTTAGCTTTGAAGAGGAAAGGGAAATTACCGAAAAGCTTCCCCAGAAAAAAGACAAAAAGAAAAAGTAATTTAAAATTGCGGCGGCGGGCACGCCGCAATTTTTATGGTATACGGCTTATTTTTGCAGGATATAATTATGTGGGGATTTTTGCGCGGAAACGCTGCGCGGGCGCAAAAAGATTCTTCGGCTACGCTCAGAATGACAAGGCATGCGCGTTGCGCTTGCTCAGAATGACAATTATGCGAAAGTCACGATAATTTTATAAAAGACATATATGTTAGACGTTGTTCTTGACTGTTTTGTGGACACGTTAAAGGTGTTTCCGTTTTTGTTTTTGATTTACGTTTTAATCGAGCTTTTGGAACACCGCACTACGCTTACGCACAACAAAAAAATTTTACAGGGCGAGCTTGCGCCTTTAATCGGCTCCGCAACGGGGATAATTCCCCAATGCGGGTTTTCGGTTATGGCGGCAAAGCTTTACGATAAAGGATTTATCCGCACGGGCACTCTTTTGGCCGTGTTCATTGCTACCTCCGACGAGGCGCTTATAATTATGCTTGCCGAGCTTAGCCACGCGGGAATGATTATGCCCCTTATTTGCGCAAAGCTTTTAATCGGCGTTGCCGTGGGGTATTTGGCGAACCTTATTTTGCGGCGCGAAAAGCTTGCCGAAATTGGCGTTACGGCGGATTTGCGCTCGCAGTCGCTCTGTCACGAGCACGACGGAAAGTCCGATTTGGTAATTTATCTCGTTTCGCCGCTGTTGCACTCGCTTAAAATCGCGCTGTATCTGTTTTTCGTGAACGTTGTGTTTGCTTGCATAATAGAGGCGGCGGGTGCCGATGCGATTAACACTGCGATTATAGGCGGCGGCCCATACGTTCAGCCTTTAATTACCGCGCTTTTGGGAATGATACCGAACTGCGCTTCGAGCACGATACTTACGACGGCGTACTTGAATAACGGCATACTTTTTGGGAGCTTTGTGGGCGGGCTTTGCTGCAACGCGGGTTTGGGGCTTGTTGTGCTTTTGAAAAACACAAAAAAAATCAAGCGGAATTTGCTTATTATGGCGGTGCTGTACGCTGTTGCTGTAATTTCCGGTATAGTTATAAACGCGATTATGACGGTTATTTAAAATTTAAGGCATTAAATAACTTGAATTATCGGCGGCGGTGTGATAAAATATTTTTAAGTTTTTAAAAATAAGGAAAAAGCTATGGCTATTAAGGTAAACGACCTCGAAGGCAAGGAGCTTGCCGACAGTTATATAAGGGAAGCCGTTCCCGCGGGCAGATGGTCGGACACGTGGGACGTTTTTAAATCCAACGTTTTAAAGCTGGTTTTAATAAACGTGTTTATTTTGATTACGTTCGTGCCCGGCGTTGCAATCGTGTGGGTGCGCGGCGCTTACATTGCGGGGCTAGATTCGGTTTATCCGTTTAATTCAAGCATTTTATATCCCTTTTATCCCGACGTTTCGGGGCTTGCGGAGGGGGTAAGACTTTCGGCAGACCTTTTGTTTTATTCGCTCTTGATAGTGGCGGGCTTTATCGCGTCTTTGGGAATTGCCGGCGGCGGTTATTCCATAAAAAAGATGCTTGCAGGCCACGGCGGGTTTAAGGTTAAGGACTTTTTTTACGGCATTAAGGTGGGTTATCTCAACACCGTAGTGCCCGTTACGATTTTTATGATGTTCATGTTCGCCTCGCTTGTTTTGGGCGACTGGAAAGACCTTGTAGCGGCGCAGGGCGGAAATTACGCGGGCGCGCTGACGGCGTTCATATTTATGGTAATCGCAACCGTGCTTGCCGGCGTTTACTGCGGTTGGCTGTATGCGGTTGGCATAAGCTATAAAGTTACCTTTAAACAGCTTTTCAAAAATTCCTTCCTTATGATGATGGGAACTCCAATCCAAACGGTGTTTATGGCGGGATTTGCGTTAATCCCCGTGTGGATTATGCTTATCGGCGGAATTTTCCAAATGATTGGCATGTTCCTTTATATATTCCTCGGGTTCTCGTTTACGTTAATTTGCTGGCTGGCGTTTACGCAATGGGGCTTTGACTTATACGTAAACCCCGCGCTTAAAGCGGCGACGGAAAAGGCCAAGGCAAACAGAACGGAAAAGGAAGTTAAAGAGGACGCCGAAGCGGACGGCAAGCGCGCTGCGCGCGAGCTGTTGGCGGCGGGGAAAAGCGAGCTTATCGCGCGCCCCGTTATGCCCGTTGCCGAAAAGCCCGCGGTTACTAAGCTGGGCAAAACGTTTACCCGCGCAAACCTTGCAAGCGTAAACGGCGAAAAGGCTAAGCTTGCAAACGATTTGGCGGCGTATGAGCAGGCGCATAAGAACGACCCCGTTTACGTGGAATATAACAAGCTGTTTGCCGAGCGCGAAAAGGCGCTTGCCGACCCCGTGGACAAGAAGGGCAAGAAGAAAAAGAAAATCAGTGCGGACAACCTGTTAAAGTGATTAAGGGCAAGGCGTATTCCGCCCTCGGCGGAGTTTTTGAATATTTGAATAACGACTGCGGCTATGAACAATGGTCGCAGTATTTAATTAAAAAGCTTTCGCTTCTTGGCGTGGCTGCGGGGGCTTGCGGCGCGGATATGGGCTGCGGAAACGGCTATTTTACGCGCGCCTTTAAAAGGGCGGGCTTTGATATTTGCGGGGTGGATATTTCGGCGGAGGCGCTGTCTTCGGCGGTGGAGCTTTCGCGCCGCGAGGGGCTTAAAATCCCTTATATGTCGGGGGATATCGCAACCTTTAAGACTGCGGCGAAGGCGGATTTTATAACCGCCGTAAACGACTGCGTGAATTATATCCCTCAAAATAAGCTGCTTTCTGCGTTTAAGCGCGTTTGCGCGAACCTGAAAAAGGGCGGCGCGTTTATATTCGATATAAGCTCGGAAAAAAAGCTTAAAGAAAAGCTTGGAAATAATGTGTTTGCCGACGACAGCGAAAACGCGACGTGCCTTTGGTTTACCGAATTGGACGGGGATAAGGTCAACTTTGACGTAACCGTTTTCAAACGCCGCGCCGACGGGCTTTACGAAAGGGCGGACGAGCGGCAAACGCAATATATTCACGGGGAAACGCAAATTTTAAGCCTGTTGCAAGAGGCGGGCTTTGAAGCCTTTTGCGAAGGGCATCTGGGCGGAAGCAAAGAGGACAGAATAGTATTTACGGCGGTGAAATTATGAATAAGCTTTGCAAAGCGCTGGTTTTGGACAACGAGGTTTCGCTTTCGGTACTCGATACGACGGAGCTTGTGAACGACGCGATTAAAATACATAATTTAAACGAAAAAGGCGCAAAAATTCTGGGCGGGCTTTTGACGGCGTGCGCCTATATGGCGGGCTGTTTAAAAAGCGACAAGGGCGCGGTTTCCATAACCGTTAAGTCGGGCGACGGAAGCTGTTCGGCAAGCGTTTCGGGCGATAAGGACGGGCATATCCGCGGGTATATCGACGGCGCGGAGGGCGGTCTTAAAGGCGGCTCGATGACGGTTATTAAGGACGACGGGTTGTTTCGCCCCTTTATCGGCGCGTGCGAGCTGAAATCGGACGACGTTTCGGAAAACCTTATGCAATACTTCCACATGAGCGAGCAGGTTGAAACTGCGGTGGCGTTCGGAGTTAAGATAAAGAACGGCAAATGCGTTGCCGCGGGCGGCGTGGTTATGCAGTTGCTCCCCGGCACGCACGAGGAGAATATGGACGCGGCGGAAAACCTTATGCAGAACTTTGTGCATGCGGCGGACGTTGTGGAAAAGCTGGGCGCGGACGGGATTTTGGAAGAGTATTTTAAAGATTTGTGCGGAAAAACAACCACGTATTTTTTGTTTCCCGCATATAAGTGCAATTGTTCGCGCAAAAAAATAGAGGGGGTTGTTATTCCCCTCGGCTTTGACGAGCTTGAAAAAATTGTTAAGGAGCAGGGCGAAGTGAGCGTGCACTGCCACTACTGCAACACCGATTATAAATTTTCGGAGCGGGATATAGCAAAGCTTTTCGGTAAATAATTTATGAAAAAGACTGTAGACATCGACCTTTCGGCGGACAGACTGATTGCCGTTGCCGCCGATTTGGTTGACGACCACAACTATATAAGGGCGCTTAAAATGCTGAACAAGAACTCGCGCGAGGAAGGCGACGACGAGGATTCTTTGATGCTTTACGCCGAAATTTTCGACGATTTGGGGCTTTGCGAAAAGTGCATAAACGCGTGGTTCAGATATATGGACGAGGCTTCTTCGGACGAGGGCATGGCGGAGTGCTACGAGGGGCTTGCGGTGAATTATATGAACATCGACAAGCCGCAGTTTTCGGCGTTTTATTATAACAAGCTTTTATTCGAAACGCACGATGTTGACGACGAAACGCGCGCGGACATTTTAAAGGACTTTTTGTCCGAAGAGGAAAACCCCTTAAAATTCGTTTGGCCGCCCAAGCTTGCGGACTGTTCCGAAATTATAAAAGAGGGAATTGCACATTTGCGGGCGGGCGATTACGAAAAGGCGGAAGAGGCTTTTAACAAGGTGCACGAGGACAACCCGCGTTACGCCGAGGCTCGCAATTACATTGCCATGTGCAAGATTATCTGTGACAAGCACAACGAAGCCGAGCAGGAATGCTTGAACATTTTAAAAAAATTCCCCGAAAACGTGCAGGCTATGTCCACCTTAACCGCGGTTAAGTGCGAGGTTGGCGAAACGAACGAAGCTTTGGCTTTGACGGACAGGCTTTTAAAAATAAAGACGGATAATCAGGACGAGATTTTTAAAATAGTGACCGTGTGCGCCGAAAACAAGCTGCACGCCGAGGCTTACCGCCAGATTTTAAAGCTTTACGGCGAAATCGTTTACGAAAAGCCGGTTATGTTTTTTAAAGCCGTTTCGGCGTATAATTGCGGAAAGCTTAAAGAGAGCTTAAACGCCTTTAACGACCTGATTACCCTTTATCCCGACGCCATGACGGCAAGGTATTATTACGATTTGGTGCGCGGCGGGGATTTTAAGGGCGAGCTGACTTATTATTACCGTCTGCCGCAGGAGATAAGGGAAAGCTCGTTAAGGCTTATTTCCGACTTTATCAAGCTGCCGCAGAGCGGGGTTAAAAGCTTTAAATTGAAGCGCGAGCTTTACGGCTGCATAAAGTGGTGCCTTGACGAGTGCGGAAACGACGACGAAATAAAGATGCTGGCGGCGCAGGTTTCGGTAAAGGCGGGCTTTGACGACGTTGTGCGGGACATTCTTTTGGACGCGTTTTGCGACGACGCATTAAAAATAGAAACGCTTGTAAGGCTTGCGCGCAGAAACGAAGAAAACGAGTTCGGGCTTACCGTTTACCATATTTATAAGTGCGTATCCACGCACAAGCTGGCGATAGGGCGGACTAAGCGCAAAATTTTTGTTGATGCTTACGCGGGGCTTTTGGCGCACTTTGGCATTTTGGGCGAGGAGAACGGCGACGGAATAGCTCGCGCCGCGGAGTTCGTTTACGACAAGCTGGAAGTCGAAGGACGGCTTAACGAGGTTAAAAGTCAGGACGTTTTGTCGGCGGCGATTTTTATACTTTCGGGCGTGGACGAGCGCAACGTGACGGGCAAGGACATTTGCAGGTTTTTCGGCGTAAAGCACGCGGACGTTTATAACCTTATAGGTGAGATATGAAATTATTCGATTTTGACGGAATGTTTGACGAAAAGCTGCAAAGCTACATTGCAAAAAACCCGCAAAAATACACCGAAAGCGAGTGGGAAGACGTTATTCCCGAAATGTATAAAAGGTTCGGCGACACGCAGATTAAGTCGCTTGGCAAGTCGCCGAGGGAGTTTTATGCTGAAATGTCGCCCGATGGGCTTGTGCGGCAATTGCGGGCTCACTTAAAGCAGGGCGTGCCCGTTTCGCGATTTTTGTGCGAGGCGATAGAGGCGGCGGACTTAACCGAAAAGCTGTTGCCGCTTTTGGACGGAACCGCGGAAGAGCGCGAGTACGCCATGGGGCTAATCGGCGCGGACGACAGGGCGGTTAAAAAGTATATGGAGCTGCTCATAGCCTGCGACGACGGCGGCGAACTTGAAGAAAGGTGCGTGGAGCTTTTAAAGGAAAAAGCCGACCTTGTGCTTGCGGAGGCGGTTGAAAATTATAAAAACGGTTTAAAGCGCGGGCAGATGATGGAAATTATGTCGTGCTCGGTTGTGCGCAGCGACGAGGTGTTTGAAATTCTTTTGAAAGAATTCAGGCGCGACCCCGAAAACGTTTGCCGAAACGCGGGGTATTTGGCGGCTTACGGCGACGAGCGGGCGCTTTTGTACCTTTTGGACAAGATTGGCGAAGAGGGTATTAGCTATCTGGAATACCGCGAGCTGAAATTCGCAATCGAGGCGCTGGGCGGGGAATATGAAACGGAAAGGGATTTTTCGGCAGACCCTTACTTCGAGCTTATTAAATCCCACGACGGCACTGAGGACATTTTTAAATACTTAAAAAAATAAGTTTTGCAAATTTTACAGCCCGGGCGGGCCTTGGGGCGGGGGGGGGTTTTTTATTTTGGGTTTGTTTAGGGGTGGGGTTAGTTCGCGGCGGGGAGAAAGGGAAGGGGGGGGTTGTTTTGGGTGAGCGTTTGTAAAAGTTTTTT
>JAIDVM010000040.1 GCA_029059705.1 Clostridia bacterium
ATATAAGGGCGCGGCTTTAAAAAAGCCGCGCCCCCTTCTTTTAATCCTTGCTTATTTACTTCACTGCAAAATCCCGCTTTTAATTTAACCCTTTTGCGCAAGCAAAAAGCTCTTGTCAATCCACCCGCAAATTTCTTCCGTCGGCACCGAGCCGTCCAAACACATCGTAACCCAGCTCTTTTTGTTCATGTGATAGCCGCGGAAATACTTTTTTCCGTCCGCAATCGCGTTTAAAACTTCGGGGTCGATACGCAAATCGATTACGCTTACAACCTCGTCGCCGTCAAGCCCCAGCTTTCTTTTCGAAAGCGTCATCAAAACGCCGTACCACTTTTTGTTGTCCTTCCGCCGCCACACGGCGTTGCGCCCGTCCTTCCACAAAAATTCAGGCTCGCCGCCGTATTTTTCGCGCACATAATCAATTACCGCATGCGCGCAGTCACCCTTAAAAACGTCCTTTTCAAAGCAGCTTTCGCAAATTTCGGTCAACACGCGCTCGTACTCGGCGCGAACCGCCCCCACGAAAGCGCCGCCCGCCCCTTCTATCAAATGCAGGGTATAGGGCTCGCCCGTAATTAAATCGGCAACCTCCGTTTTTACATTTCCGCGCTCCGCCGAAATTTTAACGGTCATTTCAAACTGTCCGTTTAAAATATCGGTAACGTAATAATAAACTTCGCCGTCCTTTAAAAACCCGAACTCTTCAAGCTTTTTAAAATTCGGCGATTTAAAATTGAAAACGCTGCTCATAAAAAGTTACACTTCAATCTTAAAAAGCTTCCAAGGGGTTTCGTCCTTGGGCGGTTCAACGATAAACCGCAGCGCCTCGCCCGTGGTGGGGTGCGTAAAGCGCAGCGAATACGCCCACAGCGCCAGCTTACCTTTAACGGCTTTGTCGCCGCCGTAGCGCATGTCGCCGTAAACGGGGCAGTTTATCGCCGAGGTCTGCACGCGTATCTGGTGCGTTCTGCCCGTGTGCAGATTTATTTCCGCAAGCGCAAGCCCCGCCGCCGTTTCCTTGATTTCATAGGTCAAAAGCGCGCGCTTTGCGCCCTCCTCCGAAGGCGTGCAAACGTAAACCATGTTGTTTACGGAATTTTTTCTAAGGTAATTTTCAAGCGTGGCTTTGCTCTTTTGGGGCACGCCGTTCAAAACCGCAAAATAGCGCTTTTCGAAGCCGCCGTTTTTCATCTGGTCTGAAAGTCTTGCCGCCGCCTTAGAGGTTTTGGCAAAAACCATCACCCCGCCCGTGGGTCTGTCAAGACGGTGCACAAGCCCCGCAAAAGCGTTGCCCGCCTTATTGTAGGTTACCTTTAAATATTCCTTTATCATGTCCAAAAGGTTTTTATCGCCGCTTTCGTCGGGGCAGCACGCCAAAGCTTGCGGCTTTAACACAACTATTAAATGGTTGTCCTCGTAAATTACGTTAAGCTCGTTTTCCATAACCTTCTCCCGTAAAAAGCCCGCTCGCGCCGCAGGGAAGGGGTATGCCCTCTTCGGTTGCAATCCCCACCTCGTAAGCCTGCGCATCGCCCTTAAAATCCTTTAAGGCAAGCGTTAAAATGTTTTTTAAAACCGCGGGCTGCAAGCCCGTAGTGTAACTGTTTATTAAAAAGAAAAGCGGTTTTTCGGATAAAAGCTTTGCGCACGTCTGCACAAAGGCAAACAAGTCGCGCTCTATCTTCCACATCTCTCCGCCGGGACCTCTGCCGTAGCTCGGCGGGTCCATAATTATCCCGTCGTAGCGGTTGCCGCGCCTAAGCTCCCTTGCAACGAACTTGTTGCAGTCGTCTATTATATAGCGGATTCCGCTCTCCACGCCCGAAAGCCTCGCGTTTTCGCCCGCGCGCTCAACCATGCCCTTAGCCGCGTCAACATGGGTTACAACCGCCCCCGCCTTAGCGCACGCAACCGAAGCCGCGCCCGTGTAGGCAAAAAGGTTCAAAACCTTAATTTCGCGGTTTTTGTCGCGCTCCTTGGCAAGGGAAATAAGGCGGCGGATTTCGTTCCAGTTTACCGCCTGTTCGGGGAAAAGCCCCGTGTGCTTAAAGCCCATGGGCTTGATTTTAAAGGTTAAATCTTTATAATTAACCGTCCATTCCGCGGGGAAGCTCTTGCGCGTTTCCCAGCCCCCGCCGCCCTTTTCGCTGCGGTGGTAAACGGCGTTTATGCCGCTTTCGGCGTAGAGGTCGCGCCCCTTCCAAATAACCTGCGGGTCGGGGCGGAGCAAAATTACGCCCTTCCAGTTTTCAAGCTTCATTCCGTCGGAAGTAGCAAGTATTTTATAATCAACCCAATCGTCGGCAATTTTCATAAAAATTATTATACCAAACGCGCGCATTTTTGTAAAGTAAATTAACGCAATTGCGGGCGCAAGCCTCGCTAATGCTTCCCGCGGGTTAGAAGCAAGCAAGACAAGGCGAACGAGGAAAACCCGAAGGAGTTTACATAGAAGTAAATGACTGAGGGTTGCCGCAGTTCAACGCCGTATTGCGCCGCTTATAACCCGCGCCTTTATTATTGGCTGTAAGTATACAGCACGTCATACAGCGTCGAATAATAACTCTGCAAATACTTCTTTGCAATTACGTCGTTGGTATAAAGCGACATGCGCTCGGCGGGGTCGGGTATGGCAAGGTAATAATCGCGTACGATTTTATACCGTTCGGTATACGAAAGCGAATAATCGACTATATATCCCGCGTTTTCATTGCCCCCGCCGCCGTCGGGATAGGGCTCGTTTAAGGCAAGCGAATAATCGAGCTGCTCAACTATTATTTCAAGCTCGCGGTTCAACTCGGCTTCGAGCTCGGCTTTTTTCTGCTCATACAGCGACGAATTTTTCATTCCGTCCGTAAGTAAAAGCTTTTTAAAAAGCTCCAGCTCCCGCTCCGTTTTATATTTAAGCTCGTTCTTGTTTTTCTGCGCCGTCCTCAAAAGCTGCATCTGCACCGCGGAGTACTTTGCAAGTTGCTCTTCGGTAACTTCAATTACGTCAAATTTCATAGCCCACCTCCGCAAACGCCTTAACGCCGCTCAGTTTTTCGCTGCCCTTAACGGTAATTTTAAAGCTCCCGCCACGCAAATTTACGCGCGCGCTGCCGCTTACACCCCCTAATATGCGCAAAACAACGCCGTTTGAAATTTCCACGTCGGCTTTCCCGCCAAAAATTTCGATTTTCGTCAGCGTCTTGTTTTTAACCGTTCCAAAGGTTATTTCGCCGCTTTCAAAGGCGTAATTTCCGCCGCATTTGGCAATAAACGCACCCTCCTCGGTAAACGCAAGCAGCTTTTCGTGCGCGCACAGCGAGGTTGCGGGGAAATCTATTAAATAACCGTCCCCGTCCGCGGGTTCGTACACCAAAACGGCCTTGCGGTTTAAGCGGGCGGAAAAGCCGCAAACGCAGTATTTTTGCCCGTAAACCGCCGCATATGCGGGGTTTTCAAACTTTTCGCCCTCGTTTAAGGTTATTTTTAAAAGCTTGTTGCCGTCGTAAGAGCAAAGCCCTTCCGCGGTGTAAAAATAAAGCTTTCCGTTAATAACGGCGGCGGTGTTTTTAAAAATTTTGGGCGTTTTTTGCAGCTTGTTTTGCTGTTTGAAATTTTCGGGCGTGCCGAAAGCGCTTAAAAGCGTTATGCCGAATTCCCGCACCACGGCAACGTAATCGTCCAAAACCGCAAGGTTTAAAATTGCGCCGAAGGCAGCGTCAAGCTTTAACCAGCCCGCGCCGCTAATGCTTTCTTCCCAGTCGAACGCGCCGCCCGTGCCCGACCACCTGAGCACGGTTTTATCGTCCAAATCGGCGCAAAACAGCCGTCCGCACTTCATTACGCCCGCATATATGCCGCGGTTTAGCGGTTTTTCAAAAAAGGTTTGCCCGTCGTAAACAACGCACTTTGCGCCGCAGATTACAAAGGAATTATGCCGCCCGTTTTCAACCTCTTCTATTAAAAAAGGCTCGCCCTGCGCCGCGGCGATTTCAACGAATTTTTCACCGCTCGGCGAGGTAAAAAGCTTTCCCTCGGCAAAGGCGAAAAACCTTTTGCTTGCCGCCGAATAATCCGCCCACACAGCGTTTTTCGGCGGGGTTTCAACTTCGTCAAAGCAAAGCGCTTCGGGCAAAAGCCCGCCGTTTAAAATTTTGCAGCCGACTTTAAAGCTGCCTTTTGCGGCAAGCGCGTCGGTCTGCTTTACGCTCGTTTTGGGATAGCTCACACCCACCTCCTCGGCGGAATTTTCAATGGCTTTTTAAATTTCGCCCTCGCGCGGTCAATCTCGCGGCGGTACTCGCCCTCCCAATATTCCGCCGCGCCCGCTTCGCCGTTCAATATGCAATATTCCGAGGCAGCCCCCGCGGCAATAAGCCTTGCGCCCACTTCCACGCCCGCGTAATCGCAGTCGCCGTCCATCGGCTTTTTATCGGGCGAATACTCGTACTCTACCTCGATTTGCGCCCCGTCCGCCGTTAAATATTGCGGCGTTGCGCCAAAAGCAATTTCCCTGCCGTTTGCGGTTACCTTTAAAAGCTTAACGGGGCGAACGGAAAAATCCTTAAACGCCACGCGCCCGTCCGTTAAATAAAGCGTTTCTTTAAACGTAAGCGGAAAGTAATATCTTGCCAGCTCGTCCAAAACGGCGTTCACGCAATACAAAACCGTTTCCGCCGCGCAGTTCGCCTCTTTTAAAAGCTCTTCGCCGTTTTCAAGCGCCTTGGCAACGTCGGCGCGCCCCAAAAGATTTAACGCGGTTGTTACAATTTCTTTAATTTTCATTATGCCCCCTTTCCCTCCCTCAATCTCCCCCTAAATTCGGGGGAGAAGGGCGGGGATTTTAATTTTTAAACGTTAAAAAGCTTTGCCTGTCCGCAGGGCTTTTTGCAGATAAGCTCGGCGTATTTAACAAGCGTCGCGCCGTAAGCCGCCTTGCCGTGCACCTGCTTTAAAATTTTGCCGCTTTCGTCCTCCAACCACTCCCAGTCGCAAAGCTGGTTCAAACAAAAGTCGTCGGTGTTCAAAAACAGCACTTCGCCGTCGGGGCAATACTTGTCCGCATAAACGGGCACGTCGTTTACGGTCACCACGCCAAAGCCCGTGTTCGCGTCGGTCGAATTAACCACGCGGCGGTTTTCCGCAATGAGCGCGGCAATCTTCTTCCTCGTCTTAAACGAGCAGATTATCATGTTTATGCGGCTGTTAAAGTTCTCTTCCATGTAATCGAGCACGTCGGTGAGCTTTTCTTCGGTAAGCGCGCCGCCCGCGTCAAGCTTGTAGGGCGCAAAATAAGGCTCTTCGGATTTTTTATAACCGTAAAGCGCGTCCGCTTCGAAAATCGCGCCGAGCCCGCAAAGCTCGGTGTCCTTAGAACCGTAAACGTAAACGCTTTCGCCCGAAATCGAGTCGAGCACGTCGCGGTCGAAGGTTATTTGCGAATTGGTTTTGTCAACCGCCGTTATGTAAAGCGAATTGGAATCGCCCAAAACCGCGCTCGAAACGGGAACGGTTACGTGCATGCCCACAAAATATTCCTTAACCTTGTCCACCTTGTAGGTGCGGTCGGAACCGCTCACCGAGGCGACTATCTTGCAGAGCTTGCCCGTGCCGTCGCCGAAAAGCATGCGGCTGAAATTTTGCCTTGCGCTTAAAATAAGCCCTTCCATTTCCGCGTTTACAAGGTTTACGAACGCGCCCGAAGTCTCGCGCGAGGCCCTTAAAGCCTTGTCGCTTATTTCAATCGTGCCGTAAAGGTTTTTCAAGGGCACCGAAATTTGCAGATATCTGTTTCTGTAAGGGTCGGGAAGAGTTCCGTCCTCCGCCCCCGCGACTATGCTGCCGCAGTTGCCGCGTATAACCGAAAGATTTACGTCCTTGCCGTAAACGTGGTTCGCGCTCTTTTCTATTGCCGAAAAGAAGGGCGAAATGTTGTCGTTAAGCTGCGCCGAAACGGCGTCGAGATAATATTCCTTTAACGCTTTATCCGCGTTTTCAATAGTTATCAATTAAATTTTCTCCTTATTTTTTTTAATTTTTGTTTGTTTACCCCCGCAATATGCGGGGATTAATTGCGTTTACCCCTTTAAAAAGCGCTGTACCAGCGCGCCCGCCTCTTTAACGGTTTTGGGCGCGCAACGCGGCGCGGGGGCGACTACTCCTCCGGAAATGAGAGGCACGCTTTTATTTGCGGCAACGGTTTTAAGGTATTCGCTTACCACCGCGTTTTTTACGCTTTCGGACGAAAGCGCCGCCTTTAAAAGCTCCTCTTCGGTCGGCGTTTTGGGGGAGGGCGCGCCCTCTTCGGGCACTTTTTGCGCATTGTTCCCCTCTTCTAATTCTTTCAGCCTTTGACTGCGTCGGGTGAATTCGGCTTCTAAACTTTGATACGCCGCCATCAGGGCGTCCACGCTTTTAAACTTGCCGAGCGCTGCCGCGGTTTCACTCTTTTCCGCCTCTGCGGGTTCCGCCGTCGCCGCCAAGTTTTCGTTTATTATTCCGTGTTCGTTATCCATCATTTCACCTCCGGAGTTTCGTTTTTATCGTTTTTATTATTTTCTTGCCCCGCATATATCATGCGTTTATGCCGTGCAACGTGCGCGCTTATCCTCTTTTCGGCGGCGCTGCCAAGCTCTTCCGAAAGTAAAAACGCGGTGTGCTCGGTTATGTGCGTAACGTGGTCGTCGTAATCCTTTACCTCAACCGACCCCGTGCGCATTTTTAAGTTCTCTTCGCCCGCTCTCGCGCGGTTAAGCTCGCCCAAATCCCTTTCGCCCGCCAACGAAGCGTAGCCCAAAAGCTCTAAAAGTCTGTTCTTTGCCGAAACGGAAAGCTTGCCGCTTTCGTCCGTGAACAAGCCCTTGTCCAGAATTTCGTAAATGGTGTTGCGCTTTTGCGCGGGCGTGGTGTTCACCTCGCTGTCCGCTTCCAAAACCACGTCGTCCGAGGAAATATCGCTGCCCTTAAAGTAATAAAGGCTTAAAACGTTGTTTTTGCCCGCGTATCTTAAAAGGCGCAAATCGGTTGCAAATTGGCGGTAAAGCCGCAATATGTGCCGCCCAATCTGTTTTACGGCGCGCTTAACCGAAGAATAAGTAACGCTCAGTCTTTGGTCGTCCTGCTCTATCAAAAGCTGCAAACCCGTTGCCGAGGTTACGCCCGAAAACCCGCTGTAACCTTCCTTTAAGTCGCTCGCGCCCGCAATCTGCATAAACTCGGCTAAAAGGTTTTCCTCCTCTTTGCCGAACTCCTCGGGCACGCCGCCGCAATCGAGCATTTTGGGCGGGGTTGAGCCCTGGCGGTAAACGATTATCTTCCCCGGTTCAAGCCCCTCTTCGGCAAGCTCGTCCACGTCTACGGAGCCGTCCTCCACCGCCGCAACGCCCATGGCAAGGCGGTTCATAAACTCGTGCTTTCTGTTCTTAACCGCATTATATGCGCGCTGCAACGGAATAAGCCTTTCCACCACGCTCGCCCCGAAAAAGCTGCCCGCAAGGGGTATCGAGGTCTGCTTAATAAAGGGATATTCCCTGTCGCCGTCGTTGCCGTTTTTATAGGGCAGCTCGCCGTCGTACAAAAGCTTTCCGCCCGCAACCACGGTAAGCCTGCCGTTCACCCTTTCGGGCGTAGGGCGCTCGTACCTTTCGATAACTATTTCAAACCCGTGCTTGACTGCGGCGGTTTTTGTTCCCAACCCGCCCCCTTGGCGGCTGAACGGCGCAAGCGAAAATTCGTCCACGTCCCTGCCTTCAAGCTTAACGCCGTAAAGCGCGTAAATATCCTCAACCGACAGCGCCTTTGCGTGGATTATGCTCGGCTGGTCGGCAATTTCTTCAACGGCGAGCGAAAGGGGATAAATTTCAAACGGCGAAACCGCCGCAACCGAAACGTTGCCCTCGCGCAGCTTTTTGCCGCTTTCGCTCACGCCAACGGCGCGCCCGCCTTCGGCGTTCCACATAATTTTATAAAAAGCCGTGCCGCAGATTTCCGACCAAAGCGTGGCGGAGGAAATTACCCCGTCCAAATCCAAGTCCTCCTGCGCGGCGGCAAGCAGCGCCGAAGCAAGCGAGGCGGAAAAACGGTCGCTCTCCTCTTCGGAAGCCGCCCGCACCACAAGCGAGGGGCGTATGCGCGAAAGCTTCGAAAGCCGCACGTCCATGGCGGGCGCAATGTGGTTGAACACCCTGCGGTTCTGCCAAAAATACCGCTTGTCCTCCTCGAACATCTCCCCCGCCGCGTCCAAATCGCAATATTGGTTGCCGCATACGAAGTTCATGTTTAACTGCCAGCCGCGTTCCAAAGCTTTACGCTCGTCGCGGCGGTGCAAAAAATCCTCTTCAACTTCAAGCGCAAGCCGCTCTTCGGGCGACTTTTCGTTTTTTAATTCACTCACTTTGCATCTCCTTTAACATATTAATTAAATTTTCTTTTTCTTTTTCAAGCTCCTCGGTCGAAAGCTCCTGCAAGTCCTCTTCCAAAATCATCTTAACCGCCTTTATGTCGGGCGGAATTTCGCGCTTGGTAACCTTCATCTTAACAAGCTTCATTTCGCCGTCCTCCAAGGCGTATTCCTTAACCGTTTCCTCCGAGGAAAGCCCCGTGGCGCAGTCGTAAAGCGCGTTTTTAAGTTTTTCGTCCGTCATAATCCCCCCTTTCTTCTAAGCCGCCTTATCCTCTTCATTTTGTCGGTAAAAACGGGCGAAACCCCGCTTTTTTCGGGCGGGCGCGGGCGGTTCATAAGGTAATACCTCAGCTCGTCCATGCAATGGTCGTCGCGCTTTACGGGCAAATCTCCGTCCGCCCAAAAATACCCCTTAAACTCGGCAATCATGTTCACGCAGTTCGAAAATATGTATAAATTCCCCTCGCCGTTGCCTTGTTTTAAAAATGATTTCACCCGCGAAATTCCCGAAAACACGTCCTTGTTCACGCTTGTGTTCACCAAAATCCCGCGCTCCGAAAACAGCTCCGCCACGCTCTTTTGCGAAGCAAGCGTCCGCTGCCCCGCCGCGCTGTCGATAAGCGCGTTCAGCCGCCCGCGTCCGTCGGTGTGCCAGCCCAGCTTTTCCGAAACGCTTTTGATTGCCGCCGCGTGAAAATCCACGTCCTTGCCCGCCGCAAAGTGCTCGGCAATAACGTAAACGTTCCCGTCCCAGTCCACGCAATACCAATGCGCCGAAAGCGGATTATTAAGCCCGGGGTCGATAGAAATTAAGTCCTGCCACTCCCTCGGCACCGCAAAGGGCTTTATAACGTGCACGCTTTCGTCGAATTCGGGGTAAACAAGCCCCTTTTCCTGCGAAAATTTGCCGAATTTCCTTGCGTCGAGCACGCTGTCGTCCAAACAGTTTTCAAGGTGCTTTATTTCCTTTTTAGCAAGATAGGGGTTGTCCTCCCACGCCATAAATTCATACCACACCTCGGGGTCGTTCTTTTTGTTTAAATAAATTTCGTCGTACAAAAAGGTTCGCCCTTTAAGGGGCGTCATTGTGCCGAAAATTTCGCCCTGCCTGTCCATAACGCGCATTAAGCACTCCTCGTAAATATCCCTCGGCGGCTCTTCGTCAAACCATACAAAGTCGAGTGAGCTCCCCTGAAACTTTTCGCGCCCTTGGTCGCAGCTTTTAAAACCCAAAGTGGAAATACCGCCGAAAACGTTTTTAATTTTAATCTGGTCGATAACTCCGCTTGCGGGGCTGTCCTTTCTGCCCGAAATCATAATTATGTCGGCAATCCAGCTTTTGGGCAGATATTTTAATATTTTAGCCTGCGCCACGTCGCGCTGAACCTGCTGCGAGAGCGAAACCGCCCAGCCGAACGCGTTTTTCCGCGCGCTGCGGTAAGGGTGGTTTCCCCGCAAAAGCCACAAACATTCAACGGCTCCGCACTCGGTTTTCCCCGAGCGGTTGCCGCCGAAAACCCAGCGGTTGCGCTTTTTGCATTTGTGAAAAGTCATTTGCTTTTTGTGCTTTTTTGCGCCCTTGTTATAGGCGGTAAGCTTATCTTCCGACTTTCTCTTTTTAAGCTCGCTCTCTATTTGCGCGAGCCGCGTTAAAATTTCATTCTTTTCCATAAAAGATATTTTCAGACAAATTTCCCCCTCTTTTTCGGTGCGGCAGCGTATATAATGTGCAATTATGAAGGTATATAAGGCGATAATTTTTTTCGTTTTCGCTGTCTTTTTATGGCTTGCGCAAACGGCAGTTCCCGTTTTTGCGGCGGAAAACCCGCAAAATTACGGTTACGCCTACGCAGACGTAAACAGCAGCGTATACATATACGGCGCAAAGGACTTTTCCAAAAAGCTTTTTATAATTCCGCAAACGTACTGCGTGGAAATACTTGCGGAAGAGGACGGCTGGCTGCGCGTAAAATACGCCGACGACACAGGCATTTACCGCGCCGTTTACGGATATTGCCGCGCGGGCGAGCTTGTTAAAACCGAAGCGCCCTTAAAAAATCCCTTTTTGCAGAGGACTGTAACCGTAATTTACCGCACCGATTCGCCCTCCGGCTTTTTGCCTTCTTTGGGCGATATCGAAATGACCGCGGCCTATTACGGCGCGTACGAAGTAGGTTCGTCAACCTATTCCTACGTGCTCTGCGGCAGCAGCTTCGGCTACATAGACTGGCAAATAGGCGACTATGAATTAAACGAGCTGCCCTCCGCGCCCACGTTTACCCCAACCGACGGCGGCGGGACTGACGCAAAGGTTATCGTTGCCGTGGTGATTGCCGCGGTTGCCGTTGCCGCGATAGGCGGGCTTTATTTTGCAACCCGCAAACGCACCCCGCCGCAAAAGCGCGATTTGCAATAAATTTTGCAATAAATTACGTAACCGCAAATCACATAACCGCAAAATACGCGTCCACCGCCTTTAAGCCCTCTTTAAACCTTTCAAGCCCGCGGCACCTGCGCGTGAACTTGGTTACAACCCTTTTCACCTCGCGCCGCGTCCCGTCGGGGAGCGTTAAAATGCCCTTGCGGAGTTTGGCGTAATATTCCAGCGTTTTAATTTCGCTCTCGCAAAAACCGCACATTATTTCGTTTAAATATCCGTAAAGCGCCGCAAAAATTTTTTTGGTTTCAATCACCTTACAGATTTTTTCGGCAAAGCTTTCCGCTTTTTCGCTGTAATCCGCCGAACGCAGCGCCAACCGAGTTATGGTTTTATCAAGCGTTTCGTTCAGCTTCTCCGCCGAATAATAAAACTTTAAAACACGTTTCACTTTCATTCTCTTATCTTAAACCGCCGTTTATAAAATTAAACATTTGTTCGCTTTTGTTTTTATAATAAAACCCTAAACATGACAAAAACTGCACATTTAAAAAATTTATGTTTAATTTTTAAAGAATTTTCGCGTGGTTTTTTTGATTTTGTTTACTTTGCTTTAAAGGAGTGTTATAATGTCTTTCGTGAACAGACTGAAAAAAGTTACAATTTCATCTTTTTGCGCGCTTGCGGTTTTTGCGGGTTTTGCCCTTGCGGCAGACCTGCCCCGCGGAAATTTTGCGGCTTTTGCGGAGGAAACCGCCGCGGTAACCGATTACCCCGCCGAATTTATAAAACACGCGAGCGAGGGCTTTGAAAGCATTTTCGACTACGCCGTAAGCGGCAACACCTTCGCCTTTGCGGAAGGCAGCGTAATTTCCGTAATAGAAAACGGCAAGGAACGCGTGGACTGCAAAACCGACTCCACCGTAACCGCGCTTGACTGCGACCAAAGCGGCAAATTTTTCTATAAAAACGGCAGCGGCGCAACCTTTGCGCTTGAAACGAAGCAGCCCGCAACGCACGAATTTCAGGAGCTGGACATCGAGGGCGTTTACGTTGGCAATTTCAACTATTATAAGGACGCGCACGGCGACAATTACGTTTTCAACAAGTCCGAAGGCGGCGCGGCGGTAAAGTTGGAAGGCTTTGAAAAAGTTAAAAAATACGGCGAAAGCGTTTACGCCTTGAAAGAGGGCAAATTCTTTAAATTTAACGGCGCAACCGCCGAAGATGCAAGCGGCGAAATTACTTACACCGACTTATCCGCTGTAAAAAGCGTGTGCTTCGGCGATACGGCGCAAAGCCTTAAAACGCTGAACAGCGACAGCCTGCACTTTGTTGCGTTAAACGCGGGCGAACACGCTTACGTTACCGAAGTCGACTTGAATTTGATTTCGGACAACCCTCAGGATACCTTCCTCCCCAATGTTTTAACGAACGACGACGCGGCAAAACGCACCTTTAAAATAGGCGCGGCTAACGGCCCCGCGGCGGGCAAAGAGGCAATGCTTTTAGCCGTTTCGGGCAACACCTACGTTGTTGCCGCCGACGGCGTGTGCTATATAATGAACAAGGCTAACGCGGGCGAACCGTTCAAAAGGGCGTTTGCCGCCGTTACAAAGCCCGTCATGCGCGTTGCGGTTGACAGGGCGCGCATGTATTCCGCACCCTTCGTGTGCGAAGGCGCTTTTGCTGCAAGCTTACCCAAAAACGCAACCGTTAAGGTTTTGGGCAAGGTTGAAGCGCAAGGGCTTTTCGTAATCGAATACCAAGCCGAAAACGGCGAAACGGTTAAGGGCTTTACGCCGTTCGGGTATCTTTCGGAGCATAACGCGCCAATCGAGGGCGACCCTCCCGCCACCAACGACCCGAATTACAACGAGGACAGCCCCGCCGTAACGGTTGTGCTGATTATCGCGGTAATCGCGCTTGTAATGATTGCGCTGGGATATTTAACTTATATCGCCACCGCCTCAAAGCAGAAAGAAAAGAGGAAAAAGCAAAAACCCGACTCCTCTTCCACCCCTCCCGACAAAAATTAAAAACGATTAAGAGCGGAAACTTTTTTAAAGTAACCGCTCTTTTTGTCCGCCCTATTTTATTTTTAATTTGTTTTAAAAACCGATTAAAACAAGTTGACATCAAAAAATTGTTTTGTTATAATTTTTTAGCATTGAGTCGTTGCGTGGGTCACGCACTCGGGCATACCTATGCGGGTGTAGTTCAATGGTAGAACACTAGCCTTCCAAGCTGGTTGCGTGGGTCCGATTCCCATCACCCGCTCCA
>JAIDVM010000041.1:0-109125 GCA_029059705.1 Clostridia bacterium
TTAATTATTAGTCTCCTGGGATCTCAGCTTTGTATAAGAGACAGATAGGGCACTATCTTCGCAAGCGAAGATAGTGCGCTATTTTTTATCCACAAGAAAATCCCTATAACAGATACCCTTAAGGGCAACTTTTTAATTGCTATGATTAAGTTGGTTACGCGCTGTATATTGCGCTTGCCGCACCTTCGGAAAGTGAACAGTAAATAGTTCCTTTAAGCCGTTTTTCGGCAGCGAGCGACGAATAGACCGAGCTTGCGGCGGTAAGCTTTTCATTTGCGGAAACGAAACAGTCCAAAAGCTCGATTTTAAGCCCGCCGTGAAGGTAAAAGGTTATTTTGTCCTTTTCGGTTTGAACGCGCGCTTTGGTTAAGACCACCCTTTGGGCAATTCCCCTTAAAGACGAGAAAGCGGTTTTGAATTCTTTTGAAACGGACACGAGAGATTGAAGCTCTTTTTCGTTTTCAGCGCCTTCGAGCAAGAGATTGGGCGCGCCGTCGAGACCGTTTACGTTATTTTCTTTATAAGAGATATATTTTCCGTTTTCGTCGTAAACGCTGTAACCGCCTTCGGTAAGCGCGGTTGCAAACGTTTCCCTGCGCTCGCGTATGGTTACGTTAAGCGTGCAGGGATAAAGCTTTTGAAAGCCTTCGATTTCGTAAACGTTTTTGTCGACAATGCCTTCCAAGCTGCCTTCGCCCACGGAAAACATTAAGCTGCCCTTGACTTTACGCGAAATCTTTTCTTTATATTTCGCTATTTCCGCGCGCGCTTCGGCGCCGTCGGCTTCAAGCGAGCTGCTGATTAGCGTTACGTTTACGTTACGGACGGAAAGAACTACGCCCGCGCCTATAACTACCGACGCAAGCAGCACTACGGCTATTAAAAGAATTACTGTCTTTCTTATGTATTTCATCGCGTTATACGGAAACCCTTACGATGTCGGCGCCCAAAGAGCGCAGCTTATATTCGAAGGCTCCGTACCCCCTGTCTATGTGAGATATATCGAGAATTTCGCTTCTGCCGTCGGCGGCAAGCCCCGCCAGAACGAGAGCCGCCCCGCCGCGCAAATCATGCGCGACAACCATTGCGCCCTTAAACCTTTCTACCCCGCGAATGAACGCGTTGCGGTTTATCACCGTTATGTCCGCGCCCATCTTTCTTAGCTCGGGCGCGTATTTAAAGCGCGTTTCGAAGAGGTTTTCGGTTATTATCGAGTGCCCGCGGCATATGCAGCAGAGCGCGGCGAACTGCGCCTGCAAATCTGTGGGAAACCCGGGATACGGCTGCGTTTCGATACTCTTTACGGAAGTTAGTCTTTTGTAACTTTCCAAGTATATTTTATCACCGTTTATGCGGATTTTGCAACCGTTTTCTCTAAGTTTATGTAAAAGCGAGCTGATATTTTCGGCGGAAGCGCCCTCTAACAGCACTTCGCCGCCGCACATTGCCGCGGCAACGAGAAATGTGCCCGCCTCTATTCTGTCGGCTATGGGGTGATATTCGCAACCGCCGAGCGTTTTAACGCCCTCGATTATTACGGTGCCGCTGCCCGCGCCCCGCACCTTTGCGCCCATGCAGTTTAAAAACCGCTGCAAGTCCTCGATTTCGGGTTCGCGCGCGGCGTTCTGGATTATGGTTGTGCCCTCCGCCTTTACCGCGGCGAGCATTATGTTTTCGGTTGCGCCCACGCTGGGGCAATCGAGCATTATTTCGTTGCCGCAAAGCTTTTCGCAGCGGCAGATTATGTAACCGTTTTCTTCGGTGATATCCACGCCCAGCCGCTTTAACCCCGTTAAGTGCAAATCAACGGGACGAAGCCCTATGTCGCACCCACCAGGATAGGCGATTTTTGCCGTATGAAAGCGTGAAATTACTGAACCGAGCAAAAACACGGACGAGCGAAGCTCGTGCGCGAGCTCGCTCGGAATTTCAAAGCAGTCGGCGGCGGAGCTGTCGATTATTAAATCGTCCCCCTCGTATACGGCTTTACAGCCCAGACAAGAGAGGATTTTTACCATATTCTTCACGTCGGTTATGCGGGGAATATTTAAAAGCCTGACTTTGCCGTCCGTTAAAACGGCTGCCGCAAGTATGGGAAGCACGGCGTTTTTTGCGGTTTGGACGCGCACGCTTCCGAATAACTTGTTTCCTCCGTTGATTATGTATTTTTCCATATAAACTCCGAGTAGTAAAATATACTCTATTATATGGCGAACCTCGCCCGCGGTGTTAATCCTGCTCCTGCGAGCGGGAAATGTTGTAAAGCACGCCCATGGAAGCCATTGTGATAATCAGCGATGTGTTGCCGCTGCTTATTAAAGGAAGCGGCAAGCCCGTGGGCGGAATTGCGCCGCTTACGACGAGGGCGTTTATTGCAACCTGTATGCCGTAGACCATTGTAAAGCCAGCGGCAAGCAGATAACCGAACCTGTTGTTGCAGTTTTTTGCTATTTTAAAGCCACGCCACACGATAAAGCCGCAGCACGCAAAAAACAGCACAAGCCCGATAAAGCCGAGTTCTTCCCCCATAATCGCAAGAATGAAGTCGCTTTCGGCAAAGGGCAAAAAGCGGTATTTTTGAGTTGAATTGAATAAACCCGTGCCGAAAAGCCCGCCGTTGCCGAGGGCGTATAACGACTGAATGAGCTGGTAGCCCTCGCCCTTAGGCGACGCCCAAGGGTCGATAAACGCGCTTAAACGCTGCAAGCGGTAAGGCTCTAAAATGATTAGGAGCGGAACGGCGATTGCAAAGGGAATTAAAATAATTAAAAAGGTTTTTAGGTTTGTGCCGCTTAAAAAAATTATGCCGAGCATCAAAAGCCCCACGCACATGGTTATGGACATGTTCGGCTCGATTATTATTAAAAGACAAAACATCACCCCCACGGCGAGCACGGGCAAAACGCCCTTTACCGTTTTAACCTTTTCGTAATTTTTTGAAAAATAGGCGGCGGCAAACAGCGCGTAGGCGTATTTTGCGATTTCGGACGGCTGGATTGTAAAGCTGCCGAAGCCTATCCAGCGGGTTGCGCCGTAGTTGGTTATGCCTATGCCCGGAACAAAAACGAGCGCAAGCAAAATAACCGCCACGACAACGCCGGGAATTTTTAATTTTATGAGCTTTTTATAGGGCAAAAAGCCCATGCCCACCATTGCCGCCGCGCCGAGGACGATGCCGATTATCTGTTTTTTAACGAAGTAAAGCCCGTCGCCGAACTGCACTTCCGCGGCGTAGGAGCTGGCGGAATATATGCACAGGCACCCGAAGCACGACATTAAAAAAACGCATATTAAAAGCGGGATATCTCCCGCTTTCGTGTTCTTTTTATTCTGTTTTAAGCGGGGAACAGCCGCCCCTTTTTCAGCTTTGATTGACTTCATGTATCTTTTCGACAAGCTCCTTAAACGCTTTTCCGCGCTCTTCGTAATTCGCAAACCCGTCGAAGCTTGCGCTGGCGGGGCTTAAAAGCACGGTTTGCCCCGCTTTTGCCGTGTATTGGGCAAGATTGAACGCGGCGGCGAACTCGGAACACAGCGAAAAGCTTGTAAAGCCCGCCTTAATTGCGGCGTTTAGCATTTTGAACCTGTTTTCGCCGTAGATGACGGCGTGCACGACGGTGCTGGAATTTAAGCCTTCGAACAGCGGCGCGTAGTCGTCGCCCTTGTCCTTGCCGCCGAGCATTAACACCGTGGGAACCTTCATCGACTGCACGGCTTTAAGAGTTGCGTCAACGTTGGTGCCCTTGCTGTCGTCGACGTAGGTTACGCCGTTGACTTCGCGGATTTTTTCAATGCGGTGCCTTACGCCCTTGAACGCGCAGATTGCTTCGCCCGCTTTCTTTTTGTCGAGCTTTAATATACCCGCAACGGCTACGCACGCGAGAGCGTTATAAACGTTGTGAACGCCGCTAATCGTCAAGTCGTTTACTTCGAAGAACTTTTCGCCCCTGAAATAGAGCGCGCCGTTTTCGTAGTAAGCGCCGTCGACCTTTGACTGAATGGAAAAATATACCACCTTTGCCTTGGTGTTTGCCGCAAAGCCGCGCACCGTGGGGTCGTCGTAGTTTAAAACTGCGAACTCGCTTTCGCGCAGGTTTCTCAAAATTTTCGATTTGAGAAATATGTAATTATCCATGTTGTAGTGGCGGTTTAAGTGGTCTTCGGAAATGTTGGTTACAACCGCTATATGCGGGCGCAGGCTTGAAAGGGTTTCGAGCTGGAATGACGAAATTTCGAGCACGGCGAAATCGTTAAAGGTTAAATCCTCGACCTCGCGGATTAAGGGGTTGCCGTTGTTGCCGCACGCCACGCACTTGTTGCCCGTTTTTGCAAGCATTTCGCCGAGCATGGTTACGGTTGTAGTTTTGCCGTTGGTGCCCGTTACCGCAACGGAGGTTGCGCGAAGGAACATTGCGGCAAGCTCCTCTTCGCCTATTATCGGCTTGCCCTGCTTGCGGAACGCGATGGGAAGCGCGGTGTCGATGGGAATTCCCGGACTTATAACGAGAATATCGCACTTTTGAACCGCGGAATCGAGTGAGTCCGCCGAAACGACGTGCGCGCCGAGTTCCTTTAATTCGGACATTACCGCCGAAACGGCGTCGCTGATTACGTCGTCGTATATGTAAACCTCGGCGCCGCGTTCCAGAAGAAAGCGCGCGCTGCTTTCACCCGAAACGGACATGCCCGCAACGAAAAACTTTTGACCCTTGAAATACATTTTACCCTCACACAAATATTAAACAGAAAATTCCGACAACGGTTGTGAGCGCAAAATAGACGTAAGAAATTTTACATTCCGTGTAGCCTTTCATCTGAAAATGATGATGTAAAGGCGCCATTAAAAACACTCGCTTCCTTGTCCGTTTATAATATATGACTTGTACTATTACCGATATTCCCGAAATTACGAACATTATTCCGACGAACGGAATATATAAGGAGTTGCCCGAAAACAAGGAAACGCACGCAATGAACCCGCCGAGGGACAAGGAGCCTGTGTCGCCCATGAAAATTGCGGCTTTGTTGGTGTTTAAAACGAGAAACGCCGCCACCGCGCCGACGGCAATGAAGCACAGAGAAGCGTAGTTTACGCCCTGCATGCAAAGCATTAATCCGATTATTAAAAGGTAGCCGCAGCTTGTCCCTCCCGCCAGACCGTCGAGCCCGTCGGTTAAGTTTACGCAATTGACGGTTGCGAGAAAAATGAATATTACGAGCGGAATTATTCCCCAGCTTATATCGACGGAAAGTCCGCCGCCGAATGGAACGTTTAATTTAGTTAAGCCGTTTTTATAGCAGTATGCTGCGGCGACGGCGGCTATTGCAACCTGAAAGAGGATTTTTTGGTAAGGCTTTAAGCCCTCGTTTTCCTTGCGGTAGATTTTTAAAAAGTCGTCTAAAAAACCGACGAAGGCAAAGCCCGCGGTTATTGCGAAAGTAAGGTTGGCTTGTCCGTTGTTTACTCCAAGCACGCACAGCCCCACGATTATTATTGCCGCAATAAAAGCCAGCCCGCCCATAGTGGGCGTGCCGCCTTTATTTTTGTGTTCTTTTACGTAGCCGAGGATATATTGCCCCGCCTTTAACCTTTTTAAGAGCGGCGTTATTGCCAAAAGCAGCAAAAGCGACGCAACGAAAGCGCAAAGCGCGCCGATAAATATAGTTTTCATTTAATCAGCCGATTATGTTTTTTATTACCGTATTGTCATTATAGCTGTGTTTTATACCGGCTATTTCCTGATATTGTTCGCCGCCCTTGCCCGCAACGAGCAGAACGTCGCCCTCGGAAAGCAGCCTTACCGCATATTCGGTAGCCACTTCGCGCTCGGTGACGGTTACGTATTGTTTACCCGAGGGCTTTATTCCCTCTTCAATGTCGCGGATAATATCGTAAGGGTCTTCGTAGCGCGGGTTGTCGGAGGTTATTATGCAAAAATCCGCATACTTTGCCGCCACCGCGCCCATTAGCGGGCGTTTTGTTTTGTCGCGGTTGCCACCGCAGCCGAAAAGGCAATAAAGCTTGCCTTGACACAGTTTTTTTAGGGATTTTAAGGATTTTTCAAGCCCGTCGGGGGTGTGAGCGAAGTCGACGAAAATTTCCGCGCCGTTGTATTTTGCAACGCGCTCCAATCTGCCCGAAACGCTTTTAAGCCCCGCAAGCCCCTTTGCGATTACCGAAATCTCCAAGCCGCAAAGCTTGGCGCACGCCGCCGCAGCCATTGCGTTGTAAACGTTGTGGAGCGCGGGCAAATTCAGTTTTACGTCGTAGAGCGCGTCGAAGAGATTTAAAACGAACTCGGAGCCGCTTAAGCTTTCGCGCACGTTCACCGCAAACACGTCGGCAGGGTTGTTTATGCCGTAACTGATTGCGCCGCTTAGCTCGGAAAGCAGCTCGACGCCCAGCTTATCGTCGGAATTGATAACCGCGCGGCGGCAGCGGTTGTTTTTAAACAGCAGCTTTTTGCAGCTTGCATAATCGCGCATGTTGCCGAAAAAGTCGAGATGGTCCTGCGTGCAGTTGGTGAATATGCCCACTTCGAATTGCAGTCCGCCTATTTTGTCGTAATAGAGCGCGTGCGCGGAAACTTCCATAAACACGTATTCCACTCCCGCCGCAAGCATGTCGGCAAAGACGCCGTGAAGGTAAATCGGGTCGGGCGTGGTTAGCTCAGGCGAAATAAACACGTCGCCGTAGCTTATGCCGAGGGTGCCTATTACCCCCGTTTTTTTACCCGCGGCTTTGAAAATGCTTTCAAGCATATACGTTATTGTGGTTTTGCCGTTGGTGCCCGTTATTGCGACGAGCTTCAACTTTTTATCTGCAAAGCCGTAAAAGGCGCGGGCGGCGGGTGCGATTTGCGCTCTGCCGCTTTCAACGATTATCTGCGGAATTTTGCAATTTAATTTGCGTTCGCAAACGACCGCGGCGGCGCCGTTTTGCTCGGCTTCGGAAATATCGAGGTGTGAATCGTGCGAGCCGCCCTTGTAGCAGAAAAACAGATTGCCATTTTTGACGAGGCGGCTGTCGGCGCAAAGCCCGCTTATTTCCGCGTTTGTATCGCCGAAAACTTCTTTTGTACACAGGTTTTTCAAGAGTTCGTTAAGCTTCATTTATTCGTACCGTTCTATATTTTTTATTTTGATTATGTCTTCGAAAATTTCTTTTGCGACGGGTGCGGCAACCGCGCTGCCGTAATAGGTGCCCTGAGGCTCGTCAACAACGATAAGCGCGAGATATTGCGGGTTGTTTGCGGGAAAAAAACCGCAAAACGAAGAAACGTATTTGCCGCTTGCAACGTGTCCGTCCTCGTATTTTTGCGCGGTTCCCGTTTTGCCGCCGACCTTATATCCGTCAATATAGGCGTGCTTGCCGCTGCCGTCCCTTACTACGCCTTCAAGCATCTCGCGCAGAATAGACGAAGCTTTTTCGCTGATTGCCTTGTTTTTGAGAATAACGTTATTTTCGGAAGAAGATTTACCGTTTGCGGAAACCACACTCTTTAAAAGGTGCGGAACGTAGTAATTTCCGCCGTTGACCGCGGCGGCGACGGCGCAGGCGAGCTGTATGCCCGTAACGGCTACCGTTTGCCCGAAGCCTATGCGGGCAAGGTCGCAATCGCGCACAGCCGTTTGAGGAACGAGCATACCCAAGGCTTCACCGTTGAAATCGAGCCCCGTAACGTTGCCAAAGCCGAAGTTTTTAAGATATTTATAAAAAGTTTGGCTGCCGAGCGAGAGCGCAATGTCGGTAAAGCACGGATTGCAGCTGTTGTTGAGCGCCTGCGCCAGAGTTTGGTTTTGGTGCTTGCCGTTTGTATGCGCCGACCAGCACTTTATTTTTGTGCCGTCAACCGTGCGGGTGCGGCTGCCGTTGAACACGTAGGAATTTGAAAACGCCTTTGAGTTGCCGTTTAAATATTCTTCTATATTGGCGGCGGCGGTCACGACCTTAAAGGTTGAGCCAGGCTCGTAAATGTCGCTTACGAGTGCGTTGCGGGAATACTTGTTCAACGCTTCGGGGTCGTCCCTCGGAACGTCGTTCAAATCGTACGAGGGATAGTTTACCATGGCTAATATGTCGAAGTTTTGAGGGTTTAAGACTATGCACGAAACGGCTTTTGCGTTGCTTGAAACATAAACGCTTTTCATTGCGTTTTCGGCGGCAAGCTGAATATCTATGTCGACAGTAAGCCTTATTTCGTCGCCGTCGGACGCCTCCTTATATACAACGACCGAGTTTTCGGTTTCTATTCCCAAAATGTCGGTCGTGTAGGAAATTTCGCCGTTTTTGCCGCTTAAAATCGTGTCGTAATACTTTTCCACGCCAGAAAGCCCCAAGCCGTCGGAGGCGGTGAAGCCGAGCACCTGACACAAAGCCTCGTTATAAGTATAACTGCGGGAGTTGTCGCGCGAGTAATACACACCCGGCAAATCGTAGGAAACGAGTTTTTCTACGAGCTCCTTTTCAACCTGTCTTGCGACGGTGAATTCCGAAATTTTGCCCGCATTTATTTTTTTCAAGATTTCGGACTTATCCACGGAAAAGATTTCGCTTAAGACCGCGGCGGTGTGTTCTTCGTCCTTTACCGCGTTAGGGCGCAGAAACACGCTGTAAGTCGTGCGGTTACCCGCAAGCACTACGCCGTTTCTGTC
Organism: Clostridia bacterium; assembly: GCA_029059705.1. Classification (GTDB taxonomy): domain Bacteria; phylum Bacillota; class Clostridia; order Christensenellales; family Borkfalkiaceae; genus Coproplasma. Next base: position 8,656 of record JAIDVM010000041.1, read on the forward strand.
CGTTATAAGCCCGCGCGACGCTATGACGGGGATTTCGCGGTTCCATTGGTCGGTGGCGCGTTCCTTTAAATCGCTCCCCCACGCAATCTGCACGTAGAAAAGCCGAGCGAAAATTATGCAAAAAATAAAGGTTATTGTCAAACCGATTGACAATAACCTCTTTTGTAAAACAGTAATGGAAAACCCTGCTTTATTTAAGTTTTTAATTTTGATTAACCCCCGAATATGGCTTAATTAATATCGTTTGGCGGGTGATAAAATTACTTTATCATGCCGTTGCTTTCGGCAAATCCGCGAACGGTTTCAAGCAGATTGCTTGCAAAGCCCGAAACCTGCGCATCAACGCCGGAATAAGCGCCCCTTACGTCAGTCAAAGACGATTGAAGAGAGCTTAAATCATTATTCAAATTGGAGATAATAGCCGAATTGATGATGATAAGCGCAAACAAAGCGACTATCACGCTAATGACTACCGCAATAATGATTTTTTCTTTTTTGTTCAAACTCGTACGCTTTTCCGCGCCGATATTTGCTATTTTACCCTCTTCAACCGTGTTTTGAACGCCTGTCGTTTTGTATTGTATTGTCGTGGGAGTGGGACGCAAATCTTCGTTTTCCTCTTCCTCGACCGAAGGCTGCGCTTCTGCAACCTGCTTTTGCACGTTTAATATTCTGCGGTTAATGGGATTGTCCGCTCTGAAAAGCGGGGAATCCGCCCTTGCGTTTTCCACGCGGTAGGGTTTTTCGATTATAACCGGCGCCGCGGGCGCGGAAGCAATTACGGGAGCTGCGGGAGCAACCTCTGCGGGGGTTGCAGCCTTTACTTCCTCTACGCTTCTGCCGAGCACGTCGTCAAGACGCATTTCGGGATTAATGAGCATGGCATAATTCTTTTTTATACGCATGTTATGCTCTTCGTCCGTCATACACGGAGCGTAATTAAATTTTCTTTCTTCCGTAACTTCGTTTCTTTCTAAAACGGGTGTAGCGTATGCCATACTTTTTTCTCCTTATCGCATTCTTAAATTATTTTTTCCGCTATTCTCAGTTTCGCGCACTTGGAGCGCGAGTTCATCGCAATTTCATTTATGCTTGCCGTAACGGGTTTTTTTGTGATTATTTCTATTTCTTTTTTCTTTCCGCACGTGCATACCGGCAAGCTTTTGTCGCATATGCAATCGGCTTCTAGAAATCTGAACGCCTGTTTAACTATTCTGTCTTCGAGCGAGTGGAAGGTTAAAATCGCTATTCTTCCGCCTTTTTTAAGCTTGCGGGTTATTCCCACCACGCAGTCGTATAAGCCGTTAAGCTCGCCGTTGACCGCAATTCTTATCGCCTGAAAGCTCTTTCTTGCGGCGGGTGCGCCGATTTGGAACTTTTGGGGAATTGCTTCTTCTATTATTTTTACAAGCTCGCCGCAGGTTGTAAGCCGCTTTTGCTCCCTTGCCTTTACTATTTTTGCCGCAATCGCTCCCGCGAACTGTTCTTCGCCGTATTGCTTTAAGATTTGCGCAATTTCTTTTTGCGGGTATTCGTTGATTAACACTTCGGCGGTGAGCGATTGCGTTCTGTCCATTCTCATGTCGAGCGGCGCCGCCGCCTTCATGTAGGAAAATCCGCGTTCCTCGCTGTCTATCTGCCAGCTTGAAATCCCGAAGTCGAGAATTACTCCGTCAAGCCCGTCTACGCCGGCTTGTTCAAGCACGCTGCCGTAATCTTTATAATTGGATTTATATATTATGAAACGATTTTTAAATTCTTTCAGCCTTTCGGTTGCCGCCGCTATCGCGTCGTCGTCGAGGTCGGTTGCTATCAGCTTACCGTTGGGCGAGGTGCGCTTTAATATCTCGTAAGAGTGTCCCGCGCCGCCTATCGTGCCGTCGAAATAAGTTCCGCCGTCTTTCAGGTTTAAGCCTTGCAAGCACTCTTCAAGCATTACGGGTATATGTGCAAAGCCGCTCATTATATATCCAGCTTTTTGAACAATTCGTCGAAGTCGACGTCCTCGTTAGCGAAGTACTGGTCGTGAACCTCTTTCGCCCAGATTTCGATGTGCGAGCCAGCGCCGCAGATTACCAAATCCTTATCGATTTTTGCAAACTGTTTAAGCTTGGGGGGAAGTATCATTCTGCCCTGAGCGTCGCCCTCTACGTAGGTGAAGGATTTCGCAAAAACCCTTAAAGCGAGCTGTCCGCCCTCGTCGCTCATCTTTATCTTTTCTTCTATTTTTTGAATGAGCTCCTTAAAGCCTGCCTCGTAATATACGAAAATGCAGTTGTTGGTGCCCTTTGAAAAGTAAAGACCCTTTTCGTCCCCTTTAAGCTTGTTGGGAATTCTTATTCTGTTTTTCGTGTCCATTTGGTGAGCGTACTCACCGGTCAGATAAAACATAATAAACTGCCTTTTCGCGTGTTAGTACTCTAATAATATCATCACAAATGCCCATTGTCAAGAACTTTTTTGGGATTTGCGGGAATTTTTTGGGAAAAATTTCCCCGAGCACCTTTTATCAGGGAGTTTTAAGCTAACCCGCGCCACCGTGCGCCACGCCGAGCAAACGGAAAATTTCGGCGTTTTTTGCCTCGTCGCCGCCTGTAAAATTCACTTTTGCGGGCGGCGGCAGCGTTTTTGCGGGCGGGTGGTCGCTTATCCCTAAAATTCGGCACAAGCGCGCCGCCGTGCCGTCTATTCCGTCGTAAACGGGGCAGCCGTACTTTTTTGCGATAATTTCTTTTACAAAAGCGTAGTGCGTGCAGCCGAGCACCACCCCGTCCGTTTTTATCGTTTGCGGAAGAATTGCCGCAACTTTACTTTCTTCAATATTAAAAATATTGTTTTCGATATACGCGGCGAGCTGCGGGCAGCCGATAACTTCCGTTCTGCCGTTGCCGAACCTTGCTACAAGCTCTTTTAATGCTGCGCTGTTTGCCGTTGCTGCGGTTGCGAGAACGGTGCAGCTACCCGCTGCCGCGGCGGGTTTAACGGCGGGCTGAATGCCTATTATGGGGAAGTCGTATTTTGCCCTTAAATAGCCCGCGCAGGTTGCGGTTACCGTATTGCAGGCAACCACCGCCGCCGAAGGGTTTTGCTTTGAAATTTCAAAAAAAATTTTGTCGGCTTTGGCGGTTATTTCGCTTGCCGAAAGATTGCCGTAGGGCACGTTGAAATTATCGGCGTAATAATAAAGGTCGGCGCCGCGCAATTTTTGCGAGCAGTTATAAAACAAATTGAGCCCGCCTATGCCGCTATCGAAAAAGCAAACCTTTGCCGCGGGATTTTTTGCAAATTGCATAACGATATATAATATTAAAGTAAACGAAAATATATTAAAAAATTTGCAAAAAGCCGTTTAAAAACAGTTTACAAGCAGTTTATTTTGTGATAAACTAACTTAAGAATTTAGTGTTACAGGAGAGTTCAGATGCCTAATATAAAGTCTGCAAAAAAACGCGTGCTTGTTACCGAAAAGAAAACCGCGAGAAACAAGGCGATTAAGTCCGAGGTTAAAACCGAGGTTAAAAAATTCCTTGCGTTGGTTAATAGCGGCGACAAGGCTGCGGCTACGGCGAAATTCCCCGAAGTCTGCTCCGTTATCGACGGCGCGGTCGGCAAGGGCGTTTATAAAAAGAATACCGCCGCTAACAAGAAGTCGGGGCTTGCAAAGAAACTTAACGCAATGGCGTAATTTAATTTGTTATAAAAAAAATTCGGCGCAACGGAAATTTCCGTTGCGCCTTTTTCTATTTTTGGTACTCCCGCTGGGAATTTGCGCGTAAAGCGCAAAGCGTCGGCAACAAAGTTGCCTCGCGCGAACGCACGGGCTCTCGCAACCAAACGACAAACCAAAAAGCGGAAACAGATTTTTCTGTTTCCGCTTTTTGGTACTCCCGCTGGGAATCGAACCCGGAACGGCCCCTTAGGAGGGGGCTGTTATATCCATTTAACTACGGAAGCATATTATTCAGTTCAATTCCCAGCGGGAATCTGCCGTTTCCCTTTGGGAGCCTCGGCAGAGCGTCGCTACGCTCGCGCGAACCCGGAACGGCCCCTTAGGAGGGGGCTGTTATATCCATTTAACTACGGAAGCGAGCTTTATAATAATACTACTCTTATGTAAAAAAATCAATTGATTTAGTCGGCTATTTACAAAAAAAAGAAACCGAGCCCTAGCGCGACGCCGCAATCGCACACGCACTTAACGCCGATTACCCAAGGAAACACGTCCCTTAAAGAAGTACCTTCGGTAAACTGCACGAAAACGATTTCGGGCGGAAGTTTAAAGAGTGTTAAAAGCGTGACTGCGGCGATTGTTATTGCAATTGCTATGTAAACGTAGGCGTACTTTTTAGTTTGCTTTAAAAGATGCGCATGGGCGAACTTGTTATAGACGAACGTCCAGACAAGCGAGAATATACAACATAAAAGAAACGCGAAAACCGACGTTTCTTCGAAAAAAGCCAAAACCGCACACGCGATAAAAAGGCATGCAAAAACCGCGTTGATTATTATTGCGGCAATTTTATACCGTTTTAATGCGCGCTTTTTAAGCTCGTCCTCTTCTTTTTGCGTTTCGGCTTGACTTCTTTCGTCCAACATCAGCAATAAATCCCGTTATTATTTTTGGCAAAGCTCTTCCGCAAGTGCGGAAATTTGCGCAAGGCTTTCTTCGTTTAGTGCGGAACGGATTTTAACCCTTGTGTTGCAAATAGTTAAATCCTTGCACTTTGAAAGCTTTTCAGCCATTGCCGCCGCGGCGACGGGCGCCCAGCTGCCGTTTTCGATAAGCGCAACCTTTCTGCCGCGGAAGTTTCTTTCTACAAGGCAGTCGATAAATTCGCGCATGGCGGGAAATATCGTGCCGTTATAGGTTGTGGTTGCAAGCACGAGCTTTGAATAACGGAACGCCTGAGCTATACATTCGGGGCGGTCGACGCGGGCGAGGTCTAAAACGGTTACTTCCTCGCCGCGGGCTTTAAGCTTGTTTTCAAGTTCTTTCACGGCTTTTTTCGTGTGTCCGTAAATGGACGTGTAAGCGATTACCACGCCCTCTTTTTCGGGCTTGTATAAAGACCACGTATCGTAAAGCTTTAAATAGTGCGCCAAATCGCCTTCGAGCACGGGACCGTGAAGCGGGCATATGCGGGAAAGCTCATACGGCGCAAGCTTTTTTAAAAGCGACTGCACCTGCGCGCCGAACTTGCCAACAATGCCGAAATAGTAGCGGCGAGCCTCGCTATCCCATTCCTCGTTGCAGTCTAGCGCGCCGAACTTACCGAAGCCGTCGGCTGAATAAAGCGTTTTGTCGTAAACGTCGTAAGCAACCATTACCTCGGGCCAATGCACCAAGGGCGCAAACACAAACTTTAAAACGTGCTTGCCGAGGCTAAGCTCGTCGCCATCCTTTACCTCAACGCGGTTTTTGCCGAAGCCTGCGCCGAAGTATTCTTCGAGCATGACGAAAATTTTGCTATTGCCGACTATCTGCGTTTGCGGATATTCCTTTAAAAGGTCGGAAATGCTTGCCGAATGGTCGGGCTCCATGTGCAAAATTACGAGATAGTCGGGCGCTTTATTGCCGAGCGCGGATTTGACTTCGGCGAGCCATTCGTTTGAAAAGTGCCCGTCGGCGGTGGAAATAACGGCGGTTTTGTCGTCTTTGATTATGAACGAGTTATAAGAAATGCCGTTTGGAACGGCGAACTGCCCCTCGAACAAGTCCACCTTTTTGTCGTTTATACCTATATGAATTAAGTCCTGAAAAATTTTAATCATCTTTTCACCTTATTTTTTTAATAAATTATACCGCAAGCAGCCCGAAGGACATAAGCGCGAAAACCGTAACGAAAACGGTTAATATAGAGCCTATGCTCGTCCACACGACGAGCTGGGTTGCAAGCTGTTCGTCGTTTTTCATTTCGCCCGCCATTATCGCGCTGGAAACGGCTACCGGCGTGCCGAAGAGCGCGATTAGCGTTGGATAAACCGTGGCGTCGAACGTAAACAAATTTGTGTAATTGCTCAACAAAACGGCAACGCCTATGCCTATGAGCGGGGCGATTACTATTCGCCAGACCGTGCCGACGATTATCTCTTTGGTCATGCCTTTAACAGCGGAAAATTCGAACTGACCGCCCAAAACTATAAGCGCGAGCGGCGAGGCGATTGCCTTTAAATCTTTAAGCGCGGCGTAAAGAAATTTGAGCTGAGTATCGAGCCTGAACGGAACTTCGCCGCCGCAGCACGCACGTTCGATTTCGCGCACGCCGACAAGCAGAAGCCCTACAAAAACGCCGATAATCAGCGGATTTTTAACTATATTTAAAAGAATGGATTTTATGCTGTTTTTGGATTTTACCGCTTTTACGCCGGCAGAGGAGCTTGCGCCCTCTTTCATTGCCGTCGGGATTGAATTTTCCAAGGCGTTTTGACCAAGCGCAGGTTGTTCCTTTTCGCAAAAAATCGAAAGGGCTACGACCGCAAGAATGTTGAAAACGGGTATGGAAAAGGCAGAAATTATGCCGCCGAGCGCTTCGTCGCCGCCGAGCCGACCGACGAGGCTTAAACCGATTATTGCAAAATTACTGCGGAAAGTACATTGCAGAATTACTCCGCGGCGGTTTTGCTGTTTTGTGGTGAGAATTGCGGTTAAAAGCCCCAAGCCGAAAATTACTAAAATGTCTACGGTGGAATATGCCACTACGTCCCAGCGAATATCGGCAAAGCTTTGCATATTGTCATAAATATTGATGCAAAGCATGCACGGCAAGCAGACCTTAAAAACGAACTTGTTGCCGATTTTGACAAAATTATCGTTTAAGAATTTAAAACGCTTTAAAAAATAGCCCACCAAAATGAGCAAAATTATAGGAAAAACCGCGTTTACAGACGTTAATAAGACATCTAACATATTCCCCTCAAACCACAAAACGAGTGTAACAAATGCACAAAAAAATGTCAATAAAAAAGGTGTTTTCTTAAGTTAAAAACACCTTTTAATATTTCCTTATTAATCCGATTTTAAACCACGCCGTGCGCCATCATTGCGGTTGCCACCTTTATAAAGCCCGCAATGTTTGCGCCCATTACGTAATCGCCCTCAAAGCCGTATTCCTTTGCGGCGTTATCTATGTTGTGATAGATGTTTACCATAATGTTTTTAAGCTTTGCATCAACCTCTTCGAAGCTCCAGAACATTCTGCCCGAGGACTGAGCCATTTCGAGCGCACTCGTTGCCACGCCGCCGGCGTTTGCCGCCTTTGCGGGAAGGAACACAACGCCCGCTTTTTTGAACACGTCGATTGCTTCGAGCGTGGAGGGCATGTTTGCGCCCTCGGCAACGTATTTTACGCCGTTTTTAACAAGAATCTCGGCGGATTCCGCGTCGATTTCGTTTTGCGTTGCGCAAGGAAGCGCGATGTCGCAGGGAATCGTCCAAATTCCCTTGCAGCCTGCGGTGTAGGTTGCGCCTTTAACTCTTTCGGCATATTCCTTAATTCTGCCGCGCTTAACTTCCTTTATGTCCTTAACGACGTCAAGCTTAATTCCGTCGGGGTCGTAAACGTAACCGTTGCTGTCGTACATTGCAACGACCTTTGCCCCGAGGCTTTGCGCCTTTTGGCAAGCGTAAATTGCAACGTTGCCCGAACCGGAGATTATTACCGTTTTGCCCTTAAAGCTGTCGCCGCGCATTTTTAATGCTTCTTCGGTGATATACACAAGCCCGTAGCCCGTTGCCTCCGTTCTTGCCAGACTTCCGCCGTAGGTTAAGCCTCTGCCCGTCAGAACGCCGACGTGCTCGTCGCGTATTCTTTTGTACTGCCCGAAAAGGTAGCCGATTTCCCTTCCGCCCACGCCGATATCGCCCGCGGGAACGTCGGTGTCCGCGCCGATATGGCGGTAAAGCTCCGTCATAAAGCTTTGGCAGAATTTCATAATTTCGTTATCGGACTTGCCCTTGGGGTCGAAGTTCGAACCGCCCTTACCGCCGCCTATGGGCAGCCCCGTTAAACTGTTTTTAAGAATTTGTTCCAGCCCCAAAAACTTGATAATGGAAAGGTTTACCGAAGGGTGAAACCTGAGCCCGCCCTTATAAGGGCCTATTGCGCTGTTGAACTGAACGCGGTAACCCTTGTTTACGTGCACCTTGCCCTTGTCGTCCACCCAAGGCACGCGGAACATAATAATTCTTTCGGGCTCTACAAATCTTTCCAAAAGCCCTGCGGCTTCGTATTCGGGGTGCTTTTCGACGACGGGAGCAAGCGTAGTTAAAATTTCGGTTGCCGCCTGATGGAATTCAGGCTCGTTCGGATTTTGTTTTTTAAGGTTTTTTAAAACTTTTTCTACGTAATTCATGGATTCTCCTCAAAAATTTATTTACGGTTAAATTATAACAAAACGCAAAATTTAAAGCAATTTTATAAAGACGGATACGGTATAACTATTTTTTTACTGCGGTATAAGATTAACCTATATTTTAACCGAAAAAGACTTTGTTTGCCGTGTTATAAAACACGTCTTCAAGCTCGCTTTCTGTGAATACACCCCCGCATATCACGAAGTTTACGAGGTTTTGATAGCTTTCACGCGCAAGCATAGATGGCATGTCCGAACCGAACATAAGCCTGTCGGCTCCTACGATTTGCTTTGCGGTTTTTAAATGCTCGGTCGCGGTCGGATAGGGATAGGTTTCCGGTTTTTGGTTGTGGGTAAGCCCCGAAATATCGAAATAAACGTTGGGCGCGACGAGCTTATTAAGCGCCGCGCGCAAAAGCTCCTTATCCTCCCTCTGCGGCGCGAGAAGATGGCAGATTACGAAATTAATCTGCGGATATTTTGAAATTACCGAAGCGAGCGCGTCGACCTGCCAGCACGGATTGCGGGGTCTGCCGATATCCAGAACGACGGTTAAACCCTTTTCCCTCGCGTGGGCAAAGCAACCGTTCATAACCGCACCGTCGAGGTAGACGGGCGGGCGGTTTGCCATTAAGCCCGAACCCGTCGAAAGCTCGAACTTTACGATTTTAAAACCGAGTTCGTCAAAAAGGCGCTTTTTGATTAGCCCGACGTTCACGCAAAACGGGTCGTAAGTTGCCGCACTGACGAAGCGGTCGGGGTATTTTTGCACGGCGGCATAGGTGTATTCGTTTTGAAAACCGAGCCAATTCCCTTGCAGCAAAACGGCTTTTTCAACGTTATTTTCGTCCATTATCTTTAATAACGCTTCGGGCGAAACGCCCATATCCCCCATTTCGGGCGGAAAAAGCTGAAAGATTTCGCCTGTGGAGTATTGGGCTTTGCCCTGTCCTACCGCTCTGAGTTCGCCGCGGGAGGTAAAACCCGCAACGTATTGCGCAACGTGCGCGTGCGCGTCGATTATTTTCATTTTTGCACCTTCTTTTTTGGTTTGGGTGCGGGAAGCTCCTCATACATGGCTTTAAAAAGCGCGGTTAAAAACTCTTTATCGTCCAAATCCTCAAGCACAAGCATGGGCTTTGCACCCGCATACGGCGGCTGCATTTCCGCATTCGGTAAAAGCTGTTTTGCGGCGTTTACGGGCTTTAAAAGCACGCGGTTGTCGCAAATATCCCCCACGAGCTTGCCGTTGAAATACACAAGGTATTCCCCCATCATCGGGCGGGTGGTTACCTCGCTTCCGCATTGTTCAAGAAAATAATTTAAAAAGTCTTTCGTCGTTGCCAAACCCTTTCTCCGAATGTTTTAATTAAATTAATTATATCCGCCGCGCGGGTAAAAGTCAATTAGCGAAAAATTTTTTATGTGCGGGTAACGGCTTAAAATCGCTTGATTTTTTTTGCGGAATTTTATATTATAATACTGCTCGGTAGCAAACGCCGAGCGGCGATGCGGAGATGGCTGAGCGGTTTAAGGCGCACGATTGGAAATCGTGTGACGGTTAATAGCCGTCCGGAGGTTCAAATCCTCTTCTCCGCGCCAAAAAGGACGTAAGTTGAACACTTTCAATTTACGTCCTTTTTTTTGCATAGCACGGCAAGCATAGTGCACTTTTATTACTTCTTTTTATGTGATTTTACCTGCCTGATTTTTGCAACTTTCTTTGTCATTATTTTTCTCCCGATATTCTCATACATAAACTTTTTAATTCCGCGATATGTCTGTTTATATTCGGAATAAAATTCGTCGGGCGTTTCAAATACGCCCAAATCTTCCACAACGGCTTGTTGCTGCACCGTCGTATTTTCGCCTTTCCAATCAATTTGCAAATTGCTAAAATCTTTTACAGCAACGGCATAATCGAAAAATTCCCCTTTATATTCGGGATTTAATTTTTGCAAACCCGTTATGTAAGCCTTATCGGTTATTACCCCCTCTAAACTCAACCATTTGCCGTTGTAATAAACTTCCGCCCAAGTGTGGACAATAAACGGCGGCGCAAGTTTAGCCATTATTTTAGGCATTAAAGAGCGTTGAAAAACTTTTGTAACCTTTGTGCCGTGCAGTCTGCAAGGCACACCTGCGGCGCGTAATAAAGCCATAATTAAAGTTGCCTTTGTATTGCATTGCCCTATGCCGTCGGCTAAAACTTGTGTTGCCGTAAGATTATCGTATTTATTGTAACCGAGTAGAATTTTATTTTGAACATAGTCGTAAATTGCGCCGATTTTATCAAATTCATTTAAGTTGTTCCATTTTTGTTTGTTGATTAAGTCGACTATTTGTTGTGCTTGATAATTTAGCATAGCCGTGCTTTTCAAATATTTTTCCATAAAAAAAGTACCTACCTTTAATAGATACTTTGATTATAATGTTTCAACTAAATAAAAACTTTCAAAAATTCGCTGTCTTTTATTGACGCGCTAACGGGCATACCCATCCATTTTTTGACGGTTGCGGAAAAATGCGACGGGCTGTCAAACCCCGCAAGCATAGCGGCATCAGTAATATTTGCACCGTTTAATAATGCCGTAAACGTTTTTTCAAGTTGGTGGAACAGAATATAACTTTTTAGCGGTACGCCTATTTGTTCGCGGAATAAATGCGACAATCTGCTTGACGATAGGCAAACACTGTTCGCAAAATTTTCTATTGTGTGGTCGTAGCAATCGCAGTTTTGCAGTATTTCCAAAAGTGCGGTTATACGTTCGTCCAAAACTCCCGAATTTCTTTTAACGCCTAAACATTCCGCAAAATCTTGTATAAAATCTATATATCGTTGTTTGTCGTTTGTATCCGTAAGCGCAGCGGCTTTTTGCTGTAACATATCGATTCCGTTTTCACATAACAAATAATTGCCGTCAATCTTTTTTATCAATTCTTTTGCAAAATTTGAACTCGGCTCAATTAAAACAGACAATCGGATTTTATTGCCGCAAGTAAAAATATGGCGGACATTTTTATTTATAATAATACATTTTCCGCTTATTTGCTCGTTCTCAACCGTAACTTGCAGAGGCTCGTCAAGGCTTAAAAACACTTGCAAAACACAATGAGAATGCTCCGTTGAATTTACTTGATTTCCTACAAATGCAATATTGTCCTTGTCCCAAAAGATTTTTAACATGCAATAATTATAACAATAATATTTTTAGTTAAATTGTGCGGATTACCGAAACGACTTTGGCTACGCCAGTGGAGTTTACGTCCGCCACCGCTTTGTTTACGTTGTTTTCGCGCGTGACGTGAGTTATTAAAATGAGCGGAACTTCGCCGTTTTTAACCTCGGTTTCCTGCTTTACTTCCGCCATGCTTATGCCGTATTTGCCGAAGATTGCGGTTACCTTAGAAAGCACGCCCGCCTTATCGGCTGCGGCAAGCCTTAAATAATATGCGCTTTCGAAGTTTTTAACGAATTTTGTCGTTGGCGCGGCGGTTTCGGTGTTGTCGAAAGCAGAATAATTAAAGCCGTTGTGCGTTGCGCAATAGATTACGTCGCCGACAATTGCGCTGCCCGTGGGAAGAGCGCCCGCGCCTCTGCCGTAAAGCATTACGTCCTCCACGCTGTCGCCCGTAATATATACGGCGTTATAGCTGTCGTTTACGCCCGCGAGAGGGTGCCCTTTTTTGACGAAAGCGGGGTGCACGCGCACCTCCATGCCGTTTTCGCCGCACTTGCCTATTGCGAGCAGTTTTAAAACGTAGCCGAGACGGTTGCCGTAAGCAATATCCTCGGCGGAAACTTCGGTTATGCCTTCTCTGTAAATTTCGGTGTAGGGCACTTTTGTATGGAAAGCGATGCTTGACAAAATAGAGAGCTTGTAAGAAGCGTCGTAACCCTCCACGTCGGACGTGGGGTCGGCTTCGGCATAGCCGAGCTTTTGCGCTTCCTTTAAAACGTCTTTATAAGCTGCGCCGTCCGCGGACATTTTTGTTAAAATGTAGTTGGTGGTGCCGTTTATTATGCCTATTAAAGAGGTGATTTTGTTGCCCTGCAAATTGTCTAAAATGGCGCGGATTACGGGCACGCCGCCAACGCAGCTTGCCTCGTAAAACAGTCCGCAATGGTTCTTTTTTGCGGCTTTTTCCAAAACGTGGCTGTATTTGCAGAAGAGCTCCTTGTTGGAAGTAACAACCGACTTGCCCGCATTCAGCGCGGAAAGCACAAAGGTTTTTGCGGGTTCTACTCCGCCCATTACCTCTATTACTATATCCACTTCAGGATTGGAGCAGATTTCGGCTATGTTTAAAGCGATTTTATCTTCCTCAACGCCGAGGGCAAGCGCGCGGTCGCGGTTAATTTCGAGCACACCCTCCACGGTGATATCTATGCCGTGGTTTTCGCGGTAAAAGTCCCTGTGCTCCGTGAGTATTTTATAGGTGCCGCCGCCGACGACGCCCAGCCCGAGAATTGCAACCCCGACTTTTTTCATAATCAGCCCTCCGTTTTGTTAAGATTGTATAAATGTTTAAGTCCGTCCAAGGTTAAAAACTTGTCCACCTTGTCAATGCACGAAATTTCTTTGGCGATAATTTCGGAAAAGCCGCCCGTCGCGACGACGGTTACGTTTTCTTCTTTCATTTCGCGCTTGATTTTTTTGACGATATATTCAACCAAGCCCGCAAAGCCGAATACAATGCCCGACTGCATGTTGGTAACAGTGTTTTTGCCGATTACGCTTGCGGGGCGTTCGATTTCAACCCTCGGAAGCTTTGCCGTGCCGTTTACAAGGCTGTCGAGCGAGCCTTTTATGCCGGGGGCGATTACTCCGCCTATAAATTCGCTCTTTCTGTCGATAACGTTGAAGGTTGTCGCCGTGCCAAAGTCGATTATAATAAGCGGATAACCGTATTTTTTAACCGCGGCAACGTTGTTTACAACTCTGTCGGCACCTACTTCCTTTGCGTTATCCACCTTTAAATTCAAGCCCGTTTTAAGCCCCGGAGCGAGCAAAAGCGGCTTGATATTGAGATATACACGGCACATTTTTTCAAGCGTGTAATCGAGCTGAGGCACGACGGAGGAAATTATTCCGCCCGTTATGTCCTCAGGCTTGATTTTATTGTTGCCGAGAATACTTAAAAGCTGACCGCCGTACTCGTCGGAAGTCTTTTTGTGCTCGGTTGCGACGCGGAAGGAAATTAAAAGGTTGTCCCCGTCGAAAACGGCGTATTTAATGTTTGTGTTACCTATATCAAGACAGATTATCATTGTTTACTGCTTCTTTATTATTTTTTGCGGAATTCTTTTTAAGTATTTGATTTTCCACAACGTTTTCAACCGTATACAGCGCGGGGGCGCAAATTAAATTTACGGCAAGTTCGATAAAGAAATTTACCCCGACGCAAAGAACAAAAATTATATAAATCGGCGAAACGCCCGTTAAATCGGTACCGAACGAATTAAACACCTCTTTAATAGTATCGACGATAATAAATCCGCCGCCTACAAATATACCCGTATTTATTACGGGCGCGGCAACCGCCGCAACGAAAATTGCCGCGTATTTATTTTTGGTTTTAACTATTTTAAACAGAATTGCCGAAACAAAGCCTGCCGCGCCGCCTTTTAAAAGACACAAAATTACGGTCATTACAGGGTTCATTTGCAAAAGAGCCAGCGTAAAGGGGTCAAATCCGGCAATGGCGGTCATTAAAACCATAAAACCGAACAACAGCCCCAAAAAGAGCCCCGCCCAAATTCCGAGCAACATTCCGCCCAAAATTATAGGCACCAAAACAAAGCTTATGGGTGTGGAGCCAATTTTAATATAGCTCCCGAAAAGCTGCAGCACCACTACAAGCGCCGTCAAAACTGCGAGAAAGGTTATGTTTCTCGCGGAAAAAAACTGCTTTTTTTCCTTTTTCATAAAAAACCTCCGTCTGATTTCCTTAAAGGAATATCAGCGACAATAAAATATTATACCCCGAAAAAGAACTTTTAAGCCCTTTTCCGCACGGTCGGATTGAAACATATCCGCCGAAAGTACCTTTTTTAAGCCCTTGCGGGCGTTTAAATTATTTTAACACACAGCCCTTTGATTTTGCAAGCAAATGGACGAAAAAGTAACATTTTTACGCGCGATTAAATATTATTTAATATACGGAATCCGAGAAAAAACTCGGAACGAAAGCTGCATGGAAAAAAACAAAAAACTGATTACATACCGCCATGCAGACAATAAAGGAGGAAACATATGAACATCTTTTCAGGTTGCGGCTCCAACAGCTGCCTCTGGATATTAATTCTTTTACTTATTGCGGCAAGCTGCAGCGGAAACGGTTTGGAGGGCGTGCTCTCCGGTAGCTGCACCCCCATTCTTATCGCTCTGATTTACAGCATGTGGAAGAACGGCACGCTTGCAAACCTGTTGTGCGGTAACGGCAACGGTTGCGGCTGCGGATGCGGTTGTAACTAAAATTAAAGCGGGGACGCCTTTGGGCGTCCCCGCTTATTTTTTTATTATCAATTTGCGGCAAACTGCGAATTGTAGAGCGTTGCGTAAAAGCCGTTTTGCTCCATTAAGTCGTTGTGATTGCCTTGCTCGATTATGTTTCCGTCGCGCATTACGAGGATTAAATCGGCGTTTTTTATTGTGGAAAGGCGGTGAGCTATAACAAAGCTTGTGCGCCCTTCCGTCAGCTTATCCATGGCGCGCTGGATTACCTCTTCCGTTCGCGTGTCCACGTTTGAGGTTGCCTCGTCCAGAATGAGGAGCGGCGAATTCTCGGCCATGGCGCGGGCTATTGTTAAAAGCTGCTTTTGGCCGCCCGATATGCTCGACTCGTTTTCGACGTAAAAGTCAAGTCCGCCGGGGAGCGTGTGGATATAGTGATAAATCCCCGCTTCTTTACAGATTTCGTCAAGCCGCTCGTCGGAAACGCCCGTTTTCGAGAACAGAAGATTTTCCCTTATAGTGCCTTCGAACATCCAGGTATCCTGCAAGACCATACCGAAAATATCGTGAATTTCTTCGCGCGGCATATCCTGAATAGAAACCCCGTCGATGGTTATGTCGCCGCCCGAAAGCTCGTAAAAGCGCATTAAAAGGTTTACGAGAGTGGTTTTTCCCGCACCCGTAGGCCCGACGATTGCAACCTTCATGCCCGCCTTTATTTTTGCGGAAAAGTCGGGGATTATAATTCTGTCGGGAGTGTAGCCGAACCTTACGTTTTTGAACTCCACGTCGCCCTTGACCACGCCCACGAAATTACCAGCCGAGCTTTTGCCGTTTTCGGTTACTTCGCCGCAGGTTAAAAGCTTGCGGGATTTTTCGCTTTCGTCTGAAAGCTCTTCCTGACTTAAAAATTCATAAACCCTTGCCGAAGCCGCCGCCGCCATTTGCAGGTTATTCATAGCCTGCGCAAGCTGGCTCATGGGGCTTTGGAAGAGGTTGATGTAAATTAAAAAGGCTGAAATCGTGCCGAAGGAAATTGCCTTGTCGTTTAAAAGCAAGCCGCCAACCACGCAAACCGCGGCATAAGCAAAGTAAGAAACGAAGTTCATTGCGGGCTGCATTATACCCGCAAGCGTTTGAGCCTTGAACACCGCCTTACGCATGGTTGTATTGGACTTTTCAAACTCGGCGGTTTTTCTTTCGCCCGCGCCGAACGCCTGAATAACCGTTTGCCCCGAATAGTTTTCCTCTACCTTGCCGTTAAGCTCGCCCAGATATTCCTGATTGCGCTTGAACTGCGGCAGTGCGATTTTTGTGATTATCATTAAAAGAACAATCATTAAAGGCACGATTAACAAAACCGTGAGCGCCATTTGCCAAGCGGTTACGAACATCGCCACAAGCACGCCTATCAGCATTGTAACCGACGAGAAGAAGGACGATATCGCCTGGTCCATAGACTGCCCTACCGTGTCGACGTCGTTGGTGATTACGGACAGCGTGTCACCGTATTGGTGGGAATCGAAATATTTTAACGGCACGCGGTTGATTTTGTGCGAAATATCGGCGCGGATTTGGCGCGTGAATTTTTGCGTAACCGTTGCCATTATAAAGTTTGAAACGTAGTTGCACAGCGCGTTGCACGCGTAGAAAATTACGAGAATAATTGCAAAATTCGCGATTGTTTCAAGATTAATCGTCTGCTTTAATGCGTTGTCGTTAATTTCGTTAGTCAGCATTTTAACCCATTGCGGGGCAAGCACCGACAAAACCGTTGAAACGGTTATAAAAATAAACGAAAGAATAATGTGAACCGTGTAAGGCTTTAACGCCTTTAAAAGCTGTTTTAAGTTACCCTTGCCGCTTTTTGCGCCTTTTACGGGAGGCGCTGCGGTTATTTGCGACTGATTGCCGTTATGTTTCATATGCCGAGTTCCTCCTTTGAAAGCTGGGATAACGCTATTTCACGGTAGACGTCGCACGATTTAAGCAATTCCTGATGGGTGCCTATGCCCACAGCTTCGCCCTTGTCGAGCACAACTATTTTGTTTGCGTCCATTATCGTGCCTATACGCTGGGCTACGATTAATTTCGTTGCGCCCGCGGCGACTGTTTTCAAGTTTTCGCGCACCTTTTTGTCCGTTTTATAGTCGAGCGCGGAAAAGCTGTCGTCAAAGATAAAGAATTCGGGTTTAACCGCAACCGCGCGGGCGATTGAAAGCCTTTGCTTTTGTCCGCCCGACACGTTTTTTCCGCCTTGGGAAATTTCGGAATCGTAACCCTTTTCCATTTGCATGATAAATTCGTCCGCTTCCGCCGCCTTTGCCGCGGCGATTATTTCCTCTTCGGATAAATCGGGATTGCCGAAAGCGATATTTTCGCGCACGGTGCCCGTGAACAGCACGCCCTTTTGCGGAACGTAGCCTATTAATTTGCGCAAGGTTTTTTGCTTTATCGTTTTAACGTCTACGCCGTCGATTAAGATTTGCCCTTCGGTTACGTCGAAAAATCTGGGCACGAGATTGACGAGCGTGGATTTACCGCTGCCCGTAGAGCCGATAAACGCGATTGTGTCGCCCTTATTCGCCTTAAAGCTTACGTTTTTAACCACGGGCAAATCGCCGTCGGGATAGGAAAACGAAACGTTTTTGAATTCGAGCGTGCCGACTTCGGTACGCTCCGCGTCCGTTTCGGAATCAATGATAGACGACTTTGTTTCGAGCACTTCGTTTATACGCGATGCGGAAACCTGCGCGCGGGGCATAAGCACGAACATAAACATTAACATCATGAACGACATAATTATCTGCGACGCAAGCATTGTGAACGCCGTCATCGTGGCAAGGTCGAGGTCGCCCGCGTTTATAAGCGTTGCGCCAAGCCAGTAGATTGCAAGCGTTATGCCGTTCATAATGAGCATCATTACGGGCGACAAAAGCGACATCATTCTGCTTGTGAAAAGCTGGGTTTTGGTTATTTTTTCGTTGGCTTCGCCAAACTTCTTTTCCTGATAAGCTTCGGCGTTATAAGCGCGCACCACCCTTAAACCCGTTAAGTTCTCACGCGAAACACCGTTAAGCCCGTCCACAAGCTTTTGCATGATTTTGAATTTGGGCATTACGAAAATCATTAAAAGCATTAAAAAGACTATTAGAAGAACTACGGCAACGGCAGTTGCAATGGTTAGCTGCGTGCTTGCCGCCTGAATTTTGCAAACCGCCCATATTGCCGTTATGGGAGCGGCAACCGCCATTCTCAACATTAAGATGTTTGCCATCTGCACTTGCTGCACGTCGTTGGTGGTGCGGGTTATGAGCGACGGCGTTGAAAACTTTTCGCGCTCGAATATGGAAAGCCCGTCTACCTTTTTATAGATTGCTGAACGGATATTTGCCGAATGGTTTGAAGAAACGAAGGACGAAATAAGCCCCACGCAAATCTGGCAGCCCATACTGCCCGCCGCAACCAGCAGCATCATTCCGCCGTGATACCATATATCGCCCGTGGTCGACATACCGTACGGCAAAAGCGTTATGTCTTTAATAATTTCCTGCACGAAGTCGGCGAGCGTCATGGTGCAATAAACCTGCAACACCGTAAGCCCGACTAAAATTACGAGCAGAACCCAGTCTATCGGTCTTAGTTTTTTGTACAATTTGAACATTAAATTACTACCTTTCTACTCCTTACTGTCAATATTTACATTATATTACAATAAATAGTGTTAAATGTAAAATGCGCTCACGGATTGCGCGTAAATTTTTATCAAATTTTCACAATTTTATTGTCGCCGTTTTACGTTTATGACAAATTTTTTGCAATTTAAAACCCCCGCGCGGTTTGCGGGAGTTTATTACTTTTATTTTACTCTTTGGTAATATCGATTGCTGAAGGCACGGAGGGAAAATCCACCCAAAACGCAGAGCCTTGGTTTATTTTGCTTTCCACGCCGAAGTCGAAGGCGTGGTTTGTTAAAATTACCTTAACAATATTCAGCCCCAAGCCCGTGCCCTTTACGGGGCGGTTATGGTTTTCCTTTACACGATAATATCTGTTCCAGATTTCGTTTAAATCCTTTTCCTCTATGCCCTTGCCCGTGTCGCGCACGCAAAACTTAATTCTTTGCCCGTCCATGCTCTGTTTTAAGCTTATATAAACGGTTTTGTCCTCGCCCGTGTAGTTCGCGGCGTTACCCAGCAGATTGTAGATAACCTGTTTTATCTTCTCTTCGTCGGCGCGTGTGTAAAGGTCTTTGTCTATGTCGAGCATAAAGCTATAACCGTTCGTTTCCTGCAAATAGCCGAATTTATTGATTATGCCGTAAACGAGTTCGGTTAAGTTGAACACCTTGGGGTTGATTACGTCGAGGTTGGACTGAAGCTTTGAAACGCTTAAAACGTCGTTTACAAGCCCCGTAAGCCTATCCGCCTCGTCCTCGATTACCTTTAAGTGCTTTTCACGCTTTTCCTTGTTGTCGCCCGAAATTTCCCTAATCATGGAAGCGTAAGCCTTTATCATGGTGAGCGGCGTTTTTAAATCGTGCGTTACGTTTGCAAGAATTTCGCGCTGGAAGTCCTCGCTCTTTTTCACCTCGTCGCGCACGTGGTTGAGCGTGTCGGAAAGCTGCGCCATTTCTTTATAATCTACGTTTGTGAATTTAACTGTATAATCGCCCTTGGCAAGTTCGGCGGCGGCAGATGACATACTTTTAAGCCCGCGCGTGATTTTTTGGGAAATAAGATACGAAATCAAAAACGACAGCGCAAGGATAACCACGCCAACTATAAAAAGATATAGCTGCAACGTGCCGACCGTTTCCTTTACTATGCTTAACGAATACGTTGCCAGCACGTAATGCTCGTTTCGTCCCGCGCCAAGCTTTGCGCCGTAGTTTATGCCTTCGCCCGCGCGGAATATAATTTCGCTGCCCGCGCCGTAACCGCCGAGGTAATTTAAAAGCTCGGTTACCACTTTTTCGTCTACTTCCGCCGCAGGCGTTTGCGGTGAAAGCACGTTGCCGCGGCTATCGAGAATATATACGTAAACTCCGTCGCTTGCATATCTGCGCAAGCTTAAATCGTTTACTGGGAAGCCCGCCCGAATTTCCATACAAACTTCCTTGCCTATACGCTCGACCCTTTGCCGCGCCTGATTGCCGAACGTGCCCGCAACAACCGAATAAAACACGAGTTCTAAGGCGAATATCAAAAAAACCGCGAGTATGCAAAAATAGCCCCACATGGTAAAGTTTACGCTTTTCAGCTTTTTGGGGGGCTTTTTATTTTTAGTTTGCTTAACGTTTTCAGACTTCAAATTTGTAACCGAGTCCTCTTAAAGTAACGATGAATTTTCTGTATTGTTTTAAATTGGAGCGCAGCATTTTTATGTGCGTGTCCACCGTGCGGTCGTCGCCGTAAAAATCGAAGCCCCACACGTCCATTAAAAGCTTTTCGCGGGTGAGCGCAATCCCCTTGTTTTTAACGAAATAAAATAAAATTTCGTATTCCTTGGGGGTAAGCTCCGCCTTTTCGCCGTCGACGTAAACGTTTCTGCCCACCATGTCTATGGTTAAGCCTTCAAACGTGATAACGTCGTTTTGTGTTTCCTGCGCGCCGCGCTTTAACACTGCGTGTATGCGCGCCATAACCTCTTTGGGTGAAAAGGGCTTTGTAACATAGTCGTCGGCGCCGATTTCAAAGCCGAACAGCTTGTCGTATTCCTCGCCGCGCGCCGAAAGCATTATGACGGGGATATTTTTGATTTTTTTGATTTCCTTAACGGCGGAAAACCCGTCGAGTTTGGGCATCATTACGTCCATTAAAATGATATCGAAGTCGTTGTCGCGGCACATTTTAACCGCCTGCATGCCGTCCGCCGCCTCGAAAGCCGTGCCGCCCTCGAATTCGACGTATTCCTTTAAAACGCCCCTAATCATCTCTTCGTCGTCCACAATAAGTACTTTCATAAAACTCTCCTCTTGCCGTGATTGCGCGGTTATTCCTTTTATACTTTAATAATAAACCGCGTAAATAAAAACAAATTAATTTTATAATGAAATATTTGTGAAAATTACAAAACCTTTATAAAAAACATTTCCATAGGCTGCTTAAACGGCGTGTTTTCGAGTATTAAACAACCGCTTTCCGCAAAACCGAGCTTTCTGTAAAAGTGCTGCCCTCTCTCGTTTGACTGCGTTGAAGTAAGCAAAGCTTTAGCGCCTTGCGCCCTTAACTGCTCTTCGAGAAATTTTATTGCCCGTGAGCCTATGCCCTTTCCTCTGTAATTTTCTTCAAGCCTGACGAGGCTTAAATAGGGCATGCCGTCCCAAAAGTCCTTATACTCCATAACGCCGACCTCTTTGCCCTCTGCTATTATGGAATAGCCGAAGGTTTCGCCGCGCCTGTATTTTTTGTATTCTGTCATAAATAAAGTGTAGCATAAAAATTTTTATAAGTCAACGCGGAAAAATCTTGACATTTTGTCCGTTTATGCGTATAATTCAACCTGTAAACATTTGTTTATTTTTGGTAAAGAACTATGTTGAACGCCGAAACTCTTGAAATTTTAACCGAAAGCGCAAAATACGACGTAAGCTGCTCCTCATCCGGCTCTTCGAGAAAGAACCGCGCGGGCGGGCTTGGAAACGGCTCCGTCGGCGGAATTTGCCACTCGTTTACGCCCGACGGGCGATGCATTTCGCTGCTCAAAATTTTAATGAGCAACGAATGTCTTTACGACTGCGAATATTGCCCGAACCGCAAAAGCGCGGACGTAAGGCGGGCAAGAATTACCCCCGACGAAATTTGCGAGCTGACAGTTAATTTTTATAAGCGCAACTATATTGAAGGCTTGTTCCTTTCCTCCGCCGTTTTCGAAAGCCCCAACCGCACTATGGAGCTTTTGTGCGAAACGGTTTTAAAGCTTAGAAAGGTTTATAACTTTAACGGTTACGTTCATTTGAAGGGCATACCGCACGCCGACGAGGAGCTTTTAATGAAAGCGGCTAAGCTTGTTGACAGAATGAGCTATAACATAGAGCTGCCGAGCGAAAAATCGCTTAAACTGCTTGCGCCGCAAAAGACGAAGCAAAGCCTGCTGCTACCCATGAAGAGCTTAAAAGACGCCGTGGATTATGAAAAATTTAACAAGCTGCGGCGTAAGACTATTCCCGCGGGGCAGACGACGCAGATGATTATAGGCGCTTCGCCCGAAACGGACGGACAGATTTTAAAGCTGACCGAGGCGCTTTACCGCAACATGGACATGAGACGCGTTTATTACTCCTCTTACGTGCCCGTGGTGCAAAGCAGCAAGCTGCCCGCGGTGGGCGCGGGGCTTTTGCGGGAACACAGACTTTATCAGGCGGACTGGCTTATACGCTTTTACGGCTTTGACGTAAGCGAAATTTGCGGAGAAAACGAAAACCTTTCGGCGGAATACGACCCGAAGTGCGCGTGGGCGCTTAAAAACATGCACCTTTTCCCCGTGGAAATAAACACCGCGCCGCTTGAAACGCTTTTGCGCGTGCCGGGGATTGGCGCGAAAAGCGCATATAAAATTGTAGAAGCAAGAAAATTTTCGAAAATAGGCTTTGATAACCTTGCAAAAATGCGCATAGTATTAAAGAGAGCCAAGCACTTTATTACCTGCGGGGGGAAATTTTTCGGCACGGACAGCTTTGCGCAAGTGAAATATTCGCTGCTTTTGGACGGACAAAGCGAAGTCAGCGAACAAATTTCCATGTTTTCCACCCCTTCCGCCGCGCTTTCGGCTCTTACCGGTGAAATATGAAAATTTTTATTTGCGACGGCACTGAAGCATGCTTTTACACGGCGGTGTTTTTGGCTTATCCCGAAAAGAACTGCATAATTACTTCGAACAGCGACGTTCAGCTTTCTTTGGACAGCGAGGTTGTAAACGTGGAAACGGACGGCGAAAAATGCGGGCGTGTAACAGACAGACTTGACGCTTTGGACAAGGAAGCCGTTGACGATATTAACTGCGTTTTGCGGAGCTGCGACGGATTAAAGGAACAGACGGCGTTTGAGTATATAAAAGCGTTGATAAGGCACAAATCGCCCGTAAAAAAGGCTTATAACCTGCCCGAAGTGATTGAATTTAACGACCTTTTATATAAGGTTACGGGCGAAACGCACAGAATTAAAGGGCTTTTGCGGTTTATGGAAAGCGCGGACGGAACGCTTTACGCCCCCTACTCCCCCGACAACGATATAACTGACATGCTTATGCCGCACTTTGTTGAAAGATTTAAGTCGGAAAGGTTTGTAATTCACGATTTAAAGCGCAAAACCGCGGGAATGTACAACGGCAAGGAGTGGATAACGGGCTACGTTGGCGAGGCGGAAGTTTATCTTTCGGAATACGAGCGCGCGTTTGAAAATTTGTGGAAAAAGTATTATAAGGCGGTAAACATAAATGAACGCCCGCACGAAAAGCAAATGAAACGCAGTATGCCCGTGCGCTATTGGAAGTTTTTGCCCGAAAAAAAGGATTGAAAAAACGGCGCGCGGTTTAAATACCGCGCGCCGCTAAATTATAAATTAATAAATGCTACCAAGCATACTGCCTATAAGCGAACCGTAAATTATTCCAAGGACAACCCCAAGGACTACCCCTATTATTATTCCGATTATGGCGCCCTTCCCGCAAGACTTAGCCTTTAAAGGGCTTTCGGTATGCCATACCAAATATAAAATAAAGCCTATTAAAGGGAAGAAAATACTAAGTACCATAAAACCGGTATTGGGAGCATCGTCTGCGGCGGTTCTCATAGTTTGGTGCACAGCTACTCCGCATTTGGGACATACCACCGCGTTGTCGTCGATTTCTGCCCCGCAATTTTTGCAAAACATAAAATTTCTCCTTTGTATTTTTCCTTAATTATATTCCCATTATTCTGGGAAGTCAAGCATATTTCCCAGAATTGTGGGAAAATATTGTTATGCAGGAAAGTTTTGGAGAAAAACTTAAAGAATTAAGGCAAGAAAAAAATATAGGTCAAATCCAACTCGCAAAAGAGCTTGGCGTGGGAAAGTCAGTTATAAGTCTTTGGGAACTAAACCGTTGCGAACCAACGCTTTCAAATCTTGTAAAAATTGCAGAATTTTTTGGAGTAAGTATAGACTATCTTGCTGGACTTGAAAAAATATAAGCGCGCAGACTAAGCTGCGCGCTGTTTGTTTACTTTAATTTTTTGGTTATTTTGGTTAAGAAGTCGGAAAGCGGGTTGTCTTCGAGCTCCTCTATCCTTCCGCCGTCGGCGGCTTTGGTTAAGTCGGGGTCGATTGGCAATTTAGCTACGGCGGGTATGCCGTTTTCCATTGCGATTGCGTCCACGTTGCTTTCGCCGAACACCGAAATTTTTCTGCCGCAGTCGGGGCACTTTATATAGCTCATGTTTTCGACAATGCCCAAAATGGGAACATTCATCATCTGCGCCATATTAACCGCTTTTTGCACAATCATTCCCACTAAATCCTGCGGGGTGGTGACGACGATTACGCCGTCGATGGGAATGCTTTGGAACACGGTTAAGGGCACGTCGCCCGTGCCGGGGGGCATGTCGATGAACATTATATCAACGCCCGTCCAGATTACGTCGGTCCAGAACTGCAATACCGTGCCCGAAATTAACGAGCCGCGCCAAACCACGGGGTCTGCCTCGTTTTCGAGAAGCACGTTCATGGACATAACCTGCACTCCGCCTTCGGTTACGACGGGCAAAATGCCGTTGTCGCTGCCCGTTGCGCGCTCGGTTACGCCGAACATGCGGGGAATCGAAGGGCCTGTTATGTCTGCGTCCATAACGGCGGTTACTTTGCCCGAATTCTGGGCTGCCGCGGCAAGGAGCGCGCACGTCATGGATTTACCCACGCCGCCTTTGCCCGAAACAACCGCGATTACTTTTTTTATATCGCTCATTTGGTGCGGTTTTTTCAAAAGACTTTTTTTATCTCTCGACGAACAGTTTTCGCCGCATGAAGAACAATCGTGCGAACAATTTTCCGCCATAGTACACCTCTTTTCGTTTTTAACATTGTAGGTTATAGACTTAAAAAAGTCAAGCTATTACCATTTAAAGTTAAAAATACGCCGCGGGGCAAATTTGCTTGCAAAATTGAAATTAATCTGCTAAAATAGCGTTACTGTGCTAAGTGGGGAGTTAGCGGCACCCTGTACCTGCAATCCGCTATAGCAGGACCGAATGCCTTTTTAGACGAAACAAATGGAAAGCCGCGCCTTATAAGGGGTGTTGATAGCAAGGTCTTATGCAACCGGCAACTGCGAACCGTGTCAGGACAGGGATGTAGCAGCACTAAACAGTCCCGCCGGTGTGCCATGAGGTAGCTTTGGAGGAGCCACCTGTAAGGTTTACGTTTCGGTTTGTTTCGGCGACGAAGGCTGCACAGCTTTTATTTTAGCAATTTAAACGCCCGCGGACATTTATATGTCCGCGGGCGTATTCTTTTTAAATTTTATTTTTTGAACATTATGCGCTCGCTTTTGAACATAAATGCCAAAAGCACTACGAGCGCGGCGGCGACGGCTACGTTTGAAATAATTGCAAGCCCCACGGCGAGCGGGGTTGCGGTTAGCGCCATTATGCCCGAAATTGCAAGCCCGCTGCCGACAAGGGGAATTGCGAACAGCCCCAAAGACGGCGAAGCCGAAACAAACATTGAAACCACGCCCAAAAGGACGATTACCATCATAAGCGGCGTAATGAGCGAGCCAGCCTCCTTTACGCTCTTTGCAAGCGCCGATAAAACGGAAAAGGCGGAAATTATTACCAAAACTATTGAAATAATCAGCCCGAACAGCATAAAATAATCCCCCACGCCGTAAGGAAGCACGTCTGTTGCGACGAAGCCGCCCATCAACTTAGGCAGCGACAAAATTACGCCGATAAAGCTTGAAAGTCCGCTAAGTAGCGCAAAAACGGTTAAGCTTATTATTTTGCCGAGCGCAATTTGCCACCTTTTCACGGGGGTGATTAGCATGGTTGCCATGGTGCCCCGCTCCTTTTCGCCAGCAATCGACTCGGGCGCGACAGCCATGCATGCCGACGCGAGCATGGCGAACATCAACAGCGGCACGAGCATCGAAAGCATTTTCGTCGCCATATCCCTGTCCTCCGCCAAATCGTATTTGACGTCGGGCGAGGCGTTTATTACGAACGCGGGGTTTTGATACGCCGCCAAAAGGCTTGTTGCAAGCACGTACGCCGAGCTTGACTTGTCGCTTATCGAATTGTAAAACACACGCACTTCGGGTTTACCCTGCGGCGCGGCGATAAAAACAAAGGCTACGTCTACGCTTTCTTCGGCTACCTTTGCCTGCGCCTCTTCCTCCGTCAATTTTTCTTCGGAAACCTTAAACATTGCGTTTACGGGCGCGGCGAGCTCCGCGGGCAAATCCACCACAATCGCAGTGGGAACGTAAGTTTCGTCGGGCTTACTCATTTTGGTAAACACCGTACCCATAAGCGAATACAGCGCGTAGATTAAAACGCCGGGTAAAAGAACGGTTATTATCATTCTTCTGTCTTTGAAAAAGCGTGAAAATTCTTTTTTGATTAAGGTGAGTATGTTTTTCATAACCAGCCCCCTTTCGTCGCTTCGGGCGCGACGGTTTTTGAATATAAATCGAAGAACGTATCCTCCAAATTCTTTTCCTTTGTGAGGTTTTCAAGGGAATCAAGCGCGACGAGCCTGCCGTCTATTATTACGCCCACTCTGTCACACAGCTTTTCAACAAGGCTGAAAATATGCGTGGACAAAATAATCGTTTTGCCCGCGGCTTTCAGTTCGAGCAAAAAGTCGGTTACAACCTTTGCCGTGAGCACGTCCAAGCCGTTTGTCGGTTCGTCGAAAATGATGAAATCGGGGTCGTGAACGATTGAAATCACGAGCGAAATTTTTTGCTTCATGCCAGTGGAAAGGTTGGCGATTTTTATTTCGGCAAATTTATCTATGCCGAATTTTGAAAACAGCTCGCATTTTCGTTGTTGCGCGGCATGCTTTTCCACGCCGTAAAGCTCGCTGAAAAAGTCGTAAATGTAATTGGGCGTGAAAAACTCTTCAAGTTTTAATTCGCTCGTCAAAAAGCCTATTTTGCGGCGGACGGCTTCGTCGTCGGTAACTATGCTTTTGCCGTCGATAAAAGCGTTGCCGCTGTCGGGCTTTATTAACGTTGCCAACATTCTAAGCGTTGTGGTTTTACCCGCGCCGTTGGGACCGAGAAGCCCGAAAATTTCGCCGCGGTAGGCGGTGAAAGACAAGTCGTTGACGGCGATTTTAACCGAAAGGTTTGTGCCTTCGGACTTTTGTTGCTTCCGCGTGAGCTTGAAGGTCTTTTTCAACCCCTCTACCCTTAAAATCTCTTCCATTCTTCCTCCGAGAAAAAATTTTATTTTCGCACATAATTATAATGAACAATTTGTTCCCCGTCAACCGTTTCGGAACAAAATGTTCTAAAATGTGAATATGAACAAATTTAACGAAAGATTGAGAGATTTGCGAACGGAAAACGCAATGTCGCGCGCGGAGCTTGCCGAAAAGCTGAACGTTTCGGTGCGGCTGATTGCATATTGGGAAGGCGGACAACGCGAGTGCGACTTTGACACGCTGTTGAACATTGCCGAAACTTTTTCCGTAAGCGTGGATTTTTTGCTTGGAAGAACTGATTATTAAAAAATAGAACGCAAAAAAAGGACTTGGTATTTTCCAAGTCCTTTTTTAATTAAACGTTGAAATATGTAAAGTGCAAAACAAAACTTGCTATTGCGATTAGCACCAGATACAGGCTGAACCACTTGTAATTGGCTTTTTTTATGACTTTGAGCATAAGTTTGATTGCAAAAAAGCCCGCCACTGCCGAAATTATAAAACCGAGCGCAACAGACACGCCGAGTTCGGCGCCGCCCGCAGCAAACGAATTTTGGATTTCGTGGTTTTTTAGCCCTATAATCAGCTCGACGAAAAAGCTGCCGAGGATTACGGGTATGCTCATTATGAACGAAAATTTTGAAACTTCTTCGGCTTCGCACCCCGCTATCGTGCCCGCGCAGATTGTGGAGCCGCTGCGGGATATCCCCGGAAGCACCGCAAACGCCTGCGCAATGCCCATGGGGATTACCGTTTTAAAGCAGAGCGGCAAAACCCTTGCCCTTCGCTTTGCAATCATTTCGGTTGCAAACAGCAAAGACGCGGTTATCAAAAAGAACACGCCGAGGAAAATCCCCATGTATTCGCCGAAAAACACGTCGTCAAGGTGCAAAAATTCGAACAAAAGCCCCGTTACCGCGGCGGGAATTGTGGCGATTACCAAATATCCCAAGGTGTGAAACGGCTTTTTGAAAAGACTGATTATATCCTTATAAAACACCGCGCACACCGCCACAAGCGTGCCTAAATGTAAAATTATCGTAAAAAACAGAGCTATATCGGCGTCGTTTATTCCGAACACGCCTTGAAAGAAGGCTATGTGTCCGGACGACGAAACGGGTAAAAATTCGGTAAGACCTTGGATAAGTCCTAAAACGGCTGCTTGCCAGATTTTCATTACTTAATTATTTATTATCCCAGTTCAAATAATCGCTGTATCTGCTTTCGTGCTTGGTTACGGTGTCGTCGGTGACGAACATGGTTACTAATTTATTGCTTATCGTCGTGGAGGTTTCGGAAACGTCGTTGCTCTTAATCCACTCGTAGAACAAATTCTCGAAGGTGCCCTTGGTATCGATTTTTGTCCAGTCGGGCTTGTAAACTTCACCGTCGTACTCGCCGCCCTCAACCTGAGCAAGGTCGTAAGCGTAGGTTACGTAAATGAGGTGCCAGCCGTAGTCGCCCGCGCAAACCGCAAACGAACCTGTGCCGTTATTAACAGCCTTATGGCAAGCATATTCGAATTCCTTAATATAGTTGGTGTCGCCCGCGTTTACCGTGTAGCCGATATACTGCGACAAAACGCCAGTATCGGTGGTATATGCATATTGCAGTTCGTTTACCGCGGACATTACCTTATACTGCTTGGTATCCTTGTTTAAGGTATTTGCGCGAAGCTGTTCGGGCGAAGTGTTCCCGTCTTCGGTTACGTTTACCTGTCCGTAAGCGTAGAGAAGCTTTGAATAGTCGAGTTCGACTTTGCCGCTGTCGTTCTTGGCGCCGCCGTTTTTATAGAAAGCGTCGCCGCTGTAAGCGTAATACGCGTCGTTCTTCGTGCCGTTATAAGTTACGCCGTTTTCGTCGGGAAGGTAAGTTACGTTGTTGGAAGTGCCCAATACATAATCAATATATGCCGAGAATTCTTTAAGCATTCCGTCGATATCGATTGCGTAAGGGTGAACGCTGTATTTGCCGCTTTCGGTCTTTTCAACCCAGCCGTTGTAAGAATATCTGCCGTCGTACTTGTCGAGGTTTTCGTATCTGTCGGTTTTTGTAAGATTGTTTTCGAAGAACAGCCAATCGCGTTCGTCGTTGCCGCCGTTGTAATAATTAAAACCTTCGGGCGCTTTAAAAGCGTATTCCGTTGCGCCGTCGAACCAAGGCTTGCGCTGGTCGGTGGAGGTTATGTTATTTAAAAGCGTGTTTCTGTATTCGTAATACATTGCGGTGTAGCCGCTGTCGATATCGTTGTCGATATAAGGGTTTTTGTTGGCGTCGGTTTCCTTTTTAACCGCCGAAAGCCCAAGGCTCTGCGCCGAAGAGAACGGAAGCAAGATGTTGTAAACAAAGCCGAATTTGCCGCCGTTTTCCGCTTCGGGAACGTAGAGCGTGAAAGACGTATCCGAAATGTTGCCCATTGCGGTTGCAAAAGCGTCTTCGGTGCTGTTTGCGGTTACCTGCTCCGAAAGCGCGTCCTGATATCTCGCCTCGATATAAGCATAATTGTCGCCTTTAAGCTTTTCTACCTGCTCTTCCTCGAACAATTCATAATATTTATTAATCACGCGCGATTTGAGCTGGGAAAGATATTGCGACTGTACGTATTGAAGATTTCTTACGTCTTTAATATCCTCCGTGCGCGCGTCGATTAAGCCGTAGCCGACAAAGCCGCTTACGAAACGGTTATAAGCCCTTATTCTAGTTGCGCGGGTGCTCTTTTCCGCCAAATCTTTGCTGCGGGAATTTTGGTATTCGCCGCTTTTTGCCAAAGAGTAATCGTTGTTGTCGTCCAGCTTATAGCCGGTGTAAATGTTGTAATCTATCGCCGCTTCTTCCAACTTATCCGTAACGTTGCCGAGCTTGTCAAGATAACCGTCGCCGTTGGGATTTTTCATTGCGGGGAAGTAGTCTTCCTGCTCAGTGTCAACACCCGTGGGCGCCGTGCGGGTATCGGAGCCCGCCGAGGACGATTCGATTTTTAAAATCGTGGTTTCGTAAGTGTCGAGCGCGGCGTTTATAGAATATCTCAAATTGTATTCGGCAACCTTAACGTCTATGCTGTCCTTGCCGCCGAGAAGATATTCGTATCTGCCCAAATCGCTGTCATATGCAAGGAATTCCGCAAGCACCTGCTCCGCCGTTTTGCCGTCGGTGTGCGCCATTTTGTACTGCAACAGATAGGTTGCAGCATACTGGGTTACCGCCGCGGTGTTTACAAGCTGCGTTACAAGCTGTTCGAAGGTGGTTTTATAAGAGCCGTTCTGCTGATATAAAGAATAACCCGTAGTAACAAAATATGATAAAAGTTCCCTTTTAAGAATCTTTGTAGTGCCGAGCAGTTCTTTATATTGCGAGTATTGGGCGCCGTAATTTTCGAACGTCTTTTCGAACTCCTTGTCGAAAGCCTCGGTTTTCGTAATATTAATTTCGGCAATTTCCTGCTTTAAGTCCGCGTTTACGTTCTTGGTTACGAGCGAGCAACCGCCAAGCGTTGCGGCAAGCGTTAATGACGAGGCAAGAATTGCACTTACAATTGTTTTCTTCTTCATAAATCGTTACTCCGATAGTCGTTTAAAAAATATCAAACATAATTATATAATATTTTAACCGCGATAGCAAATCTTTTTGGCGAATTTTAGTTAAAACTTACGGCAAATTTCAAAAATTTTGTCATATCGAGCATAGTTTTCGAGGGCGAGGTGCGCGCGGCGAACACCACGAGGGGCACTTTTGCCATGGAAAGCTTAACTCTGCCCGCATATTTTTCGAGCGCCGCAGCAAGTCTGCTGTCTTTAAGAGAGTTTACCGAAGGCAGTTCGAGCGTGCCCTCGGTGCCGTCGACGCAAATCTTTTTTACGTTGAACTTTGACGCGAAGGATTTTAACACGGCGATAATCAAGAGATTTAACACCTCGTCTGGCATGGGGCCGAAGTTCTCTTCTATAGAAGAGCATACCCTTTTGTAATCTTCGACTGTGCGGATTTCGGCAATCTGCTTATAGCAGTCCATTCTGCCCGCGCTGCTTTCGATATACGCTTCGGGTATGTACGCCGTGGCTTTAATTTCAAGCTCGCACGAAAGCTGTTTGTCGCCCGTAAGCTCTTCCTTTAACAGCTTTGAATACAGCTCGTAGCCCACTTTGTCCATGTGCCCGTGCTGCTCCGCGCCGAGCACGTTGCCCGCGCCGCGGATTTCAAGGTCGCGCATGGCGATTTTAAAGCCCGAGCCGAGCTCGGTAAAGCGCATAATCGCTTTTAACCTTTCGGTGGCTTCGCTTGTTAAAATTTTGTCTGGCTTGAAAGTGAAATAAGCCTGCGCAAGGCGCGCGCCTCTGCCAACCCTGCCCCTCAGCTGGTAAAGCTGCGAAATGCCGAGGCGGTCGGCGTCGATTACTATAATCGTGTTGGCGTTGGGCAAATCTATTCCGTTTTCGATTATCGTCGTGGTTACTAAAATGTTTTTTTCGCCGCGGTAAAAGGAAAACACGGCGTTTTCGAGCACATCCCTTTCCATTCTGCCGTGAGCGTAACAGATTTTGCCCTCGGGAACGATTTCGGCAATTCTTGCCGCAAAGGAAGAAATGCTCTCTACGCGGTTGTACAAAATGAAAACCTGCCCACCGCGGGAAAGCTCGCGTATGCACGCGTCGCGGATAAGCGCTTCGCTCTCTTCGATTACGTAGGTTTGCACGGGCAGCCTTTTAAGGGGCGGGGTGGTTATGGTGCTGATGTCCCTTATCCCCGCAAGCGACATGTGCAGCGTGCGCGGAATGGGCGTTGCCGTCATGGTGAGGCAGTCGATATTCTTTTTTACGTTTTTGATTTTTTCCTTGTGCTCTACGCCGAAACGCTGTTCTTCGTCCAAAACGAGCAAGCCCAAATCGTAAAACTTTACGTCGTTTGATAACAGCCTGTGCGTGCCGATTATTAAATCGATATCCCCCTTTGCAAGCGCCGACAAGGTTTTTGCCTGCTGCGCGGGCGTGCGGAAGCGGTTTAAAACTTCCACTCTTACGCCGAATTCCTTAAAGCGTTCGACGGCGGTGTTAAAGTGCTGCTCCGACAAAACCGTGCTTGGGCACATGAACGCCGCCTGCTTGCCGCCGAGCACGCAAAGATAAATTGCGCGGAGAGCGACTTCGGTTTTGCCGTAGCCGACGTCGCCGCACAAAAGTCTGTCCATTACTTTATCCGAGCACATGTCGGCTTTTATTTCTTCGATTGAAACGAGCTGGTCGGGGGTTTCTTCATAGCCGAAAGCTTCTTCGAATTCTTCGAACATTACAGCGTTTTCAGGGAAGCAAAAGCCCTTTCTACCGCTGCGCTCGGCGTAAAGCTCCTTTAAGTCGAACGCAAGCTTTTTTATGGATTGCTTAACGCGCTCCTTAACGCGCTCGAAATCAGCCCCGCCGATTTTTGAAAGCGCGGGGTTTTGTTCGCCGACGTATTTTGAGAGCACGTCCATCTGCTCGACGGGAACGTAAAGCGTGTCGCCGCCCTTGTACTCGATTGAAACGTATTCCTTTATGCCGTCGGTGGTTTCAATCTTTTTGGTGCCCGTAATTTTGCCGATGCCGTGTTTTTCGTGAACGCAATAGTCGCCAATTTCGGGCGAAACGAACATGTCGCCGCGCCGCTTTCTTATGCGCTTTGTAACCGTTTTGGTATACAAATCCGAGCTACCTATTATTACGAGCTTAGCCTCGTGGATAATCATGCCGCGGGGCATTTCCTCGGAGCTTACCGCAACGCCGTGCAACGCTTCCAGACGGTCGGGAACGGGATAGACCGGCAAATATGCCTCGTTTAAAACTTCGGTAAGCTTTTCGTAGCGCGAAATATTGCCCGCAAATGCCAGCACTCTGTAACCGTTTTGCAGCCAGTTTTTACAGTCCGTTATAAACTGCGGCATGGCGTTAAGGTAGGACGGCGCGGGCGTTGAGCGGAGATTATAGGTTTTTAAGGGGCGGAAAAACATAGTACTCGACGTAAACGTTTGCAACGCGAGGCACGTGTAATTTTTTAAGCGTTCCGCGATAAAATCGGGACTTAAAAGCTGCTTTTCGGAAAAAGAAAAGGCTTCGCCGCCCTTCTTTAAGTCGGCAACACGCGTTAAGTGCTCTTTATAAATGCCGTTAAGTCTGTCGTTTATGCTCTTGCACTCGTCGAGTATGATTTTTGTGCTTTTATCCGCTAAATCGAAGATATTGCGGCACGAACCGAGCAAAGGCAGCAAAAACGACGCGCCCGAAAAGGGTATTCCCGCGCTCATTTTTTCGGAAATTTCATCACATATTGCGCGGGCGCGCTCGTATGCCTTCACATCACCGCACTTTTTGGTTTCTGCGGTTAAAGCAGCGCGCAGCTTTTCCTGTTCTCCGCTTTGAATAACAGCGTCGGTTGCGGCGATTACGGTTACTTCCTTTACTTCTTCAAGCCTTTCGCCCGTAATCCCGTCGTAGGGGCGGATTTTTTCGACAGTATCGCCAAAGAAATCTATGCGCACGGGGTTTTCCGCGCCGACGGGGAAAATATCCAGAATATCGCCGCGAACGGCAAAGCTGCCCTGCGTATCCGCGGCATATTCGCGGGTGTAGCCCATTTTTACGAGCTTTGCGGCAAGCGAGGAATAGTCGTACTCCTCCCCCGTTTTAAAAGTTATCGCCTGCACGCTTTCGGGAAAAAGCTGCATGACAGCTTCGGTTTCGGTTATTACAATTTCCGCGCCGTGCGCCATTTTATAGGTTGCCCAAAGCCGTTTAAACAGCGCGTCCTTAGAGAGCGCGTCCTTATATAAAACTACGTCGTCCTTGGCGGGAAGATAAACGCAGTTTTTGCCTGACAAAACGCTTATTGACTGAAAGGCTTTTTGCGCGGCGACCGCGTCGGCGGCGATATACAAAACCTTGCCTTCGGTGAGCGCGGTGATTAAATATTTGTGAGCTTCGGAAACGCCGAAAACCGCCGTCGGCATGCCGAGGCGGATATCGTTTTCAAGGGCAGAATAGTCGCCCCGTAAGTTTTTGTAAGTGAAAAAATCTTTAACCACAGTTTAACCGTTAAATCTGGTCATTACGTTTTCAACGCTTTCGCCGCCGCATATTGCAAGCGCGGCTTCCGCCGAGCGGTTGCACGCGGAAATAAACAACTCGTAATCCTCTTTTTTAACTTCGGACAAAACGTAGTTTATGAGAGGAATATTGGCTTCGGGGTCGCGTATGCCTATTCTTATGCGGGGGAAGTTTTGCGCCCCCGTTTCGGCAATTACCGAACGCATGCCGTTATGCGTGCCCGCGCTGCCCGAAGGTCTAATCCTTACGTGACCTTTGGGCAAATCGTAATCGTCGTAAATTACTATTAAGTGCTCGGGCGGGCATTTATACTTGCTCATGAGCTGTTTAACCGCCCTGCCGCTGGCGTTCATATAAGTTACGGGGCGGGCTAAAATTACCTTTTCCCCCTTTATGAAAGCTTCGGCAACAAACGCCTCGCACTCCTTTTTTTTGAACTTTACGCCAAGCTTTTCGGCAACGTCGCCCACGGCGATATAGCCCATGTTGTGAAAAGTTTTTAAATATTTTTCTTCGGGATTGCCCAAACCTACTACGATGTACATTTTATTCCTTAAATAAAAGCCGCTTGATGCGGCTTTAATGACGTTAATTTAATCAGTTTAAAACGCAGCGAAGCGCAGCTTATATGCGTTTTAGTCGTAAATTTTGGACATGGACTTGTCCAGATACACATTCTCGATTGCCGAAGCAAAAATGGGCGCCGTGGAAATGATTTTAAAAATCGGCAACATTTTTTCTTGGGGAATGTTGATTGTGTCTAAAATTGCAAGCTCGTTTATGGGCGAAGCCGCAAGCCTTTCGATTGCGGGTCCCGACAAAACACCGTGCGAGCAGCAAGCGTAAATATTTTTCGCGCCAGCCTCTTTAAGAGCCTTTGCGCCCTGAACTATGGTGCCGGCGGTGTCTATCATGTCGTCGACCATAAGGCAGTTTTTGCCCTTAACGTCGCCGATTATGTTCATAACTTCCATTACGTTGGCTTTGGGACGGCGCTTGTCTATAATTGCCATTTTCGCGTCCATTCTTGCCGCAACCTTTCTTGCGCGGGCAACCGAGCCTATGTCGGGCGAAACGACCACAAAGTTGTCGTCCACCTTGGGTTTGAAATAGTTATAAAGCGTGGGGCCGCCCACCAAATTATCCAAAGGAATATCGAAGAAGCCCTGAATCTGCATGCAATGCAGGTCCATGGTTAAAACTCTGTCCGCGCCTGCGGAAGTGATTAAGTTGGCAACGAGTTTTGCGGTTATAGGCTCGCGCGAGCGGGCTTTTCTGTCTTGTCTTGCATAGCCGAAATAGGGGATTACCGCCGTTATTCTTCCCGCACTGGCGCGTTTTGCCGCGTCAATCATGATGAGAAGCTCCATTAAATTGGTGTTTACGGGGTAGCTTGTGGACTGAACGAGGAACACGTCCATGCCGCGGATTGTTTCGGCAAAGCGAACGTAAATTTCACCGTCCGAAAAATGCGTTACTTCCATTTCTCCCAAAGAAGTGTTCAGCTTTGCTGCAATTGCTTCGGCGAGCGGTCTGTTCGAATTTCCCGAAAAGATTTTAATTTCGTTGCCGTGGTTAATCATTAGGTTTTCCTCCGAAGAACTTTTGTATTTAAAAAGAGTTTACCCTCTTTTTTATCTGCGCTGAATTTCCCCTTACCGCAAGCAAATGCGTGCACATTATATTTTATATTCGAAACGCCGTGTTGTCAACTAAATTGACGGCAAATAGGTCTTTGGAAAATATTAAACTATTCTTCCGAGGTTTTGTTTGATTTTAACTTGTTTTCCTTTTCGCGCTCACGCATTTGCGAAAAAAACGACGAAAGAACGGCGGCGCATTCCTCTTCCATAACTCCGCCCTCAACCTCTATTCTGTGGTTGACGAGGTTGGAATTTGCAAGCGCTTCGGTCATAGACCTTCCCTTTGCCTCGGGCGCGCCGAAATACACCTTTTTTATGCGCGCGTTCAGCATTGCGCCCATGCACATGGGGCAAGGCTCCAAGGTGACGTAAATTTCGCACTCGGGTATGCGCCAGCTCTTTAATTTTTTGCACGCCTTTTCAATCGCCTCGATTTCCGCATGGGCGGTTGCGATTTGCCTTTTGGTGCGCTTGTTATACCCGCGGGAAACGATTTTGCCGTCGCACACGACCACCGCGCCTATGGGAACTTCGCCCTCGGCGGCTGCCTTTTCCGCACATTTAAGGGCGGCCTTCATAAACTTTATATCCATAATTTTCCACAAAAATTTTAAGCGTTTTGTAACATTTTTTAAGCTTGTGCAGCTTTTCTATAGGGTGGGTCAATAAATCGGAACCGCACTCTACCGTGTAGGCGGGAATATTGAGGGTTTGTATACACCAGTCCTTATAGCCGCCCGCCGAGCCGAAAATCCGCTTTGCCTCGTAACCCGAAGCTTCGTGCAAAATCTGCGCGCCCGTTTTATCCCCTCTGCCGCCGTATTCCCAATAAATTTCCTCGCCCTTGGTGTGAAAGCTTAAAGTAACGTACGGCTTAACCCTTAAAGTAAAGTCGCGCAATGCTATCGTTTCGGGTTCGGAAAAGGGAAAATCGCCAATGCAGTTTTCGCCGCCCCGTATGCGGGTGTTTAGTCTGCCGCTGCCCCAGTCGGCGTCGAAATTACAGTTTAAGTCAACGCCGCGCGCGTTTGCCTTCCATAAAGGGCGCGAGGTTTGCGACAAAATTGCGCCGTCGGGATTTAAAAGAGGAATTATCCAGCCGCCTCCGCGCTTAAAACCGGTTTTTGCGTGTTTTAGCGCAAGACGGGCGGTTATCCACTCCCTTGCGTGAACCGCATAAACGGCGATAAACTGCCGCCCCGTTAAGTCGCCCGCGTGAAGGGCGTAAATTTCGCGCCCCTGACATGAATAACCTATAACGCACTTTTTGCCGTGCCAGCTTTGGTAAAACCGCCTTATTTCGTCATATATCACACAATAGAATATGCTATACGACAAAATTTTAGCAATTATTTGTGATATTCGGCGCCGCCGTTTATCATAAACGCTCTGTAAACCTGCTCTAAAAGTATCACGCGCATGAGCTGGTGCGGAAAGGTCATATCCGAAAAAGAAAGCTTTAAATGCGCGGCTTTTTTAACGCTTTCGTCCAAGCCGCACGACGAGCCGATTACGAAAGTTATTTCTTCGCCCTTGTCGCAATGCTTTTTCACCTCTTGCGCAAGTCCTTCGCTTGCGAGCTTCGTTCCCTCTATGCACAGTGCTATTACAAAACCTTTAAGCTGCTTTAACACGTTGGGAGCTTCTTCCTTTAAGCTTTTGCCTTCGGGCAGCTCCTTAACCTCCACCTTGGCAAAGCGCGAAAGCCTTTTTAAATATTCCGCGGCGGCGGCACGGAAAAACTCTTCCTTGATTTTGCCGACGCAGACTATATTTACCTTTTGCATTAAGCCACCCCCGCGAACGAGCAAATCCAAAGCACCGCAAAAAAGATTATGCCGAGCGCGGCGAACAAAAAGAAATTTTTTATTGCGCCTTTTTCACATTTTAAAACGGGCTTTTTATCGAAAATAAGCCAGATTATTCCGCCGACGAAACAAGCCGCGCCAACTATGACGAGCGCTAAATCCGCCTCAAAAGAAATTGCAAGGTTGCCGCCCGCGTCCAAAAGTCCGCAAGCCGCAAAAACGACGATTATACCGTTGTTGATAAAGTGCATTAGCACGGTGGGCAGAATGGAGCCCGCCCTTACCGCGACGAACGCGAACGCGCAGCCCGCTATAAACTGGTAAACGGTTTGTTCGGGCGAGCCGTGAAAGAGCGAAAAGCAAAACCCGACGACAAACACCGTTCTTATGGTGCCCATACTGCTATGGCATGAGTTTAAAATTACGCCGCGGAAGAGAGCTTCTTCGCATAAAGCGGGCAAAACGGCGATTACCAAAAGCGCGGGAACGACGAGCCCGCCCGTTAAATCGGGAAGATAGCCCTCTCTTTCCACGTAGTTGGGGTTGATTAATTTAACCAGCTTCAAAGCGTATTCGTTTAAGTGCCCCAAAGAGAACACCAGCCCGAAAACGAGCATTAACGCGATTAAGAAATATTTGGGGTGACACTTTACGGGAAAGGTTTCGCGCAGGTTCAGCTTTTTATATTTTACCGTTACCGCCACTCCGACAGCCACGGCGAGCTGCGCGAAAATATAATTTATATAAATGTAACCGTCGGTACCCTTTTCAAGCTTGGCTGCGGCGATAATCAGCCCCGCAATCAGCGACATAACAAGATAAGTTACCGTGCTTAAGCTGAACGCAAAGCCGCCCGTTTGCGCCTTTAACGCGGGATTGACTTGCTGCATTTCTTCCCGATTTTCGTTTTCCATACACAGATTATAGCTTAAATTTGCGATTAAGTAAAATATTTATTTACTTTTGCGGGAAAATATTATAAAATTACGGTATGCGAAAGATAAACACGGCTTTGATAGAACAAAAAGTTTACGAAATGGCTTTAAAAGCAGGGGTTAATCTTACCCCCGCGTGCAAGGCGGCGCTTTTAAAGGCGCGCGACAGCGAAAGCCGCGAGGCAACTAAATTTGCGCTGGAAACGCTGATTGAAAACAGCGAAACCGCCGCAAAGGAAAACATGCCCGTATGTCAGGACACGGGTATGTCCGTCGTATATCTTGAAATAGGGCAAGACGTGTTTTTGGAAGGCAAGCTCCTTTTTAAAGCGGTAAATGACGGCGTGCGCAGAGCTTATGCCGACGGTTATTTCAGAAAGTCGGTATGCGACCCGCTTACGCGCCGAAACACGGGCGACAACACCCCCGCCGTTATTCACACCGAAATAGTTGCGGGCGATAAGATTAACATAACCTATATGCCCAAAGGGTTCGGCAGCGAAAACATGTCGCGGCTTTTTATGCTTAAACCCGCGCAAGGCATAGAGGGCGCTATTGAAGCGGTTGTTGAAACGGTTAAGCTTGCGGGCTCGCGCCCCTGCCCTCCCGTTTACGTGGGAGTGGGCATAGGCGGAACGTTCGACACCTGCGCGTGGCTTGCCAAAAAGGCGCTTATGCGCGACGTGGGAGAGCCGAACGGCAACCCCGCCGTTGCGGAAATTGAAAAGCTTGCGCTGCGAAAAATAAACGGCCTTGACATAGGCTGCCAAGGCTTCCACGGCAAAACGACCGCGTTGGGCGTTGCGTGCGAGGTTGCGCCTACGCACATTGCGGGGCTGCCGGTTGCGGTGAATATTCAATGCCATTGTGTGCGGTGCGTTAAGGAGGTTTTATGAAAAAGCTGACTTTGCCCCTTTCGAAAGAGCAAATAAAAGATTTACACGCGGGCGACAGCGTGCTTTTATCGGGCGTAATTTTAACCGCACGCGACTGCGCGCACAAAAGAATTTTCGAACACCTCGACAACGCTACGCCATTACCGTTTGAATTAAAAGACGCTTACATTTATTATGCGGGCCCCTGCCCCGCTAAACCCGACAAAGCTTCGGGGAGCTGCGGACCGACCACTTCGGCAAGAATGGACAGCTTTGCGCCCCGCCTTTTAAATTGCGGACTTGGCGGAATTATCGGTAAAGGCGAAATGAGCGAAAACGTCCGCGAGGCGTTAAAGGCGAACACCTCCCTCTATTTTGCGGCTATCGGCGGCGCGGGCGCGCTTTACGGCAACGCCATTAAAAAGAGCGAGTGCATCGCCTTCCCCGAGCTTTTGTCCGAAGCTGTTCACCGTTTGGAAGTTGAAAACTTCCCCGTTATAGTCGCTTACGACTGCCACGGCGGGTCGATTTATTAAATTGTTTGAAAATCGTTTGACTTTAAAAGTTTGACGAATTATAATCTTATTAAATTATAATCTTATTAATTTTAAAGGCTGTGACCAAGACAGACGCTTTTAAAAATTCTTTTCAGAGAGGGAAACCCGAAAACGGCTGAAAGATTTCCCATTGAATTAAAGCGTTATTCACTTGCGAGCCGACGGGTGAAATTTTTTTAAAGTAGTCCGCTCCGCTTATCCGCGTTAAAGATGCAATTAAGGCGGCTTTTGCCGCGAAAACAGGTGGTACCGCGAAAATTTTCGCCCTGTGCTTTTGCACGGGGCTTTTATTTTTATTATATATTGCAGCGCAAGCAAAACCACGCTTTATTGAAGGAGTTTATATGAAGGACAAGATTAAGGAAATCGAGGAACAGATTAACGCCGCCGTCAGCGACATTCAGACGAGCAAAAATCTAATGGAAATAAAGATGAAATTCCTCGGAAAAACGGGCGAGATTTCTGCGCTTATGAAAAACATGCGCGACGTGCCCGCCGAAGAGCGCCCCTCACTCGGCAAAATTTTAAACGCTTTAAGGCAGCGCGCCGAAGAACGCTTTGCGAGCCTTGAAGAAAAAATTAAAAAAGCCGAGCTGAAAAAACGCTACGCCGAGGAAAAAATCGACGTAACGCTGCCAGGCAAAGATATGCCCGACGGCGCATACCACCCCAACACGCTTGTGCGGCAGGAGCTTATTTCAATTTTTTCGGGAATGGGCTTCGAGGTGTTCGAAGGCCCCGAAATAGAAAACGATTATTATAACTTTACGGCTTTGAACACTCCCGCCGACCACCCCGCGCGCGACATGCAGGACACCTTTTATCTTTCACCCGACCTTTTGCTAAGAACGCAGACCTCGGCGGGGCAGATAAGGGTTATGGAAAACAAAAAGCCGCCCATTAAAATCCTTTCCCCGGGAAAGGTTTACCGCAGCGACGACGACGCGACGCACTCGCCAATGTTTTCGCAGATGGAAGGGCTTGTGGTGGACAAGGGAATTACGCTTTGCGACCTTAAAGGCATGCTTGACGAATTTGCAAAGAAAATTTTCGGCAGCGGAGTTAAAACGAGGCTGCGCCCCTCCTACTTCCCATTTACCGAACCTTCGGTTGAAGTTGACGTGAGCTGCTTCGAGTGCGGCGGCAAGGGTTGCAGGCTTTGCAAGGGCACGGGCTGGATTGAAGTTTTGGGCGCGGGCATGGTGAACAGGCGCGTTTTGGAAGGCTGCGGCATAGACCCCGACGTTTACACGGGGTTTGCCTTCGGTATGGGCATAGAACGAATTGCCATGCTGAAATACGGCATTAACAACATGAAGCTCCTTTTCGAAGGCGACGTCAGATTTTTAAAACAGTTTAAAGGTTGAGGTGAGAAAAAATGAAAGCGCCGTTAAGTTGGCTTAAAGATTATGTAGACATAGACGTAACCGCGGAGGAATTGCAAAAAAAATTGTTTTCCTGCGGGTTCGAGGTTGAAGAATTAATTGATATCGGTAAAGATATTTCGGGCGTTGTAGTGGGCGAAGTTATTGAATGCGAGCCCGTGCCCGAAACGCACCTGCACGTTTGCAAGGTGGATTGCGGCGAAAAAGGAATTTTTCAGATTTGCTGCGGCGCGGACAACGTTAAAAAGGGAATTAAAGCCCCCTGCGCTCTCGTCGGCGCAACCGTTTACGCAACGGCAAAAGACCACGTTACCGTCGAGGGCGTGGTTACCATTAAAAAAGGTAAGCTACGTGGCATAGAATCGTTCGGCATGCTATGTTCGGGCGCGGAGCTGGGCGTGAACGGCGACATGTTCGAAGGCGGCGATTATTGCGGGCTTTTGCTCCTCCCCCAAAGCTGCAAAAACGGCGAGGACGTTAAGCATATTTTAGGGCTGGACGATTATATTTTTGATATAAGCGTAACGGCAAACCGCCCCGACTGCCAAAGCATTTTGGGAATTGCGCGCGAGGTTGCCGCCGTGCTCGGCAAAAAGGTAAAAGAGCCCGATTATAAATTTAAAACCGTAAAGGGCAAGGACGAAAAAATTAAGGTCAGTATTCTTGCGCCCGAGCTTTGCCCCCGCTATATAGGGCACTACGTTAAGGACGTTAAGATTGCGCCCTCCCCCCAATGGCTTAAAAAGAAGCTTGCGCTGTGCGGGTTGCGCTCGATTAACAACGTTGTTGACATTACGAACTTTATTTTATTAGAACTCGGGCAGCCCATGCACGCGTTTGATTTGCGTTCGCTCACTGGCAGGGAAATAGTTGTGCGCCGCGCGAAAAACGGCGAAAAGATAACGACTTTGGACGGCAACAAATTTGACTTAAACAGCGAAAACCTTGTGATATGCGACGGGCAAAAGCCCTGCGCGCTTGCGGGAATTATGGGCGGACTGAACAGCGAAATCGAGGACGACACTAAGGAAGTCTTCTTCGAATCCGCCAAATTTGCTCGCGACAGCGTGAGAAAGACGGCGCGCGCTTTGGGGCAGCATTCCGACAGCTCGGCGCTGTTTGAAAAGGGCGTAAACGAATACACCGCAGAAAAGGCTATTTGCCGCGCTTTAAACCTTATTTGCGCGCTTAACTGCGGCACGGTAACCGAGGTTCACGCTGACGAAACTACGACATATTCCCGCACCAACGAGAAAAACATGACCGTGAGCGTTGCAAAAATCAACGCGCTTTTGGGCATAACCGTACCCGCCGCAGAAATGGTTAAAATTTTGAAGAGCCTTAACTTTAAAGCGGAAGTAAACGGCGACGAAATGAGGCTTGTCGTGCCCCGCTACCGCGAGGACATAGACGGTTATCCCGATATTGCCGAAGAAATTATAAGGTTTTACGGCTACGACCGCATAAACGGCACTTTTATGCCGTCGGCGGCGATTACAAACGGCGGATATTCCGAGGAGCAAAAGGCAGAAAACAAGCTTAAAAGTCTGCTTGTCGCAAAGGGGCTTTACGAAATTTCGACCTATTCCTTCTACTCGCAAAAGGATTTGGACATGCTGCACATTCCCGCAGACGCACCCGAAAGAAAGACGATTAAAATTTTAAACCCGATAAGCGAGGATTTGTCGGTTATGCGCACCACTCTTGCGCCCTCGATGGTTAACACGGCGGTGAGGAATTTGCGCCGCGGCAATATGGAAGGAAAGCTTTTCGAGCTTGCGAAAATTTATATTGCGGACGAGCTACCCGTTAAAAATTTCCCCGAAGAAAAGCAGGTTTTAGCGCTTGGGATGTGGGGGAAATACGGATTTTTCGAGATGAAGGGCGTAACCGAAAGCATTGCGGCGGCGATTAACAATAAGTTCGATTACGAGCCGTTTGAAAAGCCCTTCCTCCACCCCGGAATTACGGCAAAAATTTTGTGCGAGGGCGAGGAAATAGGTTATTTGGGCATGCTCTCCCCCGCCGTTGCGCAAGAGCTTGCGCTTGACAGAGCGGTCGTTGTGGCGGAAATCGATTATGAAAAAATGCAAAGCCACGCAAAACCCTTTAAGTACGCGCCGCTTTCGAAATTCCCCGAAATCACGAGGGATTTGGCGTTGACGTGCGACAGAGAAACGACGTGCGCGGAGATTGAAAAGGAAATTTATTCGGCTTGCAAATTTGTGAGCGCGGTTAAGCTGTTTGACGTTTACGTCGGCGAACAGGTTGGCGCGGGCAAAAAATCCATGGCGTTTAAAATTACTTTCACACCGAAGGACGAAGCGCTTGAAGAACGCATTGACGGATTTATAAAGAAAATTTTGAATAACCTTAAATTTAAACTCAACATCGAATTGAGATAAACGACAGACTTTTTAAAGGGCGGGCTGCAATTGCAGTCCGCCCTTATTTTATATTAATTTTTCGGTACTAACGCGCCGTTTGAAGAAATTACCGAAGCCTGCAAATACGTATCGGGGATTTTGCCTGTGATTACGCTTTCGCAAATCAACACCTCAATTGTGGACGCGAGATTAGTGCTTTTTGACGGCATAATTATAGAAATATCGGAGACGATTTCCAGATAAAGCGAATGCTTTGTTTGGTTGATGCCCGCTTCGGTAAATTTTGAAACGAAACGGCACTCGACGTTGCTTATCGGAATTATTTTTATATTAATTTTCGAACCGAAGCCCGCCAAAGCCTCCACTCCCGTCAGCGCGCCGATTGGAACCATTATGCCCTCGGCGCTCATTTTCGTAAGATTTTCCTGCGAAAGATAAGCGGTGTCGCGGGCAATTTTATTTATTTTTAAGCTGTCGGTGGTTATAGAAGTTACGTTGCCCGCGCCGTCGCGCTCGATTGTGATTAAATCCTCGTAGCGCATGGCGTCGTTTAACGTGTAATAAATGGCGTCGTTGACAGCCACGGTTGTAATGGAGCGGATTGTAGCTTCGCTTATTGATATCAAAACGCGGGTT
The DNA here is from genome assembly GCA_029059705.1 of Clostridia bacterium. Lineage (GTDB taxonomy): Bacteria > Bacillota > Clostridia > Christensenellales > Borkfalkiaceae > Coproplasma. Next base: position 53,169 of record JAIDVM010000041.1, read on the forward strand.
ACGTTGCTTTGAAAATAGACGAGAACTCCCACGATTAACAGACACGATATAAGCAAAAAGACTTTAAACCGCTTAAATTTTTTGTTTTTAACGCGCGACTTCGGCATACAATATTTTATTGCGCCCGCGCGGGGAATATTATTTAAAAAAATTTTAATTTAATATGTTTAGCGTTGAATACAGGTTAAACTCCATAGATTCAAATTTAATAATACCAACATGATTTACCATCAAATTCATATTTCAATTCTGAATTTCTGACGCCAATTTCTTTAGCGGGAACACCGCCGTAAATTTTGAAATCTTCCATATTTTTTGTTGCGACTGCGCCACAAGCCAAAACCGAGCCTTCACCGATGATTACATTACGCCATCCTTATTAACCATATATTTATCAACACCATGATAATATCTTAGAATAAGCCTTTTAAGTCTTGAAAGAATGCCTTTCGATGCTTTATTATTTTGTTCAGCCGAACCGCTGTTTTGCGTAATTCCTGATTTTTGCAGCTTTTTATACTCTTTTATATTTATGCCGTCAAACAATAAATCGTCAACAAAAAAATGACGCAAACAAAAATTTTCAGAACTATTAATGATAATACAATGACGGCACCTATAATAGTAACCAAATCCACTATTTGAACCTCTTACCGAAAGGCTGAGTGCCAACGGCACATTATCATTTTGTATAAATCATAATACCGATATTATTCTCCGTCGGATTTTGTTTCAATTCCCGAATTTTCCTGTGCAGATTCGGAAATGTCGGTAAAAGTTTCCTCCTTCGCGTTGACAGAAGTCTTTTTCTTTGGTTTTAATCTACCTGACAGTTTTTTTATCACATTTAACACATACTTGTCCTTTAAACAAAGTAATACCACGAAATAAATTACCGCCCCCTCTAATATAAGCAAAAACGTAAAGAGCACCGTCGGCTTCATAACGGTTTGAGTAAAATAAACAGTCACAAACATTATTACGCCTGCAATTAAATATTTAATGCTTTGCTTCAATATTTTCAGAAAAGATATTTCCTTGCGCACAAGCACTATCATAATTACGGTAACAGTAAGCTCGGCAGCAATTGATGCGGCAACGGCACCATAGGACATTAAATATTTTATGCAAACTATATTTAACGCAAGGTTTACAACCGCACCTAAGACTATCGCTATTGTATATTTTCCGTCCCTCTGCGTAGGCAATAAATACTGAAGCCCAAAAACGTTACTAAAACCGATAATTAAAATCAGTGGTGTAAACAGTTGAATTAAAAGAACGCATTTATCGTAACCTTCGCCCAAAAACCAAGGAACCAGATTGCCGGCTATAGCCGCAAGCCCCAAAGCCAACGGCACACCCATAAACCAAACGAAATTGGTTGCACCGTAAACGTTTTCTTTTACTTTATCAAGATTGCCCGAAGCAAACTCATTTGAGTTGCGGGGTATCATAACCGTGCCCAATGCAGTAACAACCGTCATACATACTTTTACGATTTTTTCCGCCTGCTCGTAATAGCCGTTTTCAAGGTCTGAAATTTTAGTAATTACCTCAACTCCATCCACTATATTCGATTCCGTACCTGTTACCAATAATCCAATAAGAGTCTTATCCAACACAGTATAAACAGAAATTGCTATGGTAGGTATAAATAACCGAATTGTTGGCATCACATGACGCAAAGGTTTTAAATCGTGAAATTTTACGCGACACAGCATTTTGAATAAATACGGCCACAGAGAAAGATTACCTAATAGAGTACTTCCCGCAAAACAAATAACGTATATGTAAACATCCGACGGCTTTTTTACGAATAAAAATATGCAGACAACCGAAATAATCTTAACAATTACGTTTCTTATTGCAATCTTTGCAAATTCTTCGTTCCCTTGCAACAGAAAGGTTATATCAAATCCCTGAGCAACGATTAAAATTATCCACCACCACATAAGCGGCGAATATGCACCATATACCCCCGTTATGTTTAAAACTATATTTACTGCAAGGCTTAAACCGACCGAAAACAGACGGACAATTATAATTTCCCAAAATATTAAGCTTTGGGCGGATTTATCGTTCTGATAGTTGGCAATTTCTCTCTGCGCATAATAACCGAACCCCAACGCGGCAACTAATATAAAATAATTCGCGAGAGAATAAGTAAAGCTGTATTGCCCCGTTCCCTCAGGTCCCAATACTCTTGAAAGATACGGGGTTACTAAAATTGGAACTATAAGGACAAATATCTGATATATTAAGTTGTAAATATAATTTTTCTTTACGCTTTTTGACATGACTTAAATCAACGCTTGTTTTGAACGCATTGAGCTTATTCTTATCGACTTATTTTTATTTTGAGAAGTCTTGTGATTCATAAGAAAAATTAAAATGAAATATGTTAAATAAGAATATGCTATAACTGTTATAGTAAATAAATACAAGAAAAAAACCACAAAGAAAAACTTATTGAAGTTTTTTTGTTTTATTCCATCACATAAGCCTTTAACAATACAACCAAAATACAAAATTCCACCATACAATCCTCTTCCTGAAAGAATCATCATAATTGAATTGCTAAACCCTGTATTGTACAGGCGGAATGGGCTCATATAGCTTATTAAAGTCTGTTGATTTACTTCACCGCCACCCGTACCAAAAAAAATATTTTCTTGCCAAGCTTTATAACCAGCCACAAAATCATCCAATCGAATTGAACCAGAGTGAGAAGACAATTTTTCACTTAATAAATTAAAACCAACATATCCAACTATAACAACACATACCGGCACCAGAAATAATTTTAAAATATGAGCAGAATTACTTTTAGGCGTATATAATAACAACTTAATCCCAAACGCCATCAATATAAGAATGTATCCCGTCATAGAAAAAGTAGTTAAAATTGCAATAATAAAAATTAAAACTTTTTTCTTTGAAACTTTTTTACATAAAAATAATTCTATAATCAACGCTAACGAAAAATTCAAAGAAGCCATTGGCGCTTCCGTAAAAATCGCAGAATTTCTAATAATGTTATTAAAGCCAAAAATATCTATTTTTTGAGTTTCAAAATAAATGTAAAAGAAATTTGGTACTACCTTATATTCACCAGTATCGGACCAAGCAGAAAACACATTACCTGTTTGCGGTATTACACTGACAATAGAACACATTACCCACATAAAAATTGAAACAAGTGCTATAAAACAAATCAAATTTCGAAATTTAAATAAGATAGCAGGTATATCGTAATCATTGCAACAAAAGAAATAATAAACTATCAGTATGCAATTTATGACCAGCAAATATAAATCACCCACAATATTATTTGGTCTTAATAATATATAAAAACCACAATAGATAATAAAAAACGTTGCAACAGTTATTCCTTTATTAATTCTATAAACTGATACTTTATTTTTGTATAAGAAACATCCCATAACTCCAACAATCATAAAAATTACCAAAAAATAATTAATCAGGTTGTTTTCGTTTATGGGTAAATGAACATATATTGAGTTGGCATTTATAATAAACGTAACAGCCATCAGATATTCAAAAAAATCCAACAGTGTTAATCGTCTCTTCATTGTTTTTTTCAATATAATTTACTCTTATTTTTTAATTTATAAACAATACTTAAAATAAACTTGAATACTACTCATCAAACTGACGGTTGAACACTACAGGGTCAACAGTTTTCCCCGACAAGCCTTTTTTACCGTCGGCATATGCCTTTTTTAGCATTTCGATTCTGAGTTTTTTATATTTTTTCGGTATACGCCTGAGGCGTGCTTTTACGGACATTTTAAAAAGTCTTGATTTAACATACATTTTACCCATGAATTTGCCAAATGAAGTGCTGTTGAATTCGTCCACAAACATCACGCGGTTTCTGAACATATAATATGCCTTCCACCAAGCCTTATAGTTATTGTTGTTAGTGAGCAATACGTCTCTATGATTTATAACTGCTTCTTTAATTAAATATACATTTAACCCGTTACAAAAAATCCTGTGCGTATATTCCGTATCGTCGCCATAAATAAACAATCCCCCGTCGGGAAAACCAACCCTATTTACAGCAGCTTTAGAAATGAGCGGACCAACAAAAGCATTTGCTTCTATTTTTGAGACTTCGGGAACTTTTTTATAATGCTTATAAACGGTTTTATCGGTGGAAGAGAATCTGACTATTTTTTTATGGTGATAGAGTTGGAAAGCCTGATTATCAACTCCGTATATTAGCGGAGTTAAGCAACCGATATCAGGTAAATCACTATGCTTCAATAACTTTTCCAAACAGTTCTCTGACGGGAATGCGTCATCATCCATTATCCAATACCAATCAGGGGAGAACTTTTGCGCCGCATATCTCATTCCTTTTTCAAAACCGCCTGCGCCCCCCAAATTTTCGCACATAAAAATAGCCTCTGCCGTTTCAGCCTCTTTTACAATAGTTTCTATTTTTTCTTTATGTTCGGTGCTACTGTTGTTATCAACAATAACTATTTTATCAACTTTGCGCGTCTGCTTTAATAATGCATCTACGCATCTTTTCAATAAATCCGAGCTATTATAAGTTACCGTCACAACAACAACTTTCATTTAAATACTCCTACCTCTAGTTAATTTCGTCCAACTCTTTGGAAATTTGTTCCGCTACATAGTTGGCAATATGTTCAGGCATAAATTTTTTAGAAAATTCTGTAGCTTTTCTGCTTAAACAAATAATATCCCCGTCTGCAATGTCTTGCGATTTATTTAATGCTTTAATAAAGCTATTAATAGAATAATTATCCATATTAATGTTGAACGGTAAGTTTGAATATTCAGAACAAAAACATCCTATACCTAAGCACCCATAAAGGCAACTCGTTTTGAACGTTCCGTTCTTACTATCAATTTGCGGTTTAACCGGCAATAGACAAAAAGCGCATTTTTCCATAATTTCGCCGATTTCCGCATCAGAATAGCGATAACAAAACCTAATATTATTATGCGATTCTTCAATCCCTTCAAACTTTGTTGCAGTCATAATATAAAGCGTATATTGCTTATTATTATTAAAATTATCCCACGCAGTCAACATCTCATCAAATGCCTTTGCCGAATTGATTAATCCAAAATACGCGTAGTTATTTCTGCTTTTCAAATCAAAATTGATGTTACCATTCAGCTGAATATTGCTTGGAATATTGCGGATAAATATTTTTGGGTTATAAACACTTAATAATTCTTGTGTTCTTGAATCAGAAACGAACAGCGCGTCTGAATATTTTACTATTCTTTTTATTACTAATTTTCTTAAAACATTTACTCTTTCGAATTCATGAATTGAAGCAAACAATTTAACATTAATTTTTTTTAATGCTATATGCAACTTTCTAATTGCCGCTATGATAAACGGATTCCATTCAACAAAAGGATATTCAATAATTATGGCATCTACTTCGCGATTTTTTACGGCATATCTGGCTTTATGCAAAGCCTTAACCATGCCGAAATCAAAAACTTTTTTAATGGCGGACGAATCGCTTAAACAATTTGACGAGAATACTAAACCAGTAACATAATCAGGATAATTTTCATTCATAACTTTGGCAAAAGAACCGATTCCATCGTAATTTTGCCCATAATTATTACACACTATCGCTAAACGCATAATTATAAACCCGCTGAAATTTTTACAACAATGAACTTTTAAATATTAACCACAAGCATTTTAAGCTTACCTTGCATTGTGATTTTTTGCTTACATGTGCAGAACCACGTATCCCCGATTTTTGTATTATAACTATTCACACCATCGGAAATTGTTCCGCTACCATGAATATTCACAAAAACTTGAAAACTGGATTCGGAAGAAGGCAAGGAACATTCGCCATCAACAAAATATTGATTTACCGTAAAATATTTACATTGTCCAATCAATCTTTTTACATAATTATTTTGCATTATGTCCTCATACATATCAGCCGGTTTAGGATTTGACGCTTTCATATTTAAAACGTCAATTGCCTTATCAATATGCAATTCTCTAAGCTGTCCGTTTTTGTCTTTTCTTCCGTAATCGTATAATCTATAAGTTACGTTAGACGACTGCTGTATTTCACAAATAAAGCATCCCGCACCAATTGCATGAACTGTTCCCGCCTTAAGAAAATAAGTTTCGCCCTTTTTAACAAAAACCTTATTTAATATTTGCGTAAGCGTATTATTTTTAATTCTTTCCCTGATTTCATTTGCATTAACATCTTTATTAAATCCGTCATAAATATACGAATCTTCATCAGCATCAAGAATGTACCACATTTCATTTTTGCCAAATTCTTTTTCAACCGTCATTGCGTATTCGTCTGCAGGATGCACCTGAACCGAAAGATTGTCTTTGGCGTCTATAAACTTTACCATTAACGGAAGCTTGTCATAATTCTGCGCTTTCCAGCCAAGTTTTTCTTTACCGATTATATTGATGTATTCGCTTAATTTTTTTCCTGTAAAATCGCCGCTGGCTATTTTAGATTCGCCTGCAGAATGTGCGGATAACTCCCAACTTTCGGCAATAATGTCCATTCCTCCTACATCTTTACCAAGACAATCGCGTATTTTAGTGCCCCCCCAAAGATTGTCTTTAAAAACAGGCTGGAGTTTAACCAAGTTATTTACATTCTCTGTTTTGTTCCTGACTGTTTTTATAGCCTTTTCAGTTACAATCATAATAAGCGGATACTTACTATGATTACTTATTACATATTTTTTACCGTCAGTAAGATTGATATTATCATACAGCGTAAACTTTTTTTCTACATCATCATATTCAAGTAGCGCTCTTCCCTGAATTATAAAGAAATTTGCAACAATATTTTTCCTTAATTTATATTCGTAATTTCTTTTAGGATATACAGTAAGAGTTTTTATTCTGCAATCGTTTGCCGACCCTATAAGTTCTTCCGTTCCCCACGTTTCATAAATTTTCGGCGAAAGATCAAAATAAGCTTTTTTCTGAGAACCGTATTTATTTAATATACTCTTAATATCGGCTTCATTCGTACTGTTAGTTACATAAATTGCATCTCTTGTATTAACTATTGCTACGTTCTTTAACCCGTTAGCAATAATCAACTGCTCTTTAACAGTATTAACTATTTCTACATTAGTCCCATTATTGTTTATTGTATTAGTATTTTTTATAGCTTTATCATAATAGTTATAAAACGACGAGATATCCGTAATCCTCGTCCACTCAAAAGAAATATTTATAAGTCTGCACTTGTTAGTGACAACACATTTAATAAGACTTACAGGCGAAATTTTTTCTATATCTTCACATTCCAAAACATTGCGTTTCAAACTGATTGCAGAACACTGGTCAACAAGATTTTTATCAAAAGACTGCAAAAAAATCTTTGCTTTTGCGCCCCATATACCAGTATCCCACAAGGCTAATTTTGACGGTTTTGCCCCAAAAGTAGTTTTTTTGCCTTGTAAAACATAATTAAAACCGCTTCCAAAATTTTTGGGCTTACACACTAATGCAGCAAACTCGTCATTTTTTACACATTCCTTAAGTGCAGTTATCGATGAATAATAATCGCCCTCAATTATACTGTCTGAAGGAACAATAAAAATTTCCTCATCCGGCTCACAATGTTGCAAATAAACTATAACAACCGGCGCCGTTTTTGCCATAATTTCTTCAAGGATAATAGTATAAGTTAAATCCTGAAAAACTGTAAGCTGTCCACGAACAACGTTCTCATAATGTTTATTGGTTAGTATTACAAACTCATCGCAAAAGGGAATATTACGCAGTATCGTATCTTGAAACATAGACCTGCCTTCCCTTATTTCCATAAATTGCTTAGGGTAATCCTTTCTGGAAAGAGGCCACAACCTTCCACTACTGCCACCGGCAAGCACTATACACTTCATAATATTACTCCACCGTAGTTAGTTTCATTAAATCTTTTGCAATATTATTTATACTGCTTTCCGCAACATCTTTGCTGTCGGCTCGAATTCCGAAATAGAACTTAATTTTTGGCTCAGTACCCGACGGGCGAACACAACACCAACCATTGTTTTCTAATTCAATATAAAAAACGTTACTTTGGGGTAACCCTGTTTTAGTTTTTTCGCCACTAAGCTTATCCGTACGAATTCCGCAAGCGTAATCTCTTGTAGCAACTACCTTATTTCCGCCTAAAGAAACTGGCGGGTTATTTTTCAGCCCCCCCATCAATGCCATTATCTTTTTAACACCATTAATGCCTGTCAAGGTTATACTCTCTAAACCTTCAAGATAATATCCGTATTTTTTATAAATGTTCTGCATCTGGTCGCAAAGCGTCAACCCTTTTGATTTATAATAGGCCGCTGCTTCGCAGAGTGCCATAACTGCAGCAACCGCGTCCTTATCGCGCGCGTAGGCACCTATAAGGCAACCATAACTTTCCTCAAAGCCAAACAAATATTCAAACGCGCCTTTACTTTTATCAGGCACCCCGCCGTTTTGGCGTTTTGCTTCTTCAAAAAGTTTTATCTGCTCACCGATATATTTAAAGCCTGTAAGCGTTTCTTTAATCGTCAAACCATATTCCGCAGCAATATCATATGACATTTTTGACGAAACGATAGTCGTAATCAAAGCGCCGACACCGTCTTTCGGCAACAAGCCTTTTTCTGCTTTTTGGGAAAGCTCGTATTCGGCTATCAAAAGTCCGCTCATATTGCCTGTAAAAGGCATATATTCACCCGTCTTTGTATCTTTTGCGTAAATACCAAGCCTGTCGGCATCAGGGTCTGTGGCAAGCACAACATCAGCGTTTACTTTACGAGCAAGTGCAAGAGCATAGGTAAACGCTTTTTTATCTTCAGGGTTAGGATATTCAAGCGTAGGAAAATTACCGTCGGGGTTCTCTTGTTCAGGCACAACCCAAACATTATTAAAGCCCAACTCGTTCAGTATTCTACGAACGAGAAGATTTCCAGCTCCGTTCAGCGGAGTATAAACGATTTTTATTTCTTTGGCATAATTTTCAAGAACACCTTTATTTAACACCAAATTTTTTAATGCAGCAATATATTTATCATCGATTTCTTTCCCGATTATCTGCAATGACCCGCTATTCTGCGCACTATCCTTTGATACACGCTTAATTTCCGAATAATCGACAATACGGTTTATGCAAGAAATAATCAGATTATCGTAAGGCGCAACTATCTGACCACCGTCAGACCAGTAAACTTTATAGCCGTTATACTGCGGCGGATTGTGGCTAGCGGTTATTACTATACCCGCCGTTGCTTTTAACTCTCTCACAGCAAAAGACAGCTCTGGCGTAGGACGCAAACTTTCAAATAAATATGCTCTTATACCGTTTGCAACAAAAATAAGCGCAGAATCAAGTGCAAACTCATAAGACATTCTTCTGCTGTCATAGGCAATAACTACTCTTCCTTCATTGGTTTGACTGTTAATGAAATCTGCCAACCCTTGCGAAGCTTTTCCTATCGTATATATGTTCATACGGTTAGTACCGGCGCCGATTACACCACGCAAGCCACCAGTTCCAAACGAAAGCTGTTTATAAAACCTGTCCTCAATTTCTTTTTCATTAGTTAACGCAAGCAATTCGTTTTTTGTTTCTTCGTCAAAAGTCTTGCTTGTGCACCATTTCTCGTATTCTTTCCTGTAACTCATTACAGTAATTCCTCTCTACCCCTTGCTTTAAGTTCTTCAACGATTTTCTTGACATCCTGCGCCTTATCTTTTGCACATACCATAATCGCATCAGCTGTCTCAACTACTATAAGATTTTCTACTCCTATCGTTGCGATAAGCTTTCCACTCGAATAAATGATGGAATTTTTCGAATTAACAGTTAATGCGTCACCGATTTTTATATTGCCGTCGATATCTTCTTTGTGGAGAACATTAAACATATCCCAACTTCCCACATCGTTCCAACCGAAGTCACCCGGCACAACCAAAATATCATCGCTCTTTTCCATTATGCCGTAGTCAACTGAAATAGCCGGAATTAAAGGATATAATTTTTCAATCTGCAAAGTCTCGTCTGATTGTCCGAAAGCCTTGGATATTTTTTCAAGATACAAGTAAACCTCGGGTAATAATTTTTTAAACTTTTCAAGAATAACCGATGCTTTCCATACAAATATTCCACTGTTCCAAACATAATTGCCGCTTGTTAAATATTTTATTGCCGTTTTCTCATCAGGTTTTTCAACAAATTTTGTTACAGGCTTAGTTTTTGCAGAAACATTGGAATACTTAATATAACCATAACCCGTTGCAGGAAAAGTGGGCTGAATTCCTATAGTTATAAGCTTACCCGTACTTTCCGCCGCACCAATTGCAATTTCCAAAACTTCAACAAAATTGTCCGCATTTTTAATGTAGGCATCCGACGGCGTAATTACCATAATTCCGTCGCCGTATTTTTTCAAGATTTCCATTGCCGCATAACCTATACATGCGGAAGTATTGCGCGCGGCGGGCTCGGAAAGTATATGATCAATTAATATTCTTTTGTCAACGATATCTAACATTGCTGCTTTTTGGCTTGAATTGGTGACTATAAAAATATCCTTAAAATCAGCAACACGAGCCAACCTTTCGATTGCCTCGTTTACCATAAAATCGTGCCCGCTTAGATTAAGTAACTGCTTGGGAGTTTGCTTTCTGGAAAGAGGCCAAAATCTCGTTCCACCGCCACCCGCCATAATTACGCCGTAAGTTTTCATAACAGTAAAATTTATATTGAATTGATAATTCTTCTTAAATTATCTTCAAACCCTTTTTGTGTAAATAATATTTCAACTCTGCTTTTTGCCGCGTTTCCATACTGCTTGCGCAACAAACTGTCATCAGCCAGCCGTTTTATCGCTTCTGCATATTTTTCAATGTTCCCGTTTTCGACTTCAAGACCGGTAACTCCGTTTAACGAAACGTAGTTTACACCGCTTCCTGGTATCGTAAACGTAATAGCAGGTTTACCCAAGCACATAGCTTCTGCAAGAGCAATACCAAACGCCTCGTTTTTAGTAACGGAAGGAAAGCAAAAAATATCGCAGGAAAGCAAATAGCCTTTTAGATCATTCTCATTCAGTTTACCTAAAAAGCATATTTTATCGTCATTCTTTGCTAATTCTTTTAATGATTCAGTTAAAGGTCCTTCACCACCAATAAATATTTTGATATTGTCATCTAAATATCGACCCGCTCTGACAAGATATTCCATACCTTTGTATTGAACATGTCTGCCTACCGCAAAGCAAATTGTTTTATCTATATTTTTTTCTCTGATATTTTCGGATAATGCAATATCAGCATCAGACACGCTTAACCTTTCGGCATTAACGCAGCAGGAAAGCACCTCGCACTTTTCTTTGTATTCCCTCAAAAACTTACTGCCGTCAATGTAATTAGGACTTGTCGCCAATATTTTTGTTGCCCTTTTAATAAGTCTTTTAGTTTGTCCGTTAAATAATTTCCCAAGAATTTTCTGTTTAACTATATCCAAATGCCAATACAAAACCAACTTACAGTCTGGGTATCGTTTTAAAATCTTAAGCAAATAATGCGCGGCAAATGGGTTGGGGTAATGAAAAATAACAATATCGGGGTTGTAATTTTTAAATATTTTTTTCAAATTTTTGCAATATGAAAAAGACAATGATTGTGAAGCAATCTTTGCATAACATCCTGCCCTTACTACTTCTATACCGTCTATTTCATACGCATCATCACCTTTTTCGTGATTAAAACAAAAAACCTTAACATCATGCAAATTTTTTAATGAATCGCTGCAATCCTTTGCGACTTGTTCAACCCCTCCTATAAAGGGGCTGTAATACTTTGAAATTTGTAAAATTTTCATTATTTAACATCCTTCCCCCGCTTTTGTTTCATTTGCGGTTACCGTACTTTTTCATAATAATTTTTGATTTACAAAAAAGATATGTTTCCACTATCCATTATTTTCATTGTTGAAATATCACACACCTCAGTTAGCTTATTTAAACAAACCATATGTTAATCGGAATATTTTTTAACACACGTAAAAAAAATTACCGTCTATAAAATCTGCGTCACCAATTACAATTATCGTCATCGTTTACTTAATATCCCAAACATTCAACCTTTGTCAGCTAACACCTTTCATTTTAATTTCCTCAACAAAATGTGTTAAATTTACACCAAAATATGCAAAATCCGACATATATTGATTATATTATAGATTATAATATATCTTTGATAAAATTGCAAGAAAATTGATAATAATACGTTAAAAATTTGGCCTCGTTCAAAAGGCGGCGGGAAACACGTTTCCCGCCGCCTTATCATTGATTTATTGCCCTTAACTGCGCTTAGTGCGCGATTTGAAAAGAAGCGCCATAATAAAGGCGAATACCACGGCCGCGGTTACCCCCGCGCTTGCCGCCGAAAGGCTGCCCGTTATTGCCGAAAAGAAGCCCTTTTCCGCTCCCTTTATCGCTCCCTGCGCAAGCAGATAACCGAAACCGGAAATGGGAACGGTTGCACCCGCGCCGGCAAACTCGACGAGAGGCTGATATACGCCTATCGCCGTGAGCACAACGCCCGCAAGCATAAAATAAACAAGAATTTTACCCGCAGTTAAATCAGTTACGTTTATTATTATCTGCGCAATCAGGCATATTCCTCCGCCGACTGCAAAAGCTTTTAAATACTGCAATAAAATATCGACAAGTTCAGCGTTCATTTAAACCTCCAGCTGCACCGCGTGCGAAATGCACGGTATACTTTCGCCCTGCTGCGACGAAACGGTTGAAAGCAGCGCGCCCGTTGCCGCGAACAGCACGCGTTTGTAAAGTCCCGCGTTCATTTTGGTAAAGACGTAAGAATTGAGAATAGTTGCCGAACAGCCCGCACCGCTGCCGCCCTGAAACTCTTTTTCTATTACCTTGTAAACCATTTCGCCGCAATCCACGTGTTTTTCGGAAATATCAAAGCCCTTTTCCCAGGTTAAATCCTTTAATATTCTGCTGCCGAGCGCACCCAAATCGCCCGTTAATATCATGTCGTAATCGGTTGCGTCGGTGCCCGTATCCTTAAAGTGCTGCATTATGGTGTCCGCCGCGGCGGGCGCCATTGCCGCCCCCATATTGTTTACGTCGGTTACGCCGAAATCGCACACCTTGCCCATAGTACCGTTTACTACCTTTATGCCGTTGCCCTTATTGCAGATTACGCAGCCGCCCGCGCCCGTAACCGTCCATTGCGCTTGCGGGGGACGGGTGCAGCCGAGTTCGAGCGGATAGCGGTATTGCCTTTCCGCCGAAGCGAAGTGACTGCCGGTTGCCGCAACGGCGCGTTTGATATAACCCGCGTTTACGAGCATTGCGGAAAGCAATATCGTTTCGCTCATGGTAGAGCACGCCGAGTACACGCCGAGAAAGGGAAAATTGAAGTCCCTTGCGGCGAAGCTGGCGGATATTATCTGGTTTAAGAGGTCGCCCGACATTAAAACGTCGATATCCTTTTCCTCTAAACCGCCCTTTTCGATTGCGAGCGCGATTGCCGAAGAGAGCATTTTGCACTCCGCCTTTTCGTAAGTGCTTTCGCCGAACATGTCGTCCTGCAAGGTTATGTCGGCGAACTCGCCCAAAACGCCCTCGCTTTCCTTACTTCCGCAAACCGCGGCAAAGGAAGTTATTACGGGCGGATTTTTAAAAAATACCGTATTGCCTTTTTTCATTCAGATAAACAGATATACAAGCCCGACAAGCACGCCCGAGAACACGCCGAAGACGATTATCGCGCCCGCGACGGTAAACATTTTTGCCGCCATGCCGTATATCCAACCCTCCGTTTTAAATTCCACCGCGGGCGAAGTTACGCTGTTTGCAAAGCCCGTTATGGGCACGATTGAGCCCGCGCCCGCATATCTGCCTATTCTGTCGTAAACCCCCAGCCCCGTTAAAAAACAGCCGAGGAATATAAGCACGATTGAAGTTAAGCCCGCAAGCTCGTCGCCCGAAAAACCCGCAAACTCGAAAGAATATCTTATAAACTGACCTATGCAGCAGATAAGTCCGCCGACGCCGAACGCCGCCGCGCAGTTTTTTAAGTGCTGGGTGGGCGGGTCCTGGGTTTTTACGTAATTCAGATAATTTTCGTTGTAGTTATCGCGGCTCTTTCCTGTCATTTTTAACTGCGCCCTCCTTTGAAGTTTTTATTAAGCTCTCCCTTTCGTCCCTGCGTGAAAAATCAAAATCGCGCTTCATTGGTTATACATCCTCTCGTTGATTTTAAGCGTAAGTTTTTCGGGCATAATGCGCGTAAACGCACGATATACCGCGTTCTTTACACCGCACGACTTAATGACGGGCGGGTTTTCTTCCACGAGAACGTTGTAAATTATTTCCGCAACAGCCTCGGGCGACATACCGCTTTGCTCCATGTTGGCAAGCGCGGCAACGGCCTTGTTTACACTACCCGCATATGCTCTGTTTTCGTCCGTCGTGTACACTTTACGCTTAAAGCTGAACCCCGTTGCCGTGCCGCCGGGGAGCACGCCCGTAACTTTTATGCCGTAAGGCTTTAACTCGGAATACGCCGCGCGGCAAAGCATTTCGAGCGCGGCTTTCGAGGACGAATAAAAGCTGTCGAACATGATGGGTAAATCGCCGCCGAGCGAACCGACTAAAATTATTCTGCCACCCTTTTGCTTCATTTGGGGGATAACCGCCTGCATTGCCCGCAACGCACCGAAGAAGTTTACGTCGAACAAATATCTGTAATCCTCTTCCTTTGCGTATTCTATGGGCGCAGCCATAGAAAAACCCGCGCTGTAAATAAGCGCAGATATGGGCTTGTCCGCATACTCTTTGATTGCGTCGGTAACTGCAGTTCCCTCGGTCACGTCAGCCTGAATATTTTCAACTTTGTCTATAGTGCACGGCGTGCGCGATATGTTAATCACGTTCCAGCCGCGGTTTGAAAGCCTTAAACACGTTTCGTAGCCTATGCCCGAGCTTCCGCCGACGACTATCGCCGTCTTTTTTACGCTGTTCTTTTCCATACGAATATCTTGCGGAAAAGTTCCAAAATTATGCAAAAAAATTTTGCCGCCGAAGCCAAAAAAACGGCGACGGCGGCGAATATTTGATTGCATTAAAAGAAATTACCCGAAAGCTATGTCTAAAATCATCATTAAGGCGAAGCCGAAAATTACGCCTATAGTAGCTTTTATTTTGCCTTGGGCGAAGCTTTCGGGGATTAATTCCGAGCAGACGACGGCAAGCATTGCGCCCGCCGAAAAGGACAGCGCCCACGGCAGAATACCGTTTACCGCCTGCACGGCGAGCGCGCCGATTACCCCCGCCACTATTTCAACCGCGCCCGAAAGCTGACCGATTAAAAACGATTTCGTTCTCGAAAACCCGTTTGCGCGCAGAGGAAAGGCAACGCACATGCCTTCGGGGAAGTTTTGTATACCTATGCCCACGGCGAGCATAACCGCGGCGACCGCGCCCGCAGTCTGCCCCGAGGCAAGCGCGCCAAAAGCAACGCCGACGGCAAGACCTTCGGGAATGTTGTGCATGGTTACCGCAATACACATTACGGCGCAGCTTCGTTTGTTGGCATTGTCGCTGCCCGAAAACAGTTTGAGTTTGCCTATTAATATGTCAGTTACGATAATAAGCGCGCCGCCAAGGACGAAGCCGCAGGTTAAAATTAAGTAAGAATAGTCGGGCGCCATTTCCATGGCGGGCATAAGTAACGAAAAGAACGTTGAAGCGAGCATTATTCCCGCGGCGCTGCTCATCATGAACGAAAACGCCGATTCGCTTACGTTTTTATATATGAACACGAGCGCGGCACCCGCCGCCGTAAGCGCCCACGTAAACGCGGTTGCCATAAGCGCAAGCTGCCAGCCCGAAAAATTATTAAGCCATTCCAATGTTTTTTCTCCGTGTAAAATCAATTACTACATTGTATGAAATAAAAAGGTCTTCCCGTGTTGTTTCACGGAAAGACCGATTGTTTTTCAGGCTCTTAAATTTAATTTTCGCTTGTTTTATCGTTTTGCTGCGGCTGCGTTTCTTCTTTCGCTTCGTCCGCTGCGGCGGGAATTTCATTCGGTTTCTTTTTTCTTTTTAAAGAGAATTTCGAAACGAGCCAGCCTTCGATTTTATCTTGAAATTTAAACCATATTATCGCAACAGAAATGCAAACGACGAAGATTGCCACCCACACCGCTATGCCCCAAGGCTGGTCGTAAGGGATAGCCGAACCGTAGCAGTAAACGGCAATTACTATGGGACGAACAAGCACTATCACACCGAGAAAGAAAGGGAAATTCATGCACGTCAAGCCCGCGAGCATGCACAGAATATCGTCGGGGAAGAACGGCAAAATCTGCATCAACACAAAGATTATTTTGCCGCGCTTTGCAAGCATGGGCGTGTATTTTTCAACCGTTTCTTTGCCGGCAATCCAAACCACGGCGCGGTGTCCGAAATATTTGCCGATTACGTAACAGATTACCGAGCCGACGATTACGCCCGCCGAGGCGATTAAGGTTGCGTATAAAGGCCCCCAGATTAATGCGCCCGGAAGATAGCAAACGAGCGCGGGAAGCGGCAGAATTACCACCTGCAAAACCTGCAACAAAAAGTAAACCGCCATGCCCCAGCCGCCCGTTTGTTCGAGCATGATTATTAGAGCGTCTATTTTTTCCTCGTCCGTTTCGTACTGTTCGAGGTGCCCCACCGCGCTCATTACCGCGATTACGCCTATCAGCACTATAGCGCAAACCATTACGACGAACACGCTCTTTAAAATTGCGTCCTTGCGCGTTAAAAACGTGACGAGCCCAACCAAAAACCCGACGCCCGCAACGCCGTAGCACGCAACCTGAACCAAAATGCCCCAGCCGCTCAGACAAAAGCACGTTATAAACAGAATTGCAACGCACATAAGCGTGTTTATCAAAAACAGCGCGATTTTTTGCTTGGTTTTCATTGAAAATTCCTTATAAGGGCTTAACGCTTAAATTTTTATACGTTGTGAATTTAACCGTATAACCGTTTGTTTCCACGGGTTCGCTTTCATATACGCATTTGAAATTTTCGTTTTTATCGAGGTTTTCAAAGAACGCGTCGGCGCCGCCCACGGCGTCAACCTTGGTAACGAGCACTTCTTCGCAATAGGGCAACAGCGTTTTATACATCATCATGCCGCCTATTACGAAAACCTTGTCGGAAGGATATTTTTTTATTTCGGCAATCAGCTCTTCGAGCGAGCCTAAAATAACGCAGTCGCCGCGTTTTTCGCCGTCGGGGTAAAGGACGAGATTTATTCTGTTTTTAAGAGGATTTCCGCCGGGGAAAGATTTTAAGGTGTTGCTGCCCATAACGACGACGTTGCCCGTGGTCGTTTCCCTGAAAAATTTCATGTCGGCGGGAATGTTAAACATCAGTCCGTTGTTTTTGCCTATTCCCCACTCTTTATCCGCGTGTAAAATTGCTTTCATTTTTTAATTACCCCCATAATATGCTTTACTTTTGCTTATTCCGCAACGGGAATTTTGTACTTCTTTTCGTTGAATTTATAGTCGACGAGTTTAAAGCTATCCACCGTGAAATCGTAAAAATCCGTTATGCTTTTATCCACTTCGAGTTTGGGCGCGGCAAGGCGGGGCATATCGATTATTTCCTTTACGATTGGAATATGTCTGTCGTAAATATGCGCGTCGGCGATTACGTGCACAAGCTCGCCCGCCTTTAAGCCCGAAACTTGCGCAAACATTATTAAAAGAATTGCATACTGCACTACGTTCCAGTTGTTTGCCGTAAGCATATCATTGGAGCGCTGGTTTAAAATTCCGTTTAACGTATCGCCAGAAACGTTGAAGGTCATCGAATACGCGCAAGGATACAGGTTCATTTGGTGCAGGTCGGCAAAGTTGTAAATGTTTGTCATTATTCTGCGGCTTGCGGGGTTGTGCTTTAAGTCGTATATAACCCTATCAACCTGGTCGAATTCACCCTCTTTATACTTATGCTTCACGCCGAGCTGATAGCCGTAAGCTTTGCCTATGCTGCCGTTCCCGTCCGCCCACTGGTCCCAGATGTGCGAGTTTAAATCTTTTATATTGTTGCTCTTTTTTTGCCAAATCCACAACAGCTCGTCCACGCACGACTTAAACGCCGTGCGGCGGATTGTGAGAATTGGAAATTCCTTTTGAAGGTCGTAACGGTTTACTATGCCGAATTTTTTAACGGTGTGCGCGGGCGTGCCGTCCTCCCATTTGGGGCGAACCTGCAAGTCGGTATCCCAAACGCCGTTTTCCATAATATCCTTCATGTTGGCAATAAAAATTTCGTCGGCTCTGCTCATAATTATCTCCGCAATTTATTTTTTTCATTATAAGCCAAATAACGCTTTAAGTCAATAAAAAAATCCGCCGAACGGAAAGCCCGCGGCGGACAATTTAAATTAAATTTTACTCGCCCGTACCCCAGAAGGTGCCTCTGAAAATTTTGGGGGTGCAGAACGGGAACACAAAGCCCGCCATACAGAGCGAAATAACGAACCCGCCTATTACGCAGCCGAGCCAGATGACAACGGTTGCAAGCGGCGCGATTATAAACTTGTAGACGATTAAAAACACTATGCCGTCTATATCAAGAGTGAAGATTACGCCCGGAATGTTGATTGATTTAAAGAAACAACCTTCGAGGAAGTCCCACACCACCGTTTCGTGACCTATGCACGCAATAAAAGAGAACACGAAATACCCGGCAAAAAACGAAACGAGCATTAAAAGGTTTGGCGTCCAACCAAACAAGAAGTTTAACCCGATAAATACTCCCAATCCCGCGATAATTGCCATAATCAAGCCGAAAAGCTTCCACGGCGAAACGTGGCGGCTTGCCTTTACGCTTACGGGTTTATCAACCGCGGTCGCGGGCTGTGCGGGCGTTAAAACGGGCGCGCTTTGCGGCGCGGTATCCATGGCGGGCGCAATTTCTTTGTTTACGGCGGGAATTTGTTCGGTTACCGGCTCCGCCGTCGGAGTTGCGGGAAGGGCTTCACCCGAAGCCAGCCTTGTAAACTCGTCGACGGTTATACCGAAAATTTTGCACATTTGCGCAATAGTGTCGAAATCCGGACGTGATAAATCGTTTTCCCACTTGCTCACCGCCTGATAAGTTACGTTAAGCTCTCTTCCCAAATCGTTTTGCGTAAGCCCTTTTTCTTTACGCAGCGCGGAAATTATTTTACCGTAGTTTTCCATTTATTCTCCTCTGACTAATTTAATTAACTTGCTGCCACAAGCAACGCCTTTATTATATCACAGAAAATCGATATTCAATAACTTTTAAACTCAACCGTTAGTTGAAAATACGGTAATTTTAGTTGAGTTTGGTTATTTTTGCAAAAAATCAGCCGTAAAAAGGCGTTTTTGAGGCAATTCGGCTAAAAAATAAAGTTTTTATCGGACAAAAATTTGATTGACGGAAAAATAAAATAAATGTATAATAGCCGTGTAACTGAGGCGTAGCGCAGTTGGTAGCGCGTATGGTTCGGGACCATAAGGTCGTGGGTTCAAATCCCGTCGCCTCAACCAAAACCGCAGGATTGACTTTTGTTAATCCTGCGGTTTTTTATTTTGACTGCGCTTACCGCAATGAAAAGCTCCCGAACGATTTATCAGAGAGCTTTTGTTATCATTATTTATTCTTTTAGGATTTGCTTAACCGTTTTTTGCAATAGCTTGTTTTACCGCATTCAGGGCACTTAAGCCTTCTGGTCGTGAGCGTATGGGGAGCAAAGATATAAGCTTTCATAGTCGGCACAAACCTTTTTCCGCAATGCCTGCACTCATAAACGCCCGCGTCTCTGTCAAGGACGCATGCAATTCCGACGCCCGTACAGGCGACAAGGCACCCGACGACAATCAAAACGATTTTCAGCCATGTTTCCATTGCAAAAAAACCGGCAAGAAGCACTAACGTAAGCCCCGCCAAAAGCGTGATTGCTATTGTAACTACCGCAATAACAAGTTTCTTTTTTGCCTGTGCCTTTTCTTCCATCAACGACATAATGTTTTGTTCTGCTTTTTCAAAATATAGTTTTTCGTCAAGTCTTTCACCGGACAGCAGTTCGTTTACGCTGATTGCAAGCAATTCGCAAAGCGGCAGCATAAGACTGACTTCGGGCAGTCCGTTTCCCGTTTCCCATTTCGAAACCGTCTTTTCGGATATACCCAAACTTTCCGCAACCTCCCGTTGGGTTAAATTTTTTTCTTTTCTGGTTGTTTTGATAAACTGTCCTATTTTGACCTGGTCCATAAAGCAGCCCTCCTTACAAAACATTATATCAATATTATACCCAAAAAAAACACCCACGCTCCGTAGAGTTTAAGGTTAGTTCAGCTAAAAAATTATATAATAACGGCATGCAGAAAGCAAACTATTATATTAATTGAAACCGCAGCAGTTTATCTGAAATTCTTTATCGCTTTGGCGAGCACGGCGATTGACGTTATTACTATTACAGCCCAAACGGCAAAGCCGCTTATTGCACAGAGTGTAAACATTGCGCCCGCTATCCCGTCGCCGAAAGTCATAATGAGAACGTATTGAAGGGAAAGCACGGACACGAGCGCGTCTACAAAATTAAAGCTTTGCAAAATTTCAAGGCTGAGGTGTTTCAGCTTTTTCGTTTTGACAAATCCGGCTATTGCCGACGAAATTTTATAAACCGTGTAAGCCGCCATAGAAATAGCGGGTATTTCGGTAAAATTTACGTATTTTTGTTGCCTCACCATGAGGGAAATCGGTCCGACGAGGGCTAACGCGATTATTAAAAGCAATATGCCCGTGGCGAGGAATAGTTTTTTGCGTTTTACCGACTTTTGCTCTTCGGAAAGCCCCGCGCGCTTATATTTTATTTCGAAAATTCCAACAAAGGCTCTTCCGCACAGCAAAAGAGCGTAATAGACGGAAATGCCGAGGTTGAAAACCGCGTTATATGCTATTCCCAAAAACAGATTATAAGCAGTAAATGCAAGCGTTATAACGAACGAACCCGCCGCAAACACAAACTTGCGAAACGCAAAATCGCATTTTAAGCGGACGAAAACGCCGTCCGTGCCCTTATCCGACTTCATTTTTGCCTTTAAATGGTTTCGGCGCAGAGCAAGCCGTTGCCCTTTTCAAGAATATTTGCAAGCTTTTCTTCGGTTTCGTCTATTACGGGGAGAACCTGTTTAATCTTCCTTTCGGCAAGCTTTTTATAAATAAAATAGTTTACCGAACACAGCGCAATTCCGACTATGCCGAGTATTATGCCTCCGACAAATGCGGGTACATTATTTTCGGTGAGCATAGTCATACACATGCCGCCGCCCAAAACAAGGATTGCGATTACGCCGAAAACATATGCAAATATGCTTGCGCCCAAGGTTTTTGAAGCGTTTAACGTGTTAATCGTTTGAAAAGTTTCTTCCGCCTGCCTTTCAAGCTTGTTAAGCTCGTGCTTGTGGTTGATTTTTCTGTCGCGCTTGAATGAAAGCGTTACCGTGCCGCTGACGATTGCGGGCGTTGACGAAGTTAATTCCCAGCCGAACGCTTCGTACATGTCCACCACCCTCGTTTGGTCTTTTGCCTTAACCGATTTGGTCATATACTCGTATGACGCAAAGTTTTTTTCCTGCATATTTTAAAACCTCTTTAAAAAATTTTTATCCCTTCGGAAGCTTGCCGACGTGCACTTCGGTTGACTTTTCCGTGAGACAAGTGTATCATAAGACAAAGAAACGCAAAAAATCAAGCCCCGAAAAGGGCAATGAGACACATTTGGCGAATGTGTTGCACGGTTTTAAACAAAAAGGGGAAATTGTATCGTGGCTTTTTCGCAGGAGGAATATTCGAAATATTACATCGTTCAGGCGCTTTTCAAGCTGATGGGCGAATATGATTACGAAAAGATTTCCGTCACGGACGTAACCGCCAAAGCCGGCGTGGGACGGGCAACGTTTTACCGTTACTTTAAGCGTAAAGAGGACGTAATAATTTATTACTTCGAGCATTATAAAAAGGAATTTTTGTATAGCAAAAGATTTTATCCGAGGTGCAAGGCGGACTATGTTGAAACGGTTATACAGGTTTTAACTACCTTTAAGGACCATATGCAGCCGTTTAAATTGATTAGAAAAGCGCGGCTGGAATATATTTATCTCGATTACTTAAATAAGCGTTTCAGCGAAACGTTTAAAAAAGATTACCCCGAAAAAAGCAAATATTTACCCTTTTTATATGCGGGAATGCTGTTTAACGTTTCGATAAGCTGGCTCGACAACGATTGCGACGCACCCGTAAGCGAGCTTGCCGAAACGATTGTAAACTCGATTTATTTTGAATGATTTAAAAGAAAAACACCGTCGGATTACTCCGACGGGTTTTTTATTGCGTTTTAAATTAAGTTGCCAAAAAGCCCGCCGCACGAAGCGAAGCAAGCAATTGGTTTAATGTTTCGCCCACCTCGTCGGGCGTGGGGGTGTCTTCCACGTCGGGAACCGCCGCCGCGGGGGTTATCGTGCCTGCGGGCCCCGTTGCCCCCGTGGGACCTGTGGGACCGGTAGCGCCCGTTGCGCCTGTGGCACCCGTGGAGCCTGTAACACCTGTTGCACCGGTTACGCCAGCCGCTCCGGCGGGACCTGTTGCGCCGGTTGCGCCGCGGGGAATAACGAAATCGAAAACGGCGTTGGTTTGGGTGCCGCTGTTTGTAACGACCGCCGCCGTACCGGGTTCGCCCGTGTCAGTTGTGCCGACTACTACCGAAGCGGAAGCGCCCGCGGGGCCGGTTATACCCGTAGCGCCCGTTGCCCCCGTAGAACCTGTTGCCCCCGTTGCGCCGGTGACACCCGTGGCTCCTGCCGCTCCAGTGGGACCTGTAACGCCCGTGGCACCCGTTGCGCCTGTCGCGCCAGCCGCTCCGGCGGGACCTGCGGGACCGGTTGCACCTGTTGCGCCGCGGGGACCGGTTATGCCCGTGAGGGTGCGTATATAAACTGTGCGCGAGCCGTTGTTGCAGCCGCAACCGCAGTCGCAGCCGTCGTCGCAATGCAATAAAAAGTTATCTGTTAAAAGTTTTTTAATCATTTATTTTATTCCTCTTTCCGAGTCTTTCCCGAAAATATTTTTTGTTGCTTAAATAGTTTTTGTTTAGCGGTTTTATTTTACCCGCTTCTTCGTTGAAAGCGTTTGCCTTTTCGTAATCGCCCAGCCTGTCGTATAAAATGCAGAGCTGCATAAGCGGTATAAAGCCGCAGAAATCGCGGTTGACAAACCCGCCCAAAGAGGGCGGATATTTTGCGCTTAACGCCGATTGGTACCAGAATATGGCGGAATTAACGTCGTTTGCCGCCATAAATCTTTCGCCTAAAATGCAGCAGGCTTCGCTCCTTGGCGGAGCGTATAAAAAGGACTTTAAAAGCGCGGCAAAGGCGTTTTCGTCCTCTTCTATCGCGGTATAAGCGTAATACAAATTAAGGCAGGCCTCTATTTTGTTTTCAACCCAGCCGTTTCCCTTTAAAAAATGCTCTAAAACGGCTATGCTTTCACGGTACATGCCGTTGAACAAAAGCTCGCGCCCGTAATAGAATTTTGAGCGTTCGTCAAGGGATATGCCGCGGGCAATCTGTTTTTGATATATTTTTAAATTCCTTAAAGGCTCGCCCTCTTTAATCTTTTTGTGAAAGATAACCGCGTCGGAATAAATTATTTTTCCCGACGGCGAAACGGCTTCGTGGACTGCCCCTTCAAACCTGAAATTTCTGCTGCGCTTTAATATTCTTTCGCGGTAATATTCAAACGTCGGATTGTCGCCGTCGGCTGCCGCGGCGTATAACAAATAGGCGGCGTCGAAGTCGGCTTCCTTTAAAAGCGCTTTTATTTTGGCGCAGTTTTCGTCGGTTATCACGTCGTCGGCGTCAAGCCACATAACGTAATCGCACCCCGCCTTTTCAAACGCAAAATTGCGCGCGGCGGAAAAGTCGTCGCACCACTCGAAAAAGTAGATTTCGCTTGTAAATTTTTTTGCCTCCTCCGCCGTTCCGTCGGTTGAGCCCGTGTCGACGACGATTATTTCGTCGGCAAATTTTAAGGCGCAGTTAAGGCATCTCCCCAAAACTTCGCGTTCGTTTTTTACGATTAAGCACACGCTGAGCGTCATAAATCTCCCTTTACGCAACACTACATTATATGCAATTTAACGCCCGAACGGCAACAATGTTTTAAAGCGCCCGAAATAGAGCCAAGCGTTTTTATAAAATATATTCGTTTGCTTTTTCCACACAAAAATGCTATTATAAATTTATGAAAAAATATTTTTGGACGAAAAACGGCTATACAATCCGACTTGCGCAAGAAGCCGACGCGGAAAATTATTTTTTGCAGAATTATAATACGTTGGATAAAGAAACCGCACGATTGACAGGCTGTAAGGAAAACTTTTCAAAAGACGAAGTAATTTCTTTTTTCTTAAAAAGTATTCAGGATACAGACCGCTACTATTTTTTGATTATCTCGTCCGATAACAGAATTATAGGTGAAAGCGTAATTAATGAAATCGACAACAAAACGAAAAGCGCGAATTTCAGAATAGCAATTTTTCAAACGGACGAACAAGGAAAAGGCATAGGAACGTGGGCCGTAGAAACCACGCGGGATTTTGCTTTTGAAATTTTAAAACTGCACCGCTTGTCGTTAGACGTTTTTTCCTTTAATACGCGCGCCGAAAAATGCTACTTAAAAGCTGGCTTTAAACGAGAAGGCGTTTTGCGCGACGCGGTTTTAAACGGTGATGAATACGCCGACGATATTTTAATGTCGATATTAGAAAGCGAATGGCGCGAATTAAAAACAAAAAAATAAAAACAGCGGCGGAACAAATCCGTCGCTGTTTTTATGGTGCGGATGACAGGAGTTGAACCTGCACGGTTGCCCACAGGAACCTGAAACCTGCGCGTCTGCCAATTTCGCCACATCCGCAAAACATTAGGTATTATAATTAAAAATAATCATGTTGTCAAGAGATTTCTCATAGAGCATATTTACGTTTTAGAGATTTCTCTTAACGCGCTTGCCGACTATCGGCAAAAGCTTAACAAAAAGCAACGTTTTTTAACCCGACTTTTTAACTTAAATTTGCTTTTTAAAATGATAAGATTAATCTGTGAAAAAGTTTGCTAACGTAAGATTACCCGTAATAATCGCGTGTTTTTTAATATGCGGAATTGCGGCGGGGTATTTACTACACTACTATTCGGTTGATTTAATCTGGCTGACTGCCTCCGCTCCGATTACGGCGGCCGCGGTTACGGCTTTTTCACTTATTTTAAAAAAGAGAAAGCTGCGGGCGGTTATTTTTACAATTTTAGCCGCGCTCTTTTTCGTTTTCGGGGCGTTGGGCTGTTATTTCAGGCTTGTCGCTTTTGCAAAAACCGAAATTATCGAAGGCAATCTTTACCGCATTACGGGCACTGTTGCCGAAACGGGGCTTTATTCGGGCGGGGAATACGTGATTATAGACGGCGCGGAAGCGAACGGCACGGCTTTAAGCGGAAAAGTAATTGCGTATTTGCCGACAAACTACGGCGATTTATGCGACGTTGGATATAAAATTCAGCTTTACGGCGAAATCGGGGTGCAAGACGTTTACGCCTACGGCAAGCTGAATTATTTAGCCGAGGAAAACGTAAAATACCGCACTTTTTGCTACGGCGGGGTTGTAAGCGAATATCGCTTTTCCCTTTTCGGGGAAATCCGTTCGCGCATAAAGAGCGTGCTTTTTGACAATCTTTCGCCCGACACCGCGGCGATTTGCTATGCAATGCTTACGGGCAATTCGCAGTCCGTTGAAGAAAACGCCATGCAAGCCTTCCGTTACGGGGGAATTGCGCACGTTTTCGCCGTTTCGGGCTTGCACATAGGGATTATTTTCGGCATAATCGGCTTTTTGCGCAAAAAACTGAAATTCAATAAATACGTTTCGGCGGCAATATGTATTTTTGCCGTATTTTTCTATTCGGCTGTTTGCGGGTTTACGCTCTCTTCCGTGAGGGCGGCTATTATGTGCGCCGTGGCGATTATTAGTAAGCTTTTATACCAAAAATACGACGCCTTGAATTCGCTTGCATTTGCGGCTGCGGCAATTTTGCTTATTACTCCTTTAAGCTTGTTTTCGGTCGGGTTTCAGCTTTCGTTTTGCGCCGTCGGCGGGATTGCGGTTATTTCAAAAACCTTTGAAAGACTGTTAAAAAAGATAAAAATTCCGCGCAAAATCGCTTCGGGCGCGTCCGTCTCTTTCGGCGCGCAGGCGGGAACGCTCCCCGTTATGCTTTCAACCTTCGGCTATATAAGCGGCGCGGGGCTTTTGCTGAATATCGTTATAATTCCCGTTCTGTCCGCGCTGTTTGTCGCGTTGTTCGCGTCCGCGGTCATATGCGCAATTATTGCGCCGCTGGCGCCGTTCGTTATCCCTTACGTTGCGCTGCCGCTGGAGCTTTTAATTTCGTTTTTGGTGAACGCGGGCTTTGAAAAAGCGTTAATAAGCGGCTTCGGCGCGGGGCTTTTCGTGCCGCTGTATTTTGTTTTGCTGCTCTTTGCGGGCGATAAATTGAACCTGAAATTTCTAAAAAGATTAATCGCCGTGTTAGTTACCGCGGCGGTTTTAATAAGTTACGTTTTGGCAAAAACGTATTTGCCCGCGGGCGGGTTTAAAATAGTTGTTTCGGCGTATTACGGCGGCGGAGAAGTTTTAATTAAATCATCGCAGGGCAACGTTTTGGTTGTAACCGAGGGCGTAAACGGCGACAGACTTGCGGGCACGGTTAATAAATACTACGCGGGAAACGTGAGCGCGGTTATAATTTTGGGCGGCAAGGACTGCGTGAAAACTTATGAACATCTTAATTTGAACTGCAACACTGTTTATATCTATAAAAATTACATAAATTTACAGCCTTACGGCGGCGTTGAAATTAATTACGAGCGCGAATTTACGGTTGGCGGTGTAAACTTTGCATATGCGGACGGTTTCAGTATTCTTGCGGATTTAAACGGCGCTAAGCTTGCCGTTTGCGCGGGTGAGGAAATTCCTTTTAAAAGCTGCGATTTGCTCGTTTCGGAAAACGCGAACACAACCTGTGCAAGCCTTTACACCGCTTATTTTAATCTTTCCGACTATTATTACAACGTTTACGACTTCGGCGATTTAACTTATTATGCGGACGGCGGACAAATAAAACAGGCGGGTGTGTACCCGCCTAAAATTTGTTTGAATTGAGTTTTTACTTTAAATTATTTGCAGTATTTTTTCTCGATTTCGGTTATTTTGTCCACTCTTCTTTGGTGTCTGCCGCCTTCGAATTCGGTTGACAAAAACGCGTTTACTATTTTAAGCGCGTAGCCGCCCCCCACAACCTTTTCGCCGAGGGCGAGCACGTTGGAATCGTTGTGCAGCCTTGTGAACTCGGCGCAATAGGTGTCGTGACAATGCGCGCAGCGAACGCCGGGCACTTTGTTTGCGACTATTGAAACGCCTATGCCCGTGGAGCAAACCACTATGCCCCTTTCACATTCGCCGTTTGCAACGGCTTCCGCCGCGGGAAGGGCGAAATCGGGATAGTCGCAGCTATCTGTTGTGTTAGTGCCGAAGTCGACAATGTCGTGCCCCTTGGATTTGAGTTCTTTAATAATTTCGTTTTTGAGGTTAAGACCGCCGTGGTCGCAAGCTATTGCAATTTTCATTTTATTTCTTTACCGTCCTTATATTGGGTTATGTAATTTTTTATTATAATGTCGCAGGCGCGCGAAAGCGCGTCGCGCGTTACTCTGTAAGTGTCAAGCGTGCAACCGTATGGGTCGGGAACGTCGTAGCCGCAAACGTCCTTTATACAAAAAACGTTACCGCACGCTTCCAACATTCTCTTTTGCGTTTCTGTCATGCAAATTACTATGGTGCTCGCGTCAAGCAGTTTTTGCGTGAGCTGGCGCGGCTTGAAATTATCAACCTTTACGCCGATTTCTTCAAGCGCCGTTTTGCTGTTTTTGCTGATTTCACCGCCGACTTCGGCATGAATTCCGCTGGAAATCACGTCCCACCAGCGGATTTTATTTTTTTTGATTTTGTTTTTTAAAAGCGCTTCCGCCATGGGGCTGCGGCAGGTGTTGCCCGTGCACACAAACATGACCTTTTTACGCTTGCGCTTTACCTTTTCTTCGCTCATAAATTACTTCCGCACGCTTTTTTCAGTCTGTTCATAACGCCCGCCATAACGCCGTTTTGCTTTTCGGGCGCGATTGCTATTATATAATCCGCCATACCTTCGCCCTCGCGGAGCTTAGAGTATAAATTTGCGGCAATTTCGTTTTCGGTTGAACCGAGATTTAAAACGTATTCGGCTTTAAGCTCGGTTGCCGTTTGGTTATCACAGAGAATAAACGCCTTAACGCCCCTTCCCCGCTCAGACTTATATTCGGCAAGAGCCGCAAATCTTTCTTCGTAAGCGTAAAGCGACGTGCGGCACGCGGGGGAATAGTGCTTATATTTCATTCCCGGCGAGCGCGCGGCGGCGCCTTCCTTATAAACGTATTCCGCGCAGCTGCCCGCAACCTTTTCAATCATTTCGCGGGTAATAAGCCCGCTCCTCAAAACCACGGGAGCTTCGCCCGTGCAATCCAAAACGGTGCTTTCAATTCCGCCCGAGCACTTGCCACCGTTTAAAATAAGCTCGATTTTGCCGTTTAAATCATAAAAAACGTGCTCGGCAGCTGTGGGGCTGACATGCTTTGAAACGTTTGCCGAAGGCGCGGCGATTGGCAGATTGAGATATTTTAAAAACCTTTGCGCGCCCTCGTGCGAGGGAATTCTTACGGCAAGCGTTTCAAGCCCACACGAAACAGCGGGGCTGACTTTACCCTTGCTTTTATAAACCATTGTCAAAGGGCCGGGAAGAAAGGCTTTTGCCAGCTTAACCGCGTAATCGGGCACGAAGTCCACAAGCGCGGACAAGTCGTAATCCTTATGCACGTGCACTATTAAGGGGTTGTCGTTGGGTCTGCCCTTTATTTTAAAAATATTTTCAACCGCGGCGGTATTAAAAGCGTTTGCACCAAGTCCGTAAACCGTTTCGGTGGGAAAAGCCACCGCTCCGCCATCTTCGATTATTTCTTTCGAAAGCTTTAAAGAGCTTTCGTCAATTTCCGAAATTTTAGTGTTCATTGTTTAAAACGGAGGCTCCTCGTCGTCGGCGGGCGCCGATTCTTCGGTTAAAGGAGGCATATCCGGTTCGTCGCCCGCAACCTCGCGGCGGGGCGCGCCGCCTTCAACGCGCGCTTCAAGCTCCTCGTTTCTTTCGGGGTTGACGAATTTGGTAAGCTCGCCCTTAAAGCGAAGCTCTATCCTCTCCAAACCGCCGTTTCGGTTCTTTGCGATATTCAAAAACGCCTGTCCCTTTATTACCTTGTTGTTTTTAATATCGTCGGGCGAAGCGATTGCCTCGGGGCGGTTGATAAACATGACTATGTCTGCGTCCTGCTCGATAGCGCCCGATTCGCGGAGGTCGGAAAGCTGCGGCTCGCCCGACTGTATACGCCTTAACTGCGACAGCGCGATTACGGGAACGTCCAGCTCCTTTGCCATAATCTTTAAATCCCTAGTAATGGACGCGACTTCCTGCACGCGGTTTTCGTCGCCGTATTTTTTGCCGCTCGACATAAGCTGGATATAGTCAATCATGATTAAGTCGAGTTTGCCGCCGTTGCGCGACTTTATTCTGCGGCATTTTGAAAGGATTTCGGCGGGGGTAACGCGCGAAGAATCGTCTATGTTTATGCGGCATTTTCTAAGCCGTTCGCTCGCCTTTGCGATTTTTTTCCAGTCGGAATTGTCAAGCTTGCCCGAAAGCGCCTTTGCCATGCTTACGTTTGCCGTGCTACAAAGGAGCCTTTGAATAATCTGCACCTCGGGCATTTCCAGCGAGAACACGGCGCAAACCTTGCCGTCTTCAACGGCGGCGTGTTCGACTATGTTCATGGCAAGCGAGGTTTTACCCATACCGGGGCGGGCGGCAAGGACGATTAAGTCCGATTTCTGCAAACCGTTCGTAAGCTTGTCAAGGCGGATAAAGCCCGTTGCAACGCCGCGGAACGCGTCTCTGTTTTCGGAAATTTTATGAAATTTTTCCAAAACGTTGTCTATGCCTTCGCTCTCTCTTATGTCCTTTACGCTCGAAGAATCGTTCACGCGCGAAACGGCGTAAACCTTTTCTTCGGCAAGCTGAACGCTCTTTATATGGTCGTCGCTCGTTTTGGCATAATCTATTATATCGCGCGCGGCGCGGATAAGCTTGCGGTTTATGCTGTCGCGCTTGACTATATCAAGGTAATATTTGTAGTTTGCGGCGGAGGGCGTAACCTGAGCAAGCTCGGTTAAATAGGCAATTCCTCCCGCCTTTTCCAAATCGCCGTTACCGTCGAGCCTGTCCGCCAAGGTGATTATATCAAGCGGCTTGCGCTCGGCAAAATTCATCTTGATTGCGGAAATAATATACTGGTGCGATTCCTGATAAAAATCGTCCTTGTTAAGTCCGTCCAGAACGTCGGCAAGTATTTCGTTATCAATGAGCATGCACCCCAAAAGGGCTTGTTCGGCCTCCAAATTGTTGGGCATGACGTTTGTTTTGTCTGACATAGTACTCTGTAAACCTGTTAAATCCCCATTAAATTCTCAAATTCGGTTAAAGTTTCTTCAAATTCACGCATCGCAACCTTAAAAGGTTCGGTTGTGGAAAGGTCAATCCCCGCAAGCTTTAAAAGCGAAACGGGGTCGGTTGATGCCCCGCCTGAAAGGAATTTGAAGTAATCCTTTACCGCCTTTTCGCCTTCTGTTAATATGCGCTTTGCAATGTTGATTGCCGCGGTTATGCCCGTTGCGTATTTATAAACGTAGAACGCGCGGTAAAAGTGCGGTATCCTCGCCCACTCGCAGGAAATGTGATAATCGTGCTCTATTTCCTCGCCGTAATACTTTTTGCCTATGCCCGCGTACAAATTACACAAAAGCTCTTTGGTGAGCGGCTCTCCCTTTTCGGCGAGCGAGTGCGCTTCGTATTCGAACTCGGCAAACATAGTCTGGCGGTGAAGCGTTGCGCGGATTGAATCGAGATAGTAATTTAAAAGATACTTTCTCATTTCGTTATCCCGCGCGTTTGCGAGCATGTATTTTAAAAGCAGAACCTCGTTCACAGTGCTGGCAACTTCCGCCACGAAAATTTTGTATTGGCTCTTTGCGTAAGGCTGGTTTTTCTGCGAGAAATAAGTGTGCAGCGAGTGCCCCATTTCGTGAGCTATGGTAAAAACTTCGCTAATCGTGGGCTTATAATTCAACAGCACGAAGGGGTGAACGCCGTGACAGCCCGTGCTGTAAGCGCCGTTGCGCTTGCCGTCCGTTTCCTCAACGTCTATCCAGCGCTCGTCGTAGCCGCGCTGCAAAAGCTTTTGATAATCGCCGCCCAGCGCCGCAAGCCCCTTTACCACATAAGCGTAAGCCTCGTCATAGCCAAGCTTTAACTCAACGCCGTTTACAAGCGGCGCGTACATATCGTAAAAATATTGCTTATCGAGCTTTAAAAACTTTTTTCTGTCAGCAATGTAGCGATGCATTGCGGGGAGATTTTCGTTTACCGCCTTTAATAAATTGTCGTAAACCTTTTTGTCTACGTCCTCGGCAAACAGCGCGCGTTCGAGACACGAATTATACTTATAAGCCTTGCTTAAAAACACGTCCTTTTTAACGTTCCCGCCGTAAACCGAAGTTATCGTGTTTATTAAGCCTTCGTAAGCGGCGTAATATTTTTCGTAAGCTTCCTTTCTCTTTTCGCGGTTGTCGGAGTGAAGAATTATTCCGTAAAGCCCGTGCGTGAGCTTAACCTTTTCGCCCTCCCACTCGATTTCGGGGAAAGGTAAATCGAGATTGTCGATATAGCCGAAAATATCGTAAAAATTTTCAAATATTTCGCCCGCCATGCCTATTAACCGCTCTTCCGCTTCGGAAAGCACGTGCGGCTTGCCCGCAAGTATGCGCTTTAACGCATAATCGAAGTCGGAAAAGCGCTTGTCGGCGATTATATTTTTTAAATAACTTTCGTCGCAGGCGGCAAGCTCGGGTTCGACGAAAGCCGCTTCGGTTGCGTATTTTGAATATAGCGCGGCGATTTTTGCATAGTAAGCGGCATATTTTGCGTTAGCCGCGTCCTCGTCCTTGCGCATGTGCGCATAAACGCCAAGCCTGTCCGCCAATTTGGAAAATTCTTCGTCCTTTCTTAAAAACTTTAAAAGCGTTTCAGCGTTTGAAAGCTTGCCCGCGAATTCCGAAAAATCGAGCGACTTTTCGGCAAGCGCAAAGTCCTTTTCCCACTCCTTATCCGAAGAATAAATATCTTCGATTTTCCATTTGTATTTTTCTTTGACTTCTTGTCTGTTCATTTATTACCTCTAATTTTTGTTCGAATGAATGGGCGCGGGAATAAGCCCTCCGCGTGAAATGAATTTTGCGGCGCTTTCCGCATGGACGGGCATAATAGGCGCTCTGCCCAAAAGCCCGCCGAAGTTTACCTCGTCGCCCTCTTTTTTGTTGGGTGCGGGGATAATTCTTACCGCCGTCGTCTTGTTATTAATCATGCCTATCGCGGCCTCGTCGGCGATTATCGCGCTTATGGTCGAAGCCGAAGTTTCGCCGGGGACGGCTATCATGTCAAGCCCCACCGAGCAGACCGCTGTCATAGCCTCTAATTTGTCTATGCAAAGCGTGCCGCGCTCGGCTGCCTCTATCATGCCTATGTCCTCGGAAACGGGGATAAACGCGCCCGAAAGCCCGCCCACGCGCGAGCTTGCCATTACACCGCCCTTTTTAACCGCGTCGTTGAGCATTGCAAGGCAAGCGGTGGTTCCGTGGGTTCCCACGCTTTCAAGCCCCATCTCCTCTAAAATAGCGGCGACGGAATCGCCCCTTGCGGGCGTGGGCGCGAGGGATAAATCCACTATGCCGAACTCAGCGCCGAGCCGTTTTGCCGCTTCCTTTGCGATTAACTGCCCCGCACGCGTAATTTTAAACGCCGTGCGTTTCACCGTTTCGGCAACCTCGGTTAAATCCGCGTCCTTTACGGCTTCGAGCGCGTGCTGAACAACACCGGGGCCCGATACGCCTACGTTGATAACCGTTTCGCCCTCGCCAACGCCGTGGAACGCGCCCGCCATAAAGGGGTTGTCCTCAACCGCGTTGCAGAACACAACGAGCTTGGCACAGCCGAAGCCGTCGCTTGCCGCCGTTTTTTGCGCGGTTTCCTTTATTATCTCACCCATAAGCTTTACGGCGTCCATGTTTATGCCCGACTTAGACGAGCCGATATTTACCGACGAGCACAGCCTTTCGGTATCCGCCAGCACTTCGGGAATTGTGCGGATAAACTTTTTTTCGTAATCCGTCATGCCCTTGTGCACGAGCGCGGAATAGCCGCCCAAAAAGTCAACGCCGACAGCCTTTGCGGCGTTGTCCAGAGCTTTGCCTATTAAATAGGATTTTTCGGCAAACGGCGCGCAGATTAAGCTTGCGGGAGTTATCGAAATCCGTTTGTTTACGATTGGTATTCCGTACTCGCGCGAAAGGTCGCCCGTTACCTTAACTATATTTTCGGCACGCTTGCAAATCGTGTCGTAAACCTTATCGGCAGTTTTTTGAGCCGTTCCCGATATGCAGGACAAAAGCGAAACGCCCATTGTAACCGTGCGGATATCAAGGTGTTCGCGCTCAATCATGTTTACCGTTTCCAAAACGTCGTTTGTGTTAAACATATTTCCTCTTTAAACGCTGTGCATCGCGTTGAAAATTTCTTCGTGCTGAACGTGAACGGACATACCTATGTTTTTGCCCATTTCGGCGCATTGCACGGCGAGAGTTCCAAGCTCCACGTCGGCTTGCGCCAAATCCACAAGCATAATCATTGCAAAATAATCTTCCAAAATCGTCTGGCTGATGTCAAGAATGTTTACGCCCCTTTCCGCAAGAAAAGCCGAAACCTTTGCAATTATGCCTTTTTTGTCCTTACCTACTACGGTTACAACCGCTCTCATAGTTCCTCCGTTATTATCGCGCTCTTGCCGCGCAACGTAAAATTAAAAAACGTGTGCCACGCCGTTGAAACGTGTTTAAACTTAACCGACCACCACGGCACGACGCCGACGAGAAATTTTTTGTGGTAATCGCCGTTTTCGCCGTTATCCGAATCGCGGCTGTCGCTGCTGTCGTTGCGGTTATCGCCCAAAAGGAAATAACTGTTTGCGGCAACGACGTGCTCGCCGCTTCCGTCCGCGGGATAATTGTAATAGAGCGCGTTTACGTTTACGCCCTCGACGTTGTAAAGAGGCGAAACGTAGCTTTCGTCAACCTGTAAAAACTCGGCTTGACCGCTCTTTTTCAAAAAAAGCTTGCCCTCGACGATTTTAACGCTGTCGCCGCCGAACGCCACAACGCGTTTTATTATGTTAGTATTCTTCTTTTGGTCGAACACCACGACTATATCGCCGTAAGCAGGCGTTGCGCGCTCGTTTATATAGATATAATCGCCGCCCGCTTCGTTTACGGACGGAGCGCCCGTAAGCGTGGGCGTCATAGAACCGTGCACCACGTAAAGCCCCGTGTACATGGAATTGAAGATTATTTCGCAAACGATAAGAAATCCGATTATAACGAGTATTACGTTTAAAACTATGCTGCCGGCGTTCAGTCTGCGTTTGCCGTAAAGACAGTTGCCGACGCTCGATAAGCTTTCGGGTTGCGGTTCGTTCGACGTTTTCCCGCTATCAGAAAAATCCATTTAAATACCTTTTTTAAAGCCACATTACGTTGTTTACGGCAAATTTTTCTTTGCAGTTTAACGACAGCGTCATGTTAGGGGTAAACGCGGCAAGCGGCATGCCCCCTTCCGTTTTTAAATTTTTACATTCAAGCACAAGCTTTTGCCAAACGCCGCCCGCAATGCTTGCCGAATAAACGTATACTTCACGGGTTGAAAGCTCAGTTACGGTAACGGTAAACGCCGCGTTTTCGTCCGTGAACACGTCCAAAGACAACATACTCCCCGTAAGCGGAGCGTATCTCGGCGAATTCATTCTGTAAGTGGTAAGCCCGCCCTTGCAGTAAAGCCCCTTTATCCCTTTGGCTTTCGTAACCGCTGCGGGAAGGGCCGAGGAATCGGGGAAAAATACGCCGCCTATTCCGACTTCCTTGGGCGAAGCTATGCAAAAGCCTTCGGCGCCGCCCGCGTTGGAATAGATTACGCGGCAGCGGGTTTGCATGTTGCGGAATTTGCCGCTGATTTTTTTAACCGCCATTTTTGACCAAACGGTGAAGCCGTTGGAATAGGTTACGTGGCACAAAACGTAAACGGTTGAGCATTTTTCGTAAATATTAAGCCCGAAAACCTGCTCGTGATTTGAAATTTTTTCGAGAAAGGGGCACTTTACCCATTCTCTTATGGACGAAACTATGTTGTCCTCGGCAAGATAAACGTTGCACTTTTCCATTATCCCCCTGTCGTCGAAGTTGACGCGCGCAACGAGGTTTGCCTTTTTGTCCACTTCAACCGTTACTTCGGCGGGTTTGGGAATGAACACCTGACGCTTTTTTAAATATTTGTCTAAGAACATAAACATGTCGTTTACGCTCTTTTCGCCTATGCCCGAGTTGCAGCGCACGGAATAAGAAATTGCGCTCTGCTCCAAAAATTCGGGATTAATGCGCGAGAAAGTGTCGTAAGCTCTGTCGTAATCGAAGCGTCTGTCGTTGGTTGAGCAAAGCATTAACACGGGGCACTTTACGTAAGGCGCGTAAGCCTGCGAGTCGATTCCCGCGATAAAGCGGTATCTTTCGCTGTCGAGTTGCGGTTCTTCGTTTAAATATTTGCTTACGCCCGCATAAGCCTTCCAGCCCGCCGCGCAGACGGGAATTATGCACGAAAGCTTAACCGCCGCGCCAACCTTCCACGCGATTTCGCCGCCGTCGCGCCAGCCGACCACGGCAATGCCGCTGCCGCCCGTGCGCTCCCTTACGTATTTGCATGCGTAAACGCCGACGGCAACCCACTCGTACCAGCTTGTTACGTCGGCGCTTTCGTCAACGAAGTCCTTGTATCTTCCGCACATGCGCGTGTTGGCGTAACCCACGCACTCGGGGTATTCGGTAAAGAAATTGCAGTCCTTCCACTTGCCGCGGTAGTCAACCATAAGCGCGGAATAGCCGCGGCTTACGAAAAACTTTAAAACGCCCTCGTCAATCGTTTCGGAGCTGTCCGAAAAGATGACTACCGTTTCGAGCGAAGGCGAAAGGGAATCGTAGGCGAAAGCGGCGGCTATTTTTACTCTGCCGTCGTCGGTGTTGCGCCCGAAAAAGCTTACGCGCTCCACAACGACGCCGTCCGTTTCGGTTGCGGAAATTATTTCGGCGTTAGTGTCAAGCGAATCGTCGAATTGTCCCCATAATGAAAGCGGTGTTAAAATATTTGCCAAAGTGAACTCCTCAGCAACTGAGCTGCACGGTTGAACCGTGGCTTTCGGTTGCTTTTTTAACGGTTATTTTGCTGTCTATTCTGTGTTTTAATTCCTCGACGTGGCTGATTACCCCGATGGTAAAGCTTGAGCTTTTTAACTTTTCAAGCGCGCTCATCACCGTGTCGACAAGCGTGGAATCGAGCGTTCCGAAGCCTTCGTCAAGGAAGAAAAATTCGATGGATTTCAATGATTTTGCGCAAATTGTTTGCGAGAGCGCAAGCGCTAGCGAGAGTGAAACCAAAAACGTTTCGCCGCCCGAAAGCGTGTTTACGCCGCGTAAGTTGCCGCAGTCGAAGTTGTCGGCAACGAAAAAATTATTGTCCTTATAAGACAGAAAATATCTGCCGTCGGTAAGCTTTAATAAAGTGGACGAGGCGAGCGCGGAGATATCGCACAAATATTCGTTGGCGATGAACTCCATAAATTTATTGCCCTTTGTTACCTCTTTCAAAGCAAGAATTAAATTTCTTTCCTTTTCTATGCGCTCGGCTTCCTTTAAAATTTCCGCCTTTTCGGCAAGCCGTTTTTCAAGCGTTTTGCAGCCTTCGGCAAGAACCGCCTTATTGCCCGTAAGCGCTTTTACGTCGGTTTCGAGAGCTTCGCGCTCCTTTAAGCACGCGTTATACGCCTCGTCGGAATAACCCGAATTTGCGTATTCCTTTAAGGAATTATGCTTTTCAGTAAGCGCGGAAAGCTGCCTTTCGTATTCTTCCAAGGTTTTTTCCGCGTCGCCGTAGCCGCAATATTTTCCGGCAAGGGCTTTGCAAGCCTCGAACGACGGAAAGCCGCCGTCCGTAACCGTTTTTTCAAGCTTTGCGTTTAACGCGGCGCAATCCTTTTCAGCCGCCGCCTTTAACGCCTTTTGACGTTCTATATTTATATTTAATTCGTTTAAAGTGCGCTTTTGGCCTTCGAGCTTTTCCAAAATCTGTTTTTTTTGCGCTTCGAGCCTTTTAAGCTCGCTTTCGTTGCGGGCTGCCGCGCCCGAAAAGTCGGCGCAGTTTTCGCCGAAAATCTTTTTAAGCTCGCCGTCAAGCTCGTCGGCGCGCTTTCTCAACTCCGCGCCGTCGCGTTGCAGCGTTTCAAGCTCCTTTTGGGCAACCTGAACCTCGGCAATCAGCTTTTGCAGATTTAAACGCTTTTCCGAAAGCCCGATTTGCAGCTTTTCCCTTTCCGCGTCCGCAAGCTGAATTTCCTGCAAGCGCTTTTTTACGTCGTCCGTTTTAAAGTCCTTAACGTTTAAAAGCCTTTCCTTATATTCTTCCGTCTTTTTTGCGACTTCTTCGCTTATGAATTTATACAGCGGGGAATTTTCCTTGTAAATTTTAACGGTTGAGCCGAGCTCGGCAAAGTAATTTAAGGTTTTTGCGTATTCTTCCCTTAAAACCGCGCCCTTGAACTGAACGCTTACGAGTTGCTCCACGTCGCCCGCGGAAGAATTTTTTAAGCTTGCTTCGGCTGATTTAACTTCGTTTTCCGCCTGTTCCGCTTTTGCGTACAGCAGCTTTAAAAACTGCTCCTTGTCGCGGTACGCGGCGCGCTTTTTATCGAGCTCGCACTTTACCTCGCGCAGCTTTTCGGGCTTACCCTCAAGCGTTTTGTAGCTTGCTTCAAGCTTTAACCTTTCGGCAATCCGCCCTTCGAAGTCGCCGTTTGCAAGCTCCTTTTCGGTTTCGGCAAGCTCTGCCGTTTGCGCGGAAAGTTTATTTAAAATATTTGTGATTTCGCCGTCCGCAGAATTTATTCCGCGTTGTTTTGCCAAGACGTCGTTATATATTTTAACCGCCTCGTTGCAGACGGGCAAAAGCTTTAAGTCCATTTTTAAGGCTTTCATGCTTTGGGAAGCCTGTTCAAGCTTTTTAAGCTTTTCTTCCGTTTCTTTAAGCTCGGCGCACTTTTCGTGCAAGGCTTTAAGCTCCTCGCACCGCTTTGCCGCCTTTGCCGCCTGCGCGGTGAGCTTTTCAAGCCTTTCTTCCGTTTCTTTAAGCTCTTTTTTCTTGTTTTCTAAAGCTTCGGCGGTTACTTCCTCATAGCCCGAAAGTCTGCCCGCAACGTTTTGGAATTCCGCTTCCGCCGCGTTTTGGCGGGAGGAAATTTTTTCCTTTAATCTGTCGCCGTATTTATAGAGTGAAAACAGCCTTTCGATAAGCGCGAGCCTGCCCGACGGCGTGGACTTGACGAACTGCGAAAACTCGCCTTGCGGAAGCGCTATGCACTTGCGGAAGTCCTCGTCCTCAACGCCGAGAATTTCAACGATTTTCTTTTCCACCTCGGTGGTCTTTTCGGCAATGCACTTGTCGTCCTCGTATAAAAAAGCCTTGTGCGTGCCGCTTTTGTCGCGCTTTAACGTTCTTTCAACGGTGTAGGTTTTGCGCTTGCCCCCGTTTAAAATATTGAAAACGAATTTTACGTCGGCGCGGTTGGAACGGAAATTTATTATGTCCGTTTTTTCCTTGCTCCTTTCCACGTTGCCGTATAAAGCGAAGTTAATGCAGTCCAGAATGGTGCTTTTGCCGCTGCCCGTATCGCCGAAAATGCCGAAAATGCCGTTTTTTGTCAAACTTTCGAAGTCTATTATTGTATGCTCGGAAAAACTGTTTATTCCCTGAAATTCAAGCCTTAACGGTTTCATTCTTCCTCCGTAAGCGAGAGAAAGAGGGAAAGTAAATCCTTGGGAACCTCTTTATCGTAACGCAATTTGTAATAATCGGAAAATATCTGCGAGGAAGTTTTGTTTTTGTTTGAAACGACTGAATTTGCCGTTATAATACCGCCCACTTCCGCCTTTAATGAAACAAGATTTTCGCATAAATGAAGCTCGGCGCTTTCGGCGGGGAGCATAGAGCCGCCGAGGTTTAAGGTTAATTCCACGTAATAATCTTTGTTGTCTTCTAATAGTTTTAAGCCGTTTTGCACGCCGTTTGCCTGCAAGCGGATTAATTTGCGGGGGCTTGTAACTTCAATCTGTTTGAAGTTTTGCACGCCGTTTTCGGTTAAATCGAACACGTTTACGGATTTTTTCGCGCCGCTTTCGTCAAAGGTGAACTGCATGGGCGCGCCGCAATAATAGGCGTTTTTGCCGAGATGCTGGCGCTTGTGCAGGTGACCGAGCGCGATATAATCGCACTTTGGCAGCATATCCAAAGGCACGACGCGCGTGCCGCCCAAATCTATTTCCCTTTCGCTGTCGGAAACGGCTCCGCCCGCAACGAATATGTGCGACAAAAGCACCGAGGGCAGCTTTTCGGTTTTGCCCTCTTCGCCCAAGGCGAGCCAGCGCGCCATCTTCTCTTCGAAGCTTTCGTCCGTTTTGCCCTCTTTAAATCGCGCCTCGTTGGGATAGGGCAGCGTGTTAATATAAACCCTTTCGCCGCGTCCGTTTGCAAAGATTACCCAGCCGAAGCCCGATTTTTTGGGATAAGCGCCCTCTCTTTTTGCACACTTTATGCACTTTGAACTGTTGCCGACGATGTAAACGTTTAATTCCTCGGCAAGCGATGCCGCGGCGGTTAAACGCACGTAGTCGTCGTGATTGCCCGAAATTA
This sequence comes from Clostridia bacterium, assembly GCA_029059705.1. GTDB lineage: Bacteria > Bacillota > Clostridia > Christensenellales > Borkfalkiaceae > Coproplasma. Next base: position 93,413 of record JAIDVM010000041.1, read on the forward strand.
CCAAAACCGCGCCGTGCGCAGCAAGCAGCTTAACGCCGCTGTAAAAAATTTCTTCCGCCTCGGCGGAGGGCGTGTAAGTATCGAAAACGTCGCCCGCGATTAAAACAAGCTCGATTTGCTCGCTTTTGCAGATTTCGGCAAGCTCCGAAAAAACCGCGCGGTATTCCGCGTAGCGTTCCCTGCCCATAAGTTTTTTGCCGACGTGCAAGTCGGAGGTGTGCAGAATTTTCATAGCTTGCTAAAAATTTGAAACAAATTACGGTTGATTTTTTCGGCGGTTGCCTTTATAATAAAACGTAATCCGTCAATTCGACACTATCGCCATTTTAAGTCTTTTCATTATAGCCCTTTTTGTCGGATATTGCAAGCAAATTCAGGAGTTTTAAAAAATGCCCTTTATTACGGTTTCGGACGAGGTTGCGAAAAAATCGTTCACTCAGGTCGAAAATAAGTTTATAACCAAATATTTGCCCGTGCTGGAACCGATGGCGGTAAAGGTTTACCTTTACTCCCTTTACGTTTATCAATGCGGAAACGCGCACTACACCGTGGACGACCTTGCGCAGACCTTTTCGATAACCGCGGACGAGGCGAAGGGCTGTTTTGAGTATCTCGAAGAACTCGAGCTTGTTGCAATTACCTCTTTAAACCCGTTTGAAATTAAGATTTTGGACGCCGAAAACGTTTATGGCACGCCCAAAAAATTCAAGCCCGAAAAATATTCCGATTTTACGAAGAGCGTGCAGAACGTGATTAAGGGCAGAATGATTTCCACAAACGAGTTCAGGGAATATTTTTGCCTTTTGGAGGATTACGGCTTTGAGCAGAACGCGCTTTTGATGATAATCAACTATTGCGTAAACCTAAAAGGCGAAGATATACGTTCGGCTTACATAAAAAAAGTTGCGAAAAGCTTTGCCGACGAGGGAATTACCACCGCAAAAAAGGTGGACGAAAAGCTTGCGGCTTACACCTCGTCCACTCCCGCGCTGATAAGAATTTTTACGGCGGCGGGAATTAAAAAACAGCCCGACGTTGACGACGACAGGCTTTATAAAAAATGGACGGGCGAGCTTGGCTTTGACGAGGGCGCGATTGTTGCGGCGGCGAAATACTTTAAGGCGAAGAACTGCGAAAAGCTGGACAATGCGCTTTTGGAGCTTTTTAAAAACCGCAAATTTGACGTTAAGGAAATAGAAGATTATTGCAAAAACAAGAACTCGGTGTATTCCCTTACTCTTGAAATTGCAAAAAGTCTGGGCGTTTATATGCAGGACAGCGCTCCCTACATCGAAAATTACGTAAACGTGTGGTGCAATTTCGGTTATTCGTTCGAAAGTCTTAAAACGCTTGCCGTTTATTGTTTCAGGCATGGCAAAAACAGCTTTGAGGACGCGGATTTACTTTTGCGCAAGCTTTACGACGAGGGTATTGTAGACGAGCGCAGCGTGGCGGCTTATATAGAAAAACAGACCGCGGACGACAAGCTTTTGAAGGAGCTTTTGACGGCGTGCGGACTGACGAGAAAGGTAATCGACTGGGACAGAGAAAGTCTTTTGAGGTGGCGCGGCTGGAATTTTAACGACGAGATGATTAAGGAAGCGGCTAAGCTTTCGGCGGGGAAATCAAACCCGCTTGCTTACATGAACGGAATACTTTCGGGCTGGAAGTCGGAAGGAATTTTCGGGTTGGATAAAATTGCGCGGCAATCGAAGCCCGCCGCAAGCTTAAAGCCCGACGGAGCTGCGGCAAAGGCGGAAATCGAACGGCATTATTACGATTTGCGGCACGCCGCAGAGTCGAGAGCGGAAAAAGCGCTTAACACCGCGACGGCGGACGAGATTTACGGAAACATAAGAAAGCAGTTAAACGAGCTTTCAATTCAGTTTGCGTTTGCCGAGGAAGGCGGCGAAAAAGCCGAAGTGCTTGAAAAGCAAATTGCGGAGCTTGATTTGAAGGCCGACGAACGGCTTAAAGAACTTTGCATAGATAAATCCGACTTCCTCCCCCGCTATTCATGCAAAAAATGCAATGACACGGGTTACACTCCCGACGGCGCGCCCTGCGATTGCCTTAAAAAATTTATTTCGGGCTTAAAATTTTAAAATTATTTTCACGCTATAACGGAAGGATTATAGAGTGAAGGTTTCAAAATATTTTGGGGTAAAAGTCAATTACCTTTTGGGACTATCTCAATGATTATTTTGCAAAGCTTGAAGATTGACAAAATTTTATTTTTAAAATGCGTGTAAAATCGCTTGAATTTTAGGCGGATTTGATATAAAATAAGTCGGTAGGTGAAATTAATAGACCTTGCAGAGATGGCGGAGTGGTAACGGCAAGCCGTTCGGTTCGACGAACGCGGCGCGTCCGCCCACTCTCGTAAAAACTTAATTGACCTTGCAGAGATGGCGGAGTGGTCGAACGCGCACGACTCGAAATCGTGTTACGTAGGAATACGTACGGGGGTTCAAATCCCTCTCTCTGCGCCAGAACCGTATTTTGTGGGAATTTTGAAAGGTTTTACACAAAATACGGCTTTTTTTATGCCCGCGGAAAGCGCATCAGCGCGGCGGGCTGGGGTAAAAGTGGGGTAAACCTCACTTTTTTTTCAGCTTTTCGGCTTCTTGCATTATAAATTTGTCGGTCGCGTGCGCGTATGTGTCTGCGGTGGTGCCAATATTCGAATGACGAAGCCATGCTTGAACGGCTTTCAGCTCCACGCCCGATTCAAGGCAGTTCGTCGCGAACGTGTGCCGCAAGTCGTGTATATGGTGATTAGGGCAAAGTTCTTTAAAGGCTCGCTCCACTTGGTGGGGCGCAAACGGAAATATTAAGCCGACGGCTTCCGTCGGCTTTATTTCTTGCAGAAGCTCCGCAAGCTCTTCAAACAATGGAATATAATCGCTGGAAAGCTCGGTTTTCGTTCCTCGGACAAATAGCCGCCGTTTTTCAAAGCTCACGTCTTCCCAACGCACCGCCAAGCCCTCGCACCGTCGGCAACCGCTGTAAAGCAAAAACAGAAAATATCCTCTAAACGGCGAGCCGAGAAGCGCGGCTTTAAGCTGGGCTTGCTCTTCCAGCGTAAGCGGCGTTCCCTTGCGTTCCTTGTGCCGCGGCACGTCGACCAAAGCAAACGGGTTTTCTTTAATCAATTTGAGTTGCAAAGCCTTTTTATAAGCTTCGTTAAGTATCTGATAGGAATACTTCCGCATGCGCGAGCTTTCAATTTGTTTAAGCTTCTCTTCGATTTGCAACGGCGCAAGGCGGTTAAGCGGCGCGTTTTCAAAGTGTGCGTGAATATGTACGGTTATGCAAGATTTTATCGCGGAAAGCGTGCGCGGCTTTACGCTGTCGGTCTTGTAAAGCCTAACCCACTTATCAAGCCAGCCGTAAAGCGTTTCTTGCTCGGCGGGCTTATTCTCTTCGCGCTTCTTCCAGCGGCGGCGCATTATCTTAAATTTTTGCAACAGCTCCTCTTCGGTTCTGCCGTAAATCGACTTACGCGCACCGTCAACCCATACGCGCAGTTCAAGTAAACCGTCCGCACGTTCACGAACGCTTCCTTTAATGTCCAGATTAATCAACATTCGTTTTATCTCCTTAAAATTTTCAAGTCCGATAAAAAGAACGTTTCGACTTTCTTTTATTGAATTTGTCTGCTTATCCTCCTTTATGCTCTGAAAGTCAAGTACTTTCGGGGCATTTTTTTTAATTCAGAACCCGCGCGCGGCTCGTTTTTTACAAATCGCAACCACGCGCGGCTGTCCGTTTCTTCAAGTTCGCCGCTAATCTCACCGTAAAACGCCGTCAGCTCCTGAATGAGCCGAAAAATCCGCTCTTGAATTTCTTTTGTTGTCATAAAAAATTACTCCTTCGGCAAATGTGCCTACGGAGTAGATTTTATAATAGAAAAATCGATTAAGTTATTATCTTTATTTCTTCATTTTACGTTCTAAATTGCGTATCTTACTGTTAAGCTTTTCAATTCGAGCATCATAAATTGCCCGCATTGCTTTTTGTGGGTCATTAGTATCATTATATTTATTCCTTTCTTTTACTAAATTCCCTTTTTTGTCGTTAAGTTTTTTAAATTTGCGTTCCGTGAAAGTTAAAATCATTTTTACTCCTTACCTAAGAAATTTTATTATTCTGTTCGCTCCTGCCCGACGGGGTAAGGAGCGTTTTTATCATACTGTCAACTAACTTTTTGCCATCATCATTTAAATCGCGATAGTTATCTATTAAGCGTTTTTCTTCTTCTGAATAAATTTCATCGGGGAAGTAGTATGTACTTCGCGCCAATAGATAATCTACCGAAACATCAAAAAATTCAGCTAATTGAATTAGCATTAAAGTATCTGGTAACGCTTTATTCAATTCCCATTTTGATACAGTCGTTTGGTCTATTCCAAAACGAACAGCCAATTCAAGTTGAGTTAAATTTCGTTCTTTTCTCAATTCTTTGATATTATTCATGGCTAAATTATATGATTTGAACGCTCGCCGCCCAAAGTGAATATGAAATTTTTTCATAAATAGGCTTGACATTCCTATCAACTGTTGATAAAATCTTACTACATAGGAATTTAAAGCCTATTAATGTTTGCAAGGGTAGTTCATGGCAGATAAGCAAGAACACAAAGAAGCCGAGAACGGCAGATTATATTTCACGTTCAACCGCGGTGCCGAGTTCAAGTTCAAGCCGCCGTATTCGCGCGAGTTCACGCACAAGATAACGGCTTGCGAGCTGGACGAAGCGACCGAAGCGGAATTTTATCGCATTGAAAGCGAGGGCGACGAACTGCCGACAAGGTTTTCGGCGGCGCAAATTGCGTTCATGCTGGCACAGCTCCCGCACGAACAGACAGCCGAGGGCGAGCCGCTGGAACTTCCACTACTCGCGGACGAAGTGAAAGCGTTTTACGGCGCAAAGCTCAACGAGCTTAAAAAAGCGAACGTTGCCGAGAACGCAAAGCTTAAAGGCACGGCGTGGAATAAAAACTTGCAACTTTCAAAGAGCCTTTCGGAAAGCTTGCAGTTTTACAAGGAAAGCGGCGACACGGCAAAGGTTAAAGAGCTTGAAGCGCAGCTTGCCAAAATCGAAGCGGCGCAAAAGAAGCTCTTGACCGACAAGCACGTTGACGTGCTTATATTGCACAAAGTGCCCGCTTGCAAGATTTGCAACGATACGGGCATTATAGAGGGCAAAATTTGCGAGTGCGCCCGCAAGTCCACCGCGGCAATTAAGAGCTACTGCGCGGCAAAGCGGCTTGCGAACAAGTGATATGAAAAAGTTTTTTAAAGACAGCCTTCGAAACAGGTTAGCGTTAAAAGCCGAAATTGAAAATAATGAAATCACAAGAGAAAATGTTAAATTAAGCCTTATCAGAGATATTATTTCTTTAATTTTCACCATTCCACTTTGTGCTTTATCTTTTGTTTTTGGGATTTTCATTTTTGGGCTATTTCTTTCAGTCGGTTTACTTTTTGCACTTTATGAAGTAATCTGCGGAATTATTACTTTTAAAAACTTTGAAGAAATTATGAAAGATTAAAGGCTTTTAACGCGGGCGGCTCTCCCTCCGCTCTTAACGTCGGCAACGTGCCCAAATTCGAGGGTCAAGGACCGGAGCGAACGTTCTGAGCGAAAAAGCTGCGCCACTAATACGGCGGCAAAGGTCGGGTGGTTCTGGTAGGTATCCGCCCGCGGTTCAAGTCCGCAAACCGCCTTTTGTTACTTCTGCTCCGCCGTTGCGGGAAATCGGGCGGCGGGGTTAGAAGTTCACGGAAACAACAGCCCGAAAGGGTGTTGAAATATATTTTTAAGAGGTAACAAAAATGAAATTAAGATTACACGGCACCGCCGAAGAGCTTAAAAGCTTTTCGGACTACTTCGACCAGCTCCCGCAACTGCGGGTTCTGTCGCGTTCAGAAAATGACCCAGACCGCGGCAAAAGCGTTTATGAACGCGTTTACATGGACGTAGAGCTTAAAGCTCCCGACGAAAACAACGTAACAGCAATAGCAATGCGCGGCAACAAGGTTTTACGCACTTTCACCGCAAAGGCAGTTGCGGTTTTCGGGTTTGACGATGGCGGCATAATTTCGGGCAAAAATGTTGATTTTTACGACATGGTGTTTTTGCTCGCATGTTTCCAGCAAGGCGTTACCATTATGGAACAAACGCTGGCAGTTGAAAACGGCGTGCCGTTCACACGCATAAAACAAGTAGTTAACGAAGCGTGCGCCAAAATGGAAAAGCTCGCGCGGGTAACCGTTGAGCATAAAAAAGGCGGTGCGGAATGAGTTACGGTTGCCCTTATTGGAAGTATAACTTTGACCAATACCGCGAGGACTGCAAGCTCACAAATGACGAAGTGCTTTGCGACGGTGATTACTGCACCTACACTTACGAGGACTGCCCGAACTATAAGGACAGATTAAAGCCGTTAAACGGACAGCTTGCGGGGCAAATAAGCATTGACGAGCTGGGGGCGACGAAATGAGCAATAAAGACGAATTGTTTTTGCAGGCACTTGAAGAAGATTGCAAAAAGCTTGATGTAATTAATGAATTAATCGAGAACTTATATTTTTCGATAGCCGAGGACGGGGAAACGCTCACGGTGAATTCGGTTGCAAAGTTCGCCAAAGCGTATTCGATAGCGAAACAGTTGTACGAATACGATTTAGCAGACGAAAGCGAAGTTGAAGAGTTCGCAAATAAAATTACGGCAATCAAAACGGCGCAAACCGTATAAAAAAATAACAGTTTAAGAGGTTTTGAAAATGAAAAGAGCAGAAAAAGATTGTAGTTCGTGTTGCCAATACGACCCCGCAAACGAAACGTGCACAGCTTCGGATTTGTTAGAATACGACCCCGAAGAATTTGACAAAGTATGTCCGAAAATAAACGGCGACCCTGAATATCAAGACGATTTCGACGATTAAAACGGCGAAAGCCGACAAATAAAACAACGCGGGGCGGCAAGCTCCGCAAAGGAGCTTTTTAAAATGGCAAAAAACAGATACAAAAAAACCAACTCGGCGGGCAAGGCATTAATCGCGATTTTGCTTGCCTTGGTACTTGTTGCGGGCGTGCTGTGTTGCGGTTACGCTTCGAGAACGGACGAGGGCTGGTTTAAGAACCCGAACTTGTCAACGTGGCATTGGGCGGACAAAGCCCCCGACGATAATAACGGCGGCGACGATAATAACGGCGACACCCCCACCACGCCGCAGATTAAGGACGACGGTAGCGCGGAGCTTGAAAACGGCGAAAGCAACGGCATATCGCTTTTGAACGCAAAAATCCCCCGCGCGGCATACGCGGCAAACGGCATAAGCGCGTATGCGGATACGGCTTTTACGCTTACGGCGACAGTAACGCCAGACGACGCGGTTAATAAAGCCGTGGATTGGTCTGTGGCTTTTGAGAACGCCGAAAGCGAATGGGCGAACGGCAAGAACGCCGCGGACTACGTAAAGGTTACGCCCGTTTCGGACGGCGCATTGACGGCAACCGCGGCGTGCCTGCAAGCGTTCGGCGAAAGAATAATCATAACCGCGCAAGTGCGCGACGGTTCGGAAGATTTGAAAGCAACGTGCATTGCAAACTACGTAGAAAAATTCCTTGGACGTGATTTCAAGTTTTCGAGCCACGCGGACGGTTACGAACATTACGATTACGGTTGGAGCTTCACGCCTAACAACCTAAACCCCGTAATAGATATCCCGACAACAACAAGCCCTTGGGCGTGGCTTTGTTATACCTCAAAACAAAATACGGTAACATCAAGCGACGGCTATTATTCGGAAGTATTTACAAAAAGTTACAAAGCTTTCGGCGCGGTTACTTACGTAAGTTTAACCGAAGAATATCTTGCGGCGGTGCGGGCTTCTGGATTTACTCCGAGGGTAAGCGCGGGCGAATACTTTGTTGTTAACGAAGAAACGCCGTTAAGTCAGATACTATTCCCCACTACGTCTACGGAGGTTGACGCGGTACCTTCAAACGCGCAAGCTTGGGCGGCATACCGTAACGCATTAAGGCAGAACGTAGACAAAGTAATGTTCCGCGTTAAGTGCTCTACTGCGTTCACCGTGGACGATATCCGCGACACGGTTTACAACGTAAAAATAAGCGCGTCGTCTTTGGAAACACTTGCCGAAGATATCAAGTTAAATGACGGCGAAATAGACTTTTAAGCGGGGCTGGGTATGGGCGCAAAACGTAAATTTTTACATATACTGCCGTCTTTTTTTCTCTCCTTGATTTTAGTTACGGCGGCAATACAGGCAATAAGCGGGTGGGCAAGCTTACCCGCTTTTGCCGCGTTCACGGATTACACTAAATACACAACAGCCCTTGAAGATTTAAGCCGCGACGAGAATTTCAACGCGGGCAAATACATAGACGATTCAACGGATTATTCGTTACAGGTTATCCAGATTGCCGAGAGCTCGGACGGCGAATTGTTCGTTTACGTTTATCAGCCGTGCCAGAAATCGCGGTACTTAGTGGCGACAAGCTTAAATATGAGCTTATCCGAAACCGTAGACGGAACAAAGCTTTATTCCCTTACGCTTCTGAACGTAAGCGGGGTTTTATGCAAATACTCCGTGCAGGGCGTTAAAGTGCAATTAAGTAACCCGCACTTTTACAACATAACTTCGATTTTCCGCGCGTGGGATAAAGACATAGACAAGGGCACGGGCAACGACAACACTATTAACGAAGTAGTTTACGACGTCGGGCAACTCTGGACGGTAACGACCAAAAGCGACGGCGTGCACTACTCTTGCGACGGTACCGAAAGAATAACCGTTACTAACAAGTATTGCGGTTATATGCGGTTTTACGACGGCTACAAGCTGTATAAGAGCGCGTGCGACAGCCATTACATAGCATTCAGTACAGACCGCTATATACAAACGCTGTTGGAAGCCGACGTTGCTTTCGTTACGCAAGATTACACGTGCAAGATAACTTCGATACAGAACCCGCCGGGCGAGGGCGGCGGCTTTACTAGCTTTTACGATTACACTTACGCAGACCCCGTGCCGCGGCAAGTAACGGTAACCGCAGACCAACAGGGCGGAAACGTTGGCGACGGGCTTTTCGGGGTAAAGTACCTTTGGGACAGGATAGAGAAAGCGAGCGACTTTTTAAAGGACGAAAACAACGACTTTACGGACGAGGCAAAAGCCGCGCTTAAAGATAAACAATGGGTTTTGCGGTTTGTGGACTTGCCTTACGTCTTAAAGCCGCATATGGGCGGGAGCACGGAAACGGGCACGAAGGTAACCGACGAAACGATTTTACGGCTTGAATTCGAAACGAACGGCGAACGCTTTAATCTGGGCGTGGTAGACAACAAACAGACGGGCGGCAACAATCCGAGCAATAAGCCCAACGGTTTTGCTACAATGGGGTTTTTTGAGTACCTCTGGCATTGTCTTGTCTGCTTGTTCACGGGAACGGGAACTTTGATTGATAAAATTATCGGCGGCGTTATTTTGTTCTTTTGCTTGATATTGTTGCCCGCGGTGCTAACCGTTTTAAGCATTGTTTACCCCGCTTTCCGCGAGGTAATGAAAAAGATATTCAAAGGTATTGGGTGGGTAATTACGCGCCCCTTCGTGTGGTTTTACAAAGGCGTTAAATACCTAAGCGACAAAGCTAAGGCTAACAAAGCCGCCGCGCTTGAGAAACAAAAAGCCGACGAAAAGCAAGCAAATAAAAAACGTACGCCTAAGAACTCCCGCAAGGCAAAACCCGCGGAATCTACTTCCGCCACTACCGCAAAGCGGACAAGTTCGAAGAAAAAGACAGAGAACAAAAAACCGACATCAAAGGAACGCACAAAAAAGAATGAAGAACGTAGACCCCGAAAAGGCAAGGAAAAGAAAAATCCGCCGCGCCGTGATAATTGAAATTGTGTTTATGGCGGCTGGCGTGCTGTGCTGTATGCTCCCCCTTCCTTGGCGGTTGGGTGCGCTCATTGCCATAGGCGCGCGGGAAATCGTGTTAAAGGGCATACGCGCGGCACGTGAAAACCCGCCCGCCGTGGTGCATTGTTGCGGCGGTGATAAGGAGCAAAAACACAAACCCGCGAGAAACAAAGCGGCAAGCGCACCGAAGAAAAAACCACAAAGGAAAAAGTCAGAATGATTTACAACATAGTAATTGCGATTCTATCATTTATGCTTTGCGGCGACTTGGTGTTTTTAGGCATACTGTCGCAAGACGTATTGATTACGTTTAACCCCTCGTTCTACGGTTGGGGAATTGCATTTTACGTCTGCGCGGGGTTCTTCGGCGTTTGGTTTATCGCTTGCGCCGTTCGCGGAATAATTCGTAAACGGCGCAAAATAGCCCGTCACCACAGCTTTAACGGCGCGCATCCACACGACAACACAACAAATAAAACAAGAAAAACGCCCGCGCGAAACAGCAACGGGCAACGCAAACGGAGCAAAAAATGAAACGTTTAATTTTATGGCTGTTTACCTTAATCGGCATATTGGTAACGGTTGCGGCAATAGGGCTTGAAATCTACGTATGGCTAACGTATGCAACCGCGCCCGCGGGTGAAATCCCCGCATGGGCGTTAATTCTGATGTTCAAGGGGTAACGCATGAAAAAGACTAAAAAGAACGCCCACAAAACAACCAAACGGCAAAAGCCGCGCGGCAACGTGCCCAAGTTCGAAGGTCAAAGACCGGAGCGAAGCGGCGCCGCCAAAAATCGAGGTCAACAAGCTGCGCAAAAGAAACCCGTTACAGCAAGCCCCGAAAAGCTGAATTTAATTCAACGGCTTATCGCTGTATTACAGCGCATGCCGCATAAGTTTCCGTTCTGGGCGAGGCTTAAAATCGGTAAAAACCGCACTACACTTGTTATTGACGAAGCCCCCGCAAAGGATAAGCAAAAAAATAAAACGGTACAAGGCTTTGTGCACCGCGAGGCAACGCACACACCGAGTAAAAATACGGAAAAAGTCGTGCCGAACCCCGACCCGACAGACCCGAAACCTATGAATTTAAAGCGACCGAGGAAAACCCCGCAAAGCTTATTTGTGCCACACAATAAAAAGCTAAATATGCCCGAAGATTTAAAAAAGCGATACGGAAAAAACACAAAAAAATAAAAGAGCCGCAGTTCCGTCCTTTCGACTGACAGCGCAATTTTGCGCCCGCTCCTTAATCGGAGCCTACCTTTAACAAGGTTTCTGCAACTCTTTGAATTAAGTTTACAACAACCAAAAATAAAAGTCAAACAAAATTAAGGAGCAAACGCTATGAGATTAACGCCACACAATGCCGCATGGTTTGCAAAGCAGGAAGCGCGGCTTGAAGAACCGTTAAAGAACACCAAACGTTATTACACGCGGCGCGAGGTTATAAAAATGTTTTCGCTCCTCTACTGCCCGCCCGTCGGGCTATTCCTCGCCCCCGTCGGCTTGTATAATCTGATAAAGACTTACAAGCGTTTAAACGACGTTGAAACCGATATAGCAATGCTCATGAACAAAGGCAGAGCCGTAACGTTTGACGGCACGCCTGGGAGCGGTAAAACGTTTACGGGCAAGGAGCTTGCCTATATCCTCGCGCGTAAGAGCTGGGAACAGCTCAAAAGCGATTATTACACGCAACGAACAATGGTTGCGCAATGGGTGCTCGCTGGCGATACCGTAAAGCTCGAAGCCTTTAAGGCTCTGGAAGAAAGCTATCAATTTTACAAGAAAAACGAAAAAGACTATATACCTTGCCTTGTTTCGTCGGTACCGTTGCGCGAGTATGGCACGGGGCGCATGAGCTATAAATTAACGGACGAAATGTTCTTGCAAATCGACCGTCTACCCGAACGCACCGTTATATTTAACGACGAAAGCGGGCTTGACCAAGGCGCGGACACGTCAACGACCGCGGACAAAGACCGTCTTGCGCATTGGCGGTTTTTCCGTCAGTTCTATAACGGAATGTTTGTTAACACGAACCAAGACGGCAAACAGAACGGAATTTACATGCGCCGCAGTACTGATTTTGTAAATCACTTATTTGGGCAAGAATGGCTCAAAGAACCCCGCGCTCTTCAAAGGAAATTTGAGCGCAAACAAGAGAAATTCTATAAGAAGCTCAACAGCGGGCAATTAAGCGATAAGCAAGCGGACTACTTCGGGCAAGAGCTTTACTATTTAGAAAAATATATTGCGACAATAGGCTTTCGCCGCATAACGTGCCGCACGACAACCAAAGAGGGTGCGTTCGTGAGCGACGAGAAAATTATTTTGCCCGCAATAGGCGGCGTGCAGTACAACGACCGCGCGTTCAGAAATTTATACAAATGCAAGGACAAGGAAATTGACTTGAAAGGTTGGGAAAGTCTGGACGTGCAACCGCCAAAGGACGGACAACCAGAAGCAACGGCAAAGACACCGACGAGCGGCAAGCAAAAATCGAAGCGGAAAGCGGCATAGCCGAGCTATTTACTAATAGCCAAAAAAAGAAAAAACAAATAAAATTAGCCCCTCGTCAACGAATACGACTTCACCCTTTGGGCGACCACACGCGCGTGCGCGTGTGGGTCGGTCGTAGTCGTGGGCTAATTTCGCAAAAGTTGGAAAAACAATATTAAAAATTTTGTCCGCGTAAGCGGCAAAATTTTTCGGCGGGTGGTGCCGAAAATTGTAACCACTTCCCACACCGCCGCGCCGATGGGCGCAACGTGCCCAAGTTCGAGGGTTAAGAACCGGAGCGAACGTGCAGCGCGAAAGTCCGGGGCTTACGTTCTGAGCGAAACGACGTCGCCAACCAGCGCGGTCAAAATTCGAGGTCAACGAGCTGCGCCGCAATGTCGGTTAAAGTACATGGTCAAAATTCGAGGTTAAGAAAATGAGAATTTTAGTAGCTTGCGAGGAAAGCCAACGCGTGTGCATTGCTTTCCGCGAGAAAGGACACGAAGCGTATTCGTGCGATATTGTATTTTGCTCTGGCGAACACCCAGAGTGGCACATTTGGGCGGACGTTTCCCCGCTTCTGAACGGTAACTGCACCTTCAGAACCTGCGACAGCACAGCCCACACCATAGATAAATGGGATATGATTATAGCTTTTCCACCCTGCACCTATTTAACCAAGGCGGGGAGCTGTAACCTCTACCGCGGCGGCGAACTGAACGAAGAGCGTTTTACTGCGGGTCAGCAAGCTGCCCAATTCTTCCGAAAGATTTACGAGGCAGACTGCCCGCGGATTTGCATTGAAAACCCCGTGCCCATGGGCGTTTTCGACTTGCCGCCCCACTCGCAAGAGATACAGCCCTTTTATTTCGGCGTTCCCGTCAGCAAAATGACTTACTTATGGTTAAAGGGCTTGCCCTTCCTCTGCCCCACCAACGTAATAAAGCCGCAGTACACGTTCAATAATTACCCGCTTTTCAAGAACTCTTTCGGAAAGTACCGACAGAAGAACCGAAGCAAGACTTTTAAGGAAGTCGCCGCCGCCATGGCGTTAAGCTGGGGTTAATGAACGTAGTCAAAAATTGAGGTCAACACCATGAAAGAAAAAATTTATAAATGCAACGACTGCCCCACGCAAGCAGAGTTCAAGAACGACGACGAAGCGCGGAAAGCGGGCTGGGGCTTTTCCAAAGGGCGTAAAAAGCACTATTGCCCAATACACGCCCCGCTACACCGCCACACGGGCGGCAAGCTTGTTCCAACGTTTAACAGCGGCAAGCAATTAAAAATCGAAAGTCTTTAAAACAAGGGTTAAGCAATGACCGAAACGGCAAACGTACAATTTAATAACTTCATACCTTTGCCGTTCGCGCAACCGTATATTAAAATACCGTCGGGGTTAAAAGGCTTGACGGTCGGCGCGCGGCTTGTCGGCGGGCTTATTTATAGCTTTTCGGGCGTTCTGGATAAAGACGGGGTTTACTCTACCATGAGCCGCCCGCGTAAATCGATGAAAGAAAGCTTGTTTTTGTCGCTGTCTACGTTGAGCCGCTCTATTGCCAGCTTAACGGCAAAAGGCTATGTTTCGAAGCTCTCGCGCGACGAGTACATATTCAACCGCGATATGCTCAAATCGCCCGACGAGTTCACGCGCATAGAGTTCAACGAAATCAAAGAGATTATGGACGGGTGCACGCGCTCACAAGGCGTTAGAGAGCTTGTTTTCGCATGGTTTAACACGCATTGCAATAACGATAAGAAATCTTCCGACAAGGAAACCGAAGCACTTCGCAAAGACCACAAAGTCGCGGCGAGCTATTCGGACATTGCCGAAGCCGTCGGGTGTAGTGACCGTCAAGCAATACGCGCTGTGCGCTGGCTTTTAAAGCATGATTACATACACCGCCCCGAAGAGGACAAAGGCACAAGCAAATATAACAAGAGCGTTTATTCGCTTGACAAGGCGTATTGGCGGCGCAAGAAGCGCAAGGACATTGCGCCCACCACCGCGCCCGAACCCGAAGAAACACCCGAACAGCAAGCAACCGCCGCGCGGCAAGCTTGGTTAAATCAGATTAAGACAAAAGCCGAAATCGAAGCCGAACACAACACCCAACGCGCCCAACGTAATAAGCGTTATATGGAAGCTCATAAACGCGTTGTAGGGCTTGAAGTTGAAATCGCTTTTGCGGAGCTTGGCGAACCCGAAAAGGCGGCACAGCTTGAAATTGAGCACACGCGTTGGGTATTGGAAGAAACCGCCGCCCTTAAAGCGTTGGGCTTGACGAAAGAGCTTTTGGACGAAGACTATTTATTCAAGCTATATTCCGCTGGCGGTGCGCCGCCAAACGGCAATAATAACGTAGGTGTAGGCGAACTGAATAAATGATTTTAAGCGCAAATTCCGTTTGCGCTTTTAGTCGTGTTTGGAATTGATAAACAAGAACGCCCCGACTTCTGAAACGAGGTCGGGGCGTTGATTTATAAAAAACTTATGACATTATGAAAAAAATCACTTCAAAAATTCATAAGTAAATATATCAATAAGTCATAAGTGCTTACATATATAAACGACCGTTAACGACTTTTTACGCATTTAAAGCGGCGGCGAGCGTTTAGAAATCTTTAAGCGGTGGGCGCTTGCTTGGTTACCGACAAAACCCCGCGGGCGGTTACATACACGCAAGCGCAAATTATTAGAACGCCGCCAAAAACGGCGGCAAAGCTGATAAAGGTTGAGTTATACGAAGTCCACGCCGCCCGCGTTCTATTCTACGTGCCCAAGTTCGAGGGTCAAGAACCGGAGCGAACGTGCAGCGCGAAACGACGTCGCCAACCAGCGCGGTCAAAATTCGAGGTCAACAAGCTGCCCGCAAAAAATTGCCGCCGCGCATGGTGCACGGCGGCGAGAAAGTCAACATTCTTTTTATCTGGGGGTATTTTGGGGTAATAATCGTTTTTTCGCAAATTTATGCGGGTTTTCGCCCTTAAAATCGCATTTTCACCGCTGTTTTTCACGGTTTTAAATTACTCGAAATCGTGTTACGTAGGAATACGTACGGGGGTTCAAATCCCTCTCTCTGCGCCAAAATATACACTCTTTTGACGGTTGAACGATAACGGTTCAAAATCAAAAGAGTGTTTTTTATTTTGAAAAAATAATTTGCGATTAATAAGCAACGCAAAAGTGCGCGGCCGAAATTTAGGCAGCGCACAGCGCTTTAATGCAATTTGTTATTTTTTCTTATTA
>JAIDVM010000041.1:109135-128814 GCA_029059705.1 Clostridia bacterium
TCTATAAAATAAATTTTTTTTTTTATTTTTTAAAAAAAATTTTTAATAAAAAACCCCCCACCCCCCCCCCCAGCCCCCCACCCCCCCCCCCCCCACCGCGCTTTACTGCAATTTGTTATTTTTGCTTATTCAACGTATTCTTCGTTAAAACCGTCCCCGTCAGTTGCCGTTTGAAGCTGCTTTTTGCGCTTTTTAAGCACGATTATGAGGCAGATTATTATAAGCAGAGCCAACGCGCAGCCGCCGGCTATCGCGCCTATTGCCCAAACCGGCAAGCCTATTTTGCTGTTGTCGGGCAGGGCGTTTACGGTTACGTCGGCAAAATTGCTTGCCGCGCTGAGCTTATAGTTGGCGTTTTCGATACTTACGAGCAGTCTGTAATTGCCCGCCGCGGTAAGGTCGCCGCCGTTTGCCTCGGTTACGGTTAAGTAAATCACGTCGCCGTTACCCAAGGTTACGACTTTAATTTTGCCGAGTTCGTATTCGACTTCAAGCTCGCCTTCGGGGTTGTCGCCTGCTTTAACAAGGTTTGTAAGAGTAAGCGAAGGCAAATGAATTTCGCCGTCGAAGGTGAAGCTGCTTTCGCCCCACTTTATGCCAAGCTCGCGCTGAACCACTTCGAACGAGCCGATGTTTGAATCGGGCACGTTTACGTCGTTGGTGTTCTTATACTTAAATTCAAGCTCGTTGAATTCGGGATTATTTAAGCCTCTTTCGTTGAGCACAAAGCGGATTGTATATCTGTTTACGCCCGTGGAGCCGTTTACCGTTTCGCCGCTGGATACGTCCTCGTAAGCGTAAGCGTCGGCATACAGCTTTAACACTTCGGGGTCTTTAACCGCGCCGCTCAACGTTACGTAGCCGCCGTCGATTAAATCGCCGATTATGTTGCGCCCGCTTACCGCGTCGCCGTAAGCAACCTTATATTGCTTTTCGGGGTTGAACGTTACGATTATGTAATCGGTGTTTTTAAGGATAAGCACGCGCCACATGCCGTATTTAACCTGATGGTTGGGGGCTTCTATGCGGTAGTAAACCACCCAAATGCCCGCTTGCGCTATCGAAGGCGGGTTATCCTGCTCTTCGATAATGTACTGTGCAATCTGCGCGTCGGTCATTTCGGGAATGTCGCTTGACTTATCGAACGCAAACGCGCGGTTGCTGTATCTTATCTTAACCCTTGCGGACTGGTCGCCCTTTAATTTGATATATTCGTAAGCCGTGTCGTCGGGCGTTCTGTCGCCGACGGTTACGAAGTACGACTGGAAGGATTCTATTACGGTGCTGTCGTCGAACCATTCCGAACCGTTTTTATCAACCGTAAGGGTTGCAGGGGTTACGGTGTAAACGCCCGCTTTGCCGTTGTATTCGTCGTCGCCGTGCCATGCGCCGAGGAATTCCACGTCGTAGTTGTCGTTTGCGCAGTAGCCCGCAATTGCGTATTTGCCTACGTTTGCGTATTCGCCGCCGCCGAAGATACCCGTAAAGTACACTTTAAGCCCTTCGAGGGTGTCGCCCGCGCCAAGCCTGCCCGAAGCTATGCTCCAGTTGAGCCTGCCCAAATCTACCCTGTCCACTCTTACCGAGCCGTAAATTACCGTTACGTCGTCGTCTATGGAAATAGTGAGCTTTCTCGGCGCAATAGTGAACGACGTTGTAAAGTCGCTTTCGGGATTCGAGAATTCGTAACCCGAAAGGTCGGTGCCGTCGAGCGCAACCTTTTTAGCCGTTGCCGTATAGGTGCCCTGATTTACTTCCGCGCCCGTAACTTCGAGGCGGATTTTGTCGGAGCCTATCCAGACATAAGCTTCGGGAGCCTGCGCCGTGCCGTCGTAAATTAAGGGGTCTTTTGACCATACGAGCGTGATTTTCAGCTTGCCCGTTACCGTAACCGAGGTTTCGTAAACGATTTCTTCGAAGTTATCGGTGCCCGCCACCGTTACGACGAGATAAATTTTAGTGCCGTCGGTTGCAAGCGTGGTTACGTATTCCTCGTTTACTTCGAGGCTGTGCGCCGCGTCGCGGTAATATCTGATTGTTACGTCGCTTTGGAAAAGCGTTTTGTAATCGTTGAAGATTATCTTGCCGCTGCCCGCTTCTACGGTGCCGCCCTGAACGGCAAATTCGTAACCCGATACCCAATTGTTTTTAACCTTGTTTACCGAGTAGGGAACGATTACCGTAACCTTATCCGTGCCGCGCCATTCGTAGTTGACGGGGTCTAAGAGCGCGAGCGTTACGTTGCGCGTGCCCACGTTGGTCATGGTTATGTTGGTGATATCCGAAGCTATGTAATAGGGTGCGTTTTTGTCGATTTCGGCAGTATGCGGGTTGCCGTCGTAATCCGCGCCCGCAATTTCGGGGATATCCAAAACCTTTTTAACTACGGTATACGTGCCGTTTTTATAGGTAATGTTGTAGTTTGCGTTTGCAAAGTCACAGGTTATCGCGCCAATGTAAACGCCTACGGAATCGCCTACGTTTACCGAACATTTAAGGGTTATGAAGTTGCCGTCCACAAACTCGCCGCCAGCGCCGTAGTGCCAGCCGTCGGGGTTGACCGCTATTTCTTCGCCGTATTCGGAATAAGCGTCCTCGATTACGACTTCGACGTCGAGCCTTGCTATTGTGTAGCAGCGCGTGAATTCGCCTGTTATTGGCGTTCTGTCCGTGGGATAAGGCGAAGCCGTTGCAACGTAATCGCCCGCGTCCGCCGAATATCTGTCGGCGGTTACCATAAGGTCTACCCTGCCGCCGTATTCGGTGTAATAACATGCCTTGGGAAGCTGAGCTTTGCCGTTGTAAACGAAGTTGGTTGCTTCCCAAACCACGACATATGCAGGGGGCAATACGTTAAACGTAACCTGTGCGCCGCCGTCCTTGGGAAGGGCGTAGTTGCCGCTGCCGACGCCGTTGATTGCGGTTACTTTTGCGATGTATCCTATGCCAGCCGCCGACTGTCCGCCGACTACCGTTAAGGTCAACGCGTCGTTGTTTACTACGTTGCCCGCAACCGCATAAGGCTTGTGCATGGTGCCGTCGGAGTTATAATTGAACTCGTTTCCGCGCGAGCCGCCCTGTTCGCTGTACCAGTAAACGCTGATTGTGCGGGGTGCAACGGTTAGTTCGCCGTTTTCGAAGCTTACGTTATAGTTTGCGGAAGAAAGTCCGCTTGCGGTTATTATGTATTTGCCTACCCTTTGGTAACGGGTATAGTTGAAGCTGTACGAAATTGCGCCCGTAAGCACCCTTTCGTCCTCGCCGCCGACGAAGCCCGCCGAAGCGAAGTCGATGCCCGCGGCTGCGGGTTCTTCGCCGTAAACTATAGTGTTATCCTTTGCCTTTAAGGTGAGATTTACCTTTTCGATTTCAAAGATATCCTCCACGGCGGCAATCGCGTTGTAGTTGCCGCGCGCCGTTTCGTCTTTGATTACGAAGGAAATTACAACCTTATATTCGCCCGCATTTTTAACGCCGCCGTTGCCGAAGCCGTAGCTGCCGAGCGTATAGGCGCAGGTTATTTCAAGAACGGCGCTGAGCGGGTTGGTTATTGCAAGCTGCTGCAAGCCGCCGTTATAGGGAACTTTTCTGCCGCTTATGCTTACGCCGGACAAATCCAAAGTAGCTTTTGTTACCGTAAGCGTGCCACACTTGCCGTTGTCGGCACCGCCGCTTGCATAGCTGCCCGTGAAGATAACTTCGTAATTGAAGTATTTAACGCTGTCGAACGTTCCGTAAATCTTATACTTGCCTACGTTGCTTGAATTAGTTGCGTCGCAGCCGAGCGAAATTCCGCTTTCCGCCGCGCCGAGCTTAACGCTGCCGTCGAGGTAGTCCCACGAAAGCTTGACGTTTTCCGCTTCGCCGTACACCACGGAAACGTCGTCGATTTTAACGAACACTTTTGCGGGAAGAATTTTGAACCTTGCCCTTGCGTTGCCGTCGAGGTCTGCAAGCGTGTAGTTAGGGTCGGAAAGAGTTGCAATCGCTTCGTAATCGCCCGCGTTTATTACTCCCGACGTGCCGTTTACCGTAACCGTAAGCGTGTGGGTTACGCCGTCGTCCGTGGTGAAGTACGCCGAAGGCGCATGAGGCAAGCCGTCGTAATAAACGGTTGCGTCCGTCCAGACTATGTGAAGATTTTCAACGGGTTTGGGCAAAATTTTAAAGGATTTCGAAGCTCCGCCGACGGGAAGCGCATAGTTTGCGTTGTCCGTGCTTACCGCAACGGCAATGTAGCCGTTGCCCGCGTTAATCTGCTTGCCCGAAACTTCTATTACCGCTACTTTTACACCGTTGACCTCGGCATATGCGTAGGGCAAATGCTCGGAGCCGTCGTAATCGTATTCAAGCGTTGCGTTCGTATCCGTATCGCTTTTCTGCCAAATAATTTCGCTTTCGCTAAGCACATAGGGCGTTATGGTAAGCGTGCCGCCGATATAGCTGAACTTGTAGTTGTCCGCAGAGGCAGCGCCCGTTAAATCTATATCGTATTCGCCCGCGTCAAGTCCGTAAGTGCCGTCGTATTTTACGTTTACGGTAACCGTTACGCCGAGGCTTGCAAGCGTGTCTGCGCCGATTAAACCTTCAACGTTATAAGTGAAGTCGTTGGCGTTATAGGTATAACCGTAAACCTTTGAAACGTCGTCCGCGGTTACTTTTACGGTTGCCTTGTTTACCGTTACGAGCGCGCGGATAGGCTGAACCGCCGTGTAGTTTCCGTCGACCGTGAAGGTTGCCACAACCGTATAAACGCCCGCATCCTTAACACCGCTTATTGCAAGCGGCGCGGGAAGCGTTGAGCCAGCCGCGGTGTAATCGCCCGCGTAATACATGTAGGTTACGCTTAACACGCCCTCCGCCGTTACCGAGGCGAGAACCTTATGCTCCTTGCCGTCGTAGGTGAATTCGGCGTCGTTGAGTTCAACCGTGCCCGAAAGCTGCGAAGGCATTACGGTTAAGCTTGCCGTTTTAAAGTTATCGCCCGTAAACTCGTGGTTGCCGTCCGTTGTAAAGGTTGCGATTACCTGATAAGTACCCGCGTTCTTTACGCCGTCTTTGGATACGAGCGCGCCGCCGAGGTAATATTCGTAGGTTACGCCCGTGATATAAGCGGGAAGCTCGCCGACGACTTCTAACGTATGATTTCCGCCGTCGAAGCTCACGCTGCCGCCGACAAAGCTTATTCCGTCGAGAGAAATTTTTGCTTTTGTTACCGTGAGCGTGCCGTTGATAAAGGTTACGCGGTAGTTGCCGCCCGTGTAATTGCCCCTTATTTCGTAAACGCCTGCGCCCGAAGAATTGTTTGCCGTGCAAACGGTTGTAAACAACGCGAGCGTATCCGCGCCCACGAGCGTACTGCCGTCGGCAAGCTTAACTTCGTAAACAACCTGCGAAACCTTGCCGTATTCGGCGGTTTTATCCACTACTATTACGGTTATTTCGCGGGGAAGAATACTGAATTGAAGCGAGAAGCTGCCGCTCAAGCCCGTGGTGTTTACCACAGTTGCAAGATAGTTTGAGCCAACCGCCGCAACGCCGTCGCTGTCGCCGTTTACGCTTACTTCAAGCTCGTGCCTTACGCCGTTTTCATCGAAGTAATAAGCGTTGGGGCGCTGCTTGAAGCCCGTGTAATGGAGCTGCGAGTTATCCCACACCACTACTTTTGACTGCGGAACTATATCGAAGGTTTGCGAAGCGGTGCCGTCGGCGGGCAGAGCGTAGTTTGCGTTATCAATGCCCGTTACGGTTGCAACGTAGTTTAAGCCGGCCTTTGCCGCCGCGCCTTCAACCGTTAAGGTTACTCTGTCGGCGCCCGCGAGGTTGCCCGCCTTTGCATAGGGCAGGAAAGCCGTATCGTCGTCGATATATGTATATTTAAACGTTTTGGAACCGAGCGTGTCGTCGTCGAACCAGCTTATGGTTATTATGCGCTTGTTTACCGTAAGAACGCCCGCAACGAAGTTTATTTCGTAGTTATCCGAGCTGAGTCCGGCGGGGATAATTTTGTATTTACCCGCGTTGCCGTACTGCTTGTAGTCGAACGTGAACGTAAGCGTTCCCTTCAAATCGGAAAGGTCTGCGCCGACAACCTCCGCGCCCTTAAAGCTTGCGGCGGGTTTGTCGCCGTAAGTAATTTCGTTATCGTAAGCGGTGACCGTAATTACCGACTTGTTGATAACAAGCTTAGCCGTCATCTGCGGAATCGTGTTGTAGTTGTTTGCGTCGGCAACGATAAAGGTTATCGTAACGTCGTATTCGCCCGCGCCGATAACGTTATCGCTTGCGACGGTAAAGCCGCCGAGCGAATATTCGCAATGCGCCGTAACGCCCGCGGGCAAACCGCTTACTTCCACCCCGTGCTTTTTGCCGTCGTAATTTACCGAAGTACCCGTAACGGTAAGCGCGGAAACGTCTATCGTAGCCTTGTTTATGGTGAGCGTACCGAACTTGCCGTTGTCGCCGTCGGCGCTGTGCCAGCTGCCTATAAACGTTACGTCGTAGTTTGCGCTGTTAGGCGAGCGGAATTCGCCTGAAATTTTGTATTTGCCCGCGTTCACTTCACCGCCGTAGGTTAAGCTTATGGTGAACGATTCGCCGTTGACAAAATGTTCGCTGCCGTCGGCGTAAGTCCAGTCGGTCAAGGTAACGCTTTCGCCGTAAACGGTGCGGGCGTCACATATTTCGATTACCACGGGAAGAGCGACCACGTTAAAGGTTACCGTCTTTGCGCCCGTTAAATTTAAGCTTAAATCGGGATTTACCGAAGCCGTGTAAGTGCCCACTACCCTTGAACTGCCCGAAACGGTTACTTCGAGATAGTGCTTTGTTTCGTCGCCTTCTATTAAGTAATAAGCCTGAGGCTTGCGGTTTTGGTTGTTGTAATAAAGGGTTGTGTTGTCCCAGATTATTACGCCCGCCTTCTTTTCGCCCATGATTGCGAATTGCGTTTTAATTCCGCCGACGGGCAACACGAAGTTTGCGTTGCCGTTTACGGCCGTAAGCGTTGCCGTATAGTTGTCGCCCACGTCCTTCTGCGCGCCCGAAATGATAAATTCAACGGTTATGCCGCCGATTACCGCCTTTGCATAGGGCAAGTGGTTTTCGCCGTCGTGCGTGTATTCGAGTTTTTCGGCGGGATTTGCATCGGTCTTTTCGAGGAACCATTTAACTTCGTCCGCAGAAATTTCGCGCGGGATAACCGTGATGTTGCCCGCAACGGGAGCCGCCAAATCGTAGTTTTGCGAGGTTGCCGAAGCAACGAGCGTAACGCCGCCGCTTATCGTGCCCACGTTTGTTGTGAAAGGCGTGTAGCCGTTTATGGTTATTTCCGCTTTAAGCCCTATGCTGTTTTCGGTGTCGCCCGCGGCAAGCCCTGAAATAGTGTAACCGTTGGTTTTTGCCGCGTCGCCGTAAATTACGGTTACGTCGTTAGCCTTAACGGTTAAGCTTGCCTTGTTTATTTTTAAGGTTGCCGTAAGCGTGTTTACGCCGTTTTTAAACGTGTGGTTGCCGTCCGCCGCAAAGGTTGCGGTAACGGTGTAAGTGCCAGCGTTAATTACGCTGCCTTCGGCAACTGCCGCGCCGCTTGCGTTATCCACGTAGGAATAAGTTACGCCCGTAATTCCGTCCGCCGAGCCCGAGGACAAAATCTTGTGGCTGTAACCGTTGTAAACCGCGTTTAAAACGTTTTCGAGCTTGACGCCGCTGTTTAAAAGGTCTATTTCAAGCGCGGTAATTTCAAAGGTTGCCGTTACGTCTGCGGGAGCAACGTGGTTGCCGTCCGCAACGAAGTGCGCGGTAACCGTGTAAACACCCGCTTCCCTTACGCCGTTCGAGCCGTAGTTTACGCCGTCCTTTTCGTAGGTATATGTTACGCTTTGTATGCCCGCGGGAAGTGCGGTTATTTCGTGCTTTTTAACCGTGCCGTCAAAGCCCGCCGTGCCGTTTGCGAAAACGGGCGGGGTGATTTGTGCCTTTTCAACGGTGAGCGTACCCTTTTCGAAGGTGAAGTCGTAGTTTGCCGCGTTGCCGCCGAAGGTTGCCGTTATGTCAAACGTGCCCGCCGCGTCGGTTGTGAGCGTGCCGCAGGTTACGAGCGAAGCCTCGCCGCCGATAAATTTATCGCTGCCCGAAGCGTAAGTCCACCATTCGGGCGCAAAGGGAATCGTGCCGCCGAAAACTGCGGTTACGTCCTTAATGATAATGTGAACGCTTAATTTTTTGATTTCGTAAGTGTAATTTTTGTCGCCGAGCAAGCCGTCCGCCGAAACGTGCGCGTGGTAAGTGCCCGCGTTTACGTAAGCCGCTTCGTCAACGGTTACCGTAAGCGTATGCCTTATTCCGTCAGCGTCGAAGTAATACGCCGAGGGCTTTTGCGCCGTGCCGTTGTAGTAAAGCGGAGTCTTTTCCCAAACTATCGTGTTGGGCGCGGGGACTATATCGAACTTAACACTCTGCGTGCCGTTTGCGGGGATTGCGTAGTTTGCGTTGTCAACGCCCGTAACGGTTGCAAGGTGCCCCACTACAATTTCCGAGGTTGCGCCCGAAACGGTGAGCGTTACCTTATCGCCGTTTACGAGGTTGCCCGCAACCGCATAAGGCGCGTGCGCCGCGCCGTCCGCCCTGTAAGCGAACGTTTTGGAGCTGCGCGAAGCGTCGTCGAACCATTCAACGCTTAAAACGCGTTTTTCAACGGTAAGCATGCCCGCCGCGAAAGTTATTTCGTAGTTGTCCGAAGTCAAGCCCGCGGGGGTAATTCTGTAATTGCCCGCCGCGCCGTAACGCGCGTAGTTATAAACGTAAGTGAGCGCGCCCTTCAAATCGCTGCTTTCGGGCGTTTCGCCGTTTTTAAAGCCTGCGTTTGCCCAGTCTACGCCGTTTGCCGAAGGCTCGTCGCCGTAAACTATCGCGTTGTCGTTAGCTTTAACCGTGAGGGGAGCTTTAGTAATTTCAAGCGTAACCGTTTGCGCGGGAATTGCGTTGTAATTTGCCCTTACCGCTTCGTCGGCTATTTCAAAGGTTATTTCAACGGTGTAAACGCCCGCGTTTTTAACTCCGTTTGCGCCGTAGCCGTAAACGCCGTCGGTGTAGGCGAGCGTATAGGTTACGCCCGCGGGAACGCCGCTTAACGTAAGTCCGTGCAAGAGCCCGTCGTAAACCACGCGGGTGCCGCCGTAAACGACGCCGTTGAGGTTTACGTTTGCCTTTTCAACCGTGAGCACGCCGCACTTGCCGCTGTCACCGTCTGCGCCGACCCAGTCGCCCGTGAACTCAACAGAGTAGTTGGCGCCCTTGCCCGAAGCGAAGTGCGCAAAGATTTTATACTTGCCTGTTCCGCTTACCGCTTCGCAGGTGAACGAAATTTCAAAGGCGTCGCCCGCAAGAACGTGCGTTGCTTCGTCGTTTTCGTATTCGTATCTCCACTCCACGCCGTTCATGTTGGGCGCTTCGCCGTATACCGCCCAAGCGTTGCCTATGCGTATAAACACGCGGCGCTTTTCAACGCTGAAGGTCATTACGTCGCTGCCCGTAAGCTTAAGCCCGCCCGCAACTACTCTTGCGGTGTAGGTGCCCACGTTTATCGCGTTGCCCTCGTCCACCGTTACGGTAAGGGACTGCCTTGCGCCGTCTTCGTCGTAGTAGTACGCCTTGGGGATATGCTTGTCGCCGTTATAGTATTTGTTGGTGTAATCCCAGATTATTTCGAATTCCTTTGCGGGATTTTCCAAAACGTCGAACGCGCAGGATTTTATGCCTTCGACGGGAAGCGCGTAGTTAGCGTTGTCTACGCCGGTTATTTCAACGGTATAACCGAAGCCTATGCCCGTTTTGCCCGCGGAATAAGTGAAAGCAAGCGTATCGCCGCCGACAAGCAAAGTGCCGCTGTTTACCTTTGCATAGGGGTGCCATGCCGTTGAACCGTCGTAAACGTAAGTGAACTGCTTTTGGTTGCACTCCGCGTTGCTGAACCATTCGAGGTCGCCCGCCTTTATGATTTTGGGTGTAACCGTAAGTACGCCGTTTTCGGTTATTACGTTGTAATTCGCCGCGTTTGCGGTAACGGTAACAGTTATTGCGTAAGTTCCCGCAAAGCTGCCCGCAGCGTAAACCGTGTCAACCGTGAATACAATACCCGCGCCCGCAAGCGTATCGCCGGCAACAAGTCCGCTTATCTCAGCGTCGTCGGCGGTGAGCATTACGCTGTCGCCGTAAACCGCGGTTTTGTCGTTTGCTTTTATCGTCAGGGTTGCGGCAACGATTTTAAATTCGCCCGAAAGAGGATTGCCGCCGTTGTAAATATAATTGTCGCCGTCGAACACAAGCTCGGCTTCAACCGCGTATCTGCCTACGTTTTTAACGTCCGCCGCCGAAACTTCCGTTCTGCTGCCGTTTGCGGCTATTGCGTAATAGGTATATTTTACCTCTTTTAAGCCCGCTGCGCCGCCCGCCACATAAATTGTGTGCGGCTTGCCGTCGTAAACGAACTCGGTTTTTGATGTATCGAGCTTAATATCTCCCTTAACGGGCGCGGGATTGATTGTAAACTGCTTTGTAACCGTGCTTTGCACGCCCGCCGCAAAGGTGTAATTGTCGTCGGGAATAAAGGTTACGCTTACCGTATATTTTCCGCTGTTTACAGCGCCGTTCACACGGTTGCCGTCCTTATCGAAATAGACTATAACTACGCCCTTAACCCCCGCATATGCCGAAGTTTCCACGGTTATTTCGTGCGCTTTGCCGTTATAAGTAACGTCGCTGACCAAAACTTCGGGAAGGGAAGTTATTTCCGCTTTTTCAACCGTTAAATAACCGTTTATTACGGTAACTTTATAGTTGCTTCCGCCCGTATATTCGCCGTTTAAAAGATAGTTGCCGACGGAAGAATTGTCGTTCGCCGCGCACGAGATTTTTATTAAATCTTCAAGCGCGCCGTCCGCCGCGAGGAATTGCAGACTGCCGTCCGCATACACGCACGTGAACGAAACGCTCGAAACCGCGCCGAATTTTACCGTTTTATTTTCGATTTTAACCGTTATTTCGCGGGGGCTTACGGTGAATTCGAACACGTCGTTTGCAAGCGTTGCGCCCGCCGCCGTCGCCTTTGCGTAGTACGTGCCCGCGGCGTTTACCGTTGCGGGGATTGTGCAGTTTTTATCGCTGTAAACGGCAACGGTCGCATTGTATTCCACGCCGTTATCAAAATAGGTTGCCTTGGGGATATATCCCGCCGAATCGCCGTAAACAAGGGGTTCGTTTACCCATATTACAACGTTACTTGCGCTGGGGATTACGTCGAAAGTCGCCACGGCGGTTCCGTCGGAAGGCAGCGCATAGTTGCCGTTTGAAAGCACGGCGGTTGCAACGTACCCCTTGCCCGCGGCGCTCTTTCCGCCCGAAACGGCGAGAGTAATTACGTCGCCGTTTACCGCACCACCCGCAACCGCGAAGGGCGCGTAAACGGTTGAGCCGTCGGTGTAGCTATAAGTGAAGTGCGTGCCCTGCTCTCCGTTCGCGTAATCGAACCACGTTACGGTGATAACGCGGGGCTTAACGGTAAGCAAGCCTTGGATAAAGGTTATTTCATAGTTTTCCGCGGTTATGCCGTCAAGCGAAATAAGGTATTTGCCAACGTTGCTTAAAGACGTGTAATCGCCGAAGGAATATTTGGGCGCGCCGCCGAGAACGCTTTCGTTTTCGCCGTTTACAAAGCCCGACGCGTTTACGGTGCAGCCGTTTGCCGAAGCCTCGTCGCCGTAGAAAATTTCGCAGTCGTTCGCCTTTATTTCCAGCGCGGCTTTTTTAATTACAAGCTCTAAGGTTACGGGAGCAATCGCGTCGTATTTGGAGCTGTCGTAAACGAAGCTTACCGTAACGGTATAAGTTCCCGCGTTTATAGCGCCGTTTTCAAAGCTCCACCCGCCCATCGAATAAGCGATTGCAGCCTTAACGTCTTGGGGCAAGCCCAAAACGGTTATTTGGTGGGGTTTGCCGTTG
The DNA here is from genome assembly GCA_029059705.1 of Clostridia bacterium. Classification (GTDB taxonomy): domain Bacteria; phylum Bacillota; class Clostridia; order Christensenellales; family Borkfalkiaceae; genus Coproplasma. The sequence continues at coordinate 121,133 of JAIDVM010000041.1, forward strand.
TAGGTTGCCTCGGTGCCGACGAAGGTTAAAGCGTCCGCGCTGAAGGTTGCCTTTTTAACGGTGAGCGTGCCGCACCTGCCGTTTAATTCTTCGTTGCTGTCAACCCAGCTGCCGACGAAGGTTACTTTATAATTGGAAGCGTTGGAGCAAACGAACGAAGGCACTATCGCATAGCTTCCCGTTGCGCCGCTGCATGCGCTTGTGAACTTAATTTGATAATTTTCGCCCGCGGGGAATTCGAGACTTCCCGCAAGGTAATCGTATTTTACGCCGTCAAGGTCTATCCTTTCGCCGTAATTTACGGTTAAGTCGTTTATTACCAAATAAATTTCACGCTGCAAAATTGTGAAATTTTTGGTTTTGTCGCCCGCAAGATTTAAGCTTGTGTTTACCTTTGCGGTGTAGTTGCCTGCGTTTATCGGCGAGGTGCTGCCGACAACGGTAACTTCAAGCTCTACGGGGTTGGTATCCCCTTCGTTTTCGTAATAATATGCCTTGGGCAGCTGCGCCGTTCCGTCGTAGTAAATTGCGCTGTTGTCCCAAACGATTTTCCCGCTCTTGGGCTGGGGAATTATATCGAAGTTTACTTTAATTCCGTTTACGGGCAGGCAATAGTTTTGGCTCTTTGCCCCCGTAATATCCACGACTTTCGCCTCGTAACCGAAGCCCGCAAGCGACGCCGCTCCACTTACCGTAAGCGAAATATTATCGCCGTTTACAACGCCGTTGATAACGGGATAAGGGCAGAAGGTCTGGCTGCCGTTTTGCGTGTAAACGAAGTCGGTTGAGGTTTCGGTTGCGCTTCTTTGCCACGTTACCGAAATTTCAAAAGGTTTAACCGTAAGCGCGCCGTTTTTATAGGTTATGTCATAGTTGAGCGCGCCGCTGCCCGTGAAGGTGTTGATTTCTATTGCGTAAACGCCCGCGTCGGCATATTTGGTGTAGCCGAGGTTGTAAGTAAGCGCGCCCAAAACGCTTTCGGTTTCTCCCGAAACCAACCCGTTGAAGATTGCGCCGTTTGCCTCAGGCTCGTCGCCGTAGGTGATTACGCTATCGTTTGCGATAACCGTAAGCGGAGCTTTGTTAATTATTATCTGTCCGTTTTTAAAGTTTCCGCCCACGAACTCGTGGTTGTTATCGGCAGTAAACACCGCCGAAACGTTGTACGTACCAAAGTCTTTAACCGCGTCGGCGTTTACCGTTTGACCGTTTTTGGTGTAAGTATAAGTTACGCCGGTGATGCCTTCCGCCGTGCCCGAAAGCGCGAGATTGTGCGCTTTTCCGTCGTAAACCACCGTAAGCGTACCGTTTACCGTGTTTGCGAACGAAACGTTGTCGAGGTTAATCTGCGCCTTGTTTACGGTCAGCGTAGCCGATTTTGTAGTTTGCGCGTTTGCAAACTTGTGGTTGCCGTCCAAAACAAAATTTGCAACTACGGTGTAAACGCCGTAATTAACCGCTTCAGCCGCGCTAATCTGCGTTGAGCCGTTGTAATATGCGTATTCTATCCTTTCTACGCCGTCGGGGATAGTGGTTTCGTCCACCGCGATTTGGGGAAGAGCACCGTTGTAGGTGTGCGGAGCTATTTCAAACTGAACGTCCGAAAGGCTTACGCCCGCCTTTTCAATGGTGAATTCCACAGTTTTCGACTTGGTGTAATCTTCGTTATCCCACCACATGTAAGCCGCGGAAACAGAAATCGTGGCAACGTATTCGCCCGCGTTTACGGGCTTTCCGTTTGTCAGAGCCGAGCCGACTTTCGCCGCGTAGGTTACGGTGTAGTCCACTCCCTCCGTCATCTTGTATTCGGTTGCGCCCGAGCCGTTGCCGTTTTTGAATCTGGGTAATTTTGCAAAGCCGTCGTAGACGATGCCCGATACGTCGATATAAACGATTAAGTTATCGGAATAAACCGAAAATTCCGTAGTGTTTTCGGCAGGCAGAACATAGTTGCCCATATACGCGCCGCTTGCGATTGCCGCCTGCGCCTTGTAATCGCCGGGGTTGATTGCCGCCGCACCGACAGCCGAAACGGTTAGCGTAAGCGTTTCACCGTCAACGAGGTTGCCCGCCGTTGCCGCGGGAAGCTTTGCCGTGCCGTCGAACTTCATTAAAATTTTACCGTCCGCCGACTTGTCGCCCGACCACGTTACGGTTATTACGCGCCGTGAAATTTCCGCGCCCGTGTGGCTGGTGGTATAGCCCGCCGTAAGCTCGTAATTCAAGTGCGCGTTATCGCCGTTTTTACTTGCTATGGTTATGCCCGAAATGTTTACGACCTTGTTAGCGCCGATTGCCTTGTTGGTGAACGTACCCGTTGCGCCGCTTACCACAAGCTCGTCGCCCGCGCAAACGTCTGAGCCGAAGGTTGCGGCAGACCAGTCGAGGGTTGCCGTGTTTGCGCCGTCGTATTGCTTATCCGCCGCGGTTATGCCGAAAACGGCGGAAATCGTCTTTTTCTTGATTTCAAAGGTTTTTGTTAAAACAGCCGTGCTCTTTAATTTATAGTTGGCATAGCCGCCGTCAAGCGTTACCGTTGCGGTGTAGCTTGCCGCCGCGTTTACGGGCAGGGTTGTGGAATTGTAGCTGTTGCCCAAATAATCCGTGCCCGTGTAGGTTACGGTAAGGGTAACCGTTTCGCCGTTTTCCGCATCGGAAGTCGAAGCCGTTAAGCCCTGCCCCGTCTTGTTATAGGTATACTGCGCCGAACCCGTCCATTCAACGCCGAGTTCTTTTTGTTCGATTGTGAATTCGAAATCCTTCGTGCCGGTGAAGTTGCCCGCGCCCGTTACGGTTATTTTACCCTTGCCTGCGTTTACGTTGTTGCTGTAAGCCGCAGTAAAATCCGTGGCCGCCGCAAGCAATTTTGAAGCGGAAGCAAGGTTGTTGTCTGAAAGCGTGTAAGCGGGCGTTTGCGCCGAGCCGTTATAAATATGCGTGCTCGAAACGTTTATTACAAGGTCGCTGTCCGTGCTTATGTCGCGCTTGGCAACGCTTACGCTGAACGAACCCGTCTTTACTTCGTAGTTGGGCACGGTTAATCTGTAATATACGGTGTAGCCGCTTGCAGAAGCGTTTGTAAGCTGCTGCATACTCTTCCAGTCGGTTGCGCCGTCGCCGCCGACCAGACTATACTCCCACACGGGCGCGTTGCCCGCAATTACGCTTACCGAAGGAGCGCCGTCCAAAACGTTGTGCGCAACGCCGTCGTAAGTCCAGCTTGCGCCCGTGATAGTCACGTCGCCGTCCGCGATAGTCGCCTTTTTAATTGTGAATGTATAACCGGTTGCCGCGTTGCAGGCGGAATCGAGCACGTAGTTAGCCCAAACGCCGCTCGTGGGCAAGGTTACCTTTGCAACGTAAGTGCCCGCGGCGATTATAGCCGTGTCATACCCCGCCGCCGACGCCGCAAAATTCAGGCGCGCCAAAATCGCAGCGGAAGTAACCGTGCTTCCGTCGGTGCCCAAAACGGTGTTAGCTCCGCCCTTAACAAACGAAACCGTCGTCGGCTTTTTATCTAACCCGTTATAAATCATGTCCTCGCCCGCGGCATGACCAAGCGTTACCGAAAGCGTTGCGGGTACGATTTCAAACGAAACCGTTTTATAACCCGTATAATTACTGCCCGCAGCCGCGTTGATTCTTATAGTAACCGTATTTACGTTAATTAAATCGGGATTGCCTGTAGCGTAATCCCAAACAAAATCGTCGCCTGCAACAAGCGAGGTTGCCGTAGCGTCGTCACCGAGAGTAATCGTAACCCCCGTCGTAGGCTTAATAGCCGCGCCCGTATAGGTTTGGTCTGCAATCGGCGCAAAAACAGCCGTCGACAAATCCATGGGCTTAATTTCAAACGAAAGTCTTTGCGAGCCGGTAAAGTTTCCGTTATCCGCCGCAACAACGTTAATGGTCGCCGTGCCGACGTTTAAGTTGTTCGCCGTGTTATAAGTGAATTTATAATCGCTCATCGCCAAAAGCTTTGTGTCCGAAAGCGAATTGTTTGTTACCGTGGGCACGGGCGTTTGGTGCTTGCCGTTAAACACAACTTCGGTTATGCTCAACACAAGACTGTCCGAAGAAATATCGCGCTTGTTCACCGTAACCGTCGCGCTGCCGCCCTTTGTGTTATAACCCGCAGCAACCGCCTGATAATATACTGTGTATGTCCCCGCGTTCGTAAGCTTGGGAATTGTATTAGACCACGCCGCCGTCGCGCTTAAACGGTATTGCCACGTAACCGCTGTTTTAAGCGCGTCGTTTTGCGCAGCGGATTGCCCCGTAACCGCATTGTGTGCCGCGCCGTCGTAAGTCCACGCGGTCGCAGGCGTAACCGAAACCGTTCCGAAATCGTAATTTTTAACGATTATCGTAATGGTTTTGTCCTCAACGGTGCCGTCCGCCCACTCGTATTGGCTTGTGTTCGAAATTGCAAAATTTATTTCGTAAGTGCCCGCAACAGCGTTTGCCGCAAGCGTTATCGTGTTGCCCGAAACAGAAAGCCCGTTCGAAACTACAACGCTTACGCCCGCCGAATACGACGGTATGTTAAACGTGCGCGCCGACGTTGAATACATAACCTCGGTGCGGTTTAAATTGTTTGCGGTAAACAGCGGCTCTGCCAAAGGCGTAACGCTTACAATCGAAAGCGTAGCCGACAAACCGGGCAGCGCGTTATAGTTCACCGTGTCCGCGCCCGCTATGTTTGCGGTAACGGTATAATTGCCCACCGCAGTTATTTGGTTTTGGTTAATAACCGTCCCCGCCGAGTTTTTATAAGTATAGCCGCTCAACGTTAAGCCTGCGGGCAGCTTGCTTGCGCCCGTAAGCGTAATAACCCTTTGCGCAACCGTGGAATTTTGCAAGCTCAAACGCTTGTTTTCCATGTACACACCGTCAAGGTTATAGGTTGCCTTTGCAATTGTTGCCGTTACGTTTCTTGCCGCGGAGGTTGAACCATCAGCCCACAAATGCTTTGAATTTTTAAGGCTGAATTGAAGAACGTAAGTGCCCGCTTGCTTGCCTTGTATAGAAGTTGCCGTTGTCTGCGTTGTGCAACCCGCCGTTGACGAAGCCGTAACAAGGCTTACGTTTAAATATGCGCTGTCGTACCCGCGGATAATGTTTTGCCAACCGCTGTTTGTCGTGGGGTCGTAAACTACGCCTTCAATTGCCATAGGCAGCGCAACCATTTCGGCGGTAGATGTACTTTTTGAAAACGCAACCTCTACGCCGTTGCCGTGAATTTTCGTAATTTTATAATTCGTTTTGTCGTCGGCTTTAAAATATTCTGTTATCTTAGCCGCGGGATTGCCCGAGCTTTCATAACCCGAAGTAATCTGTGCGCCAAGGTCGCTTGCCTGCTGTGCGGCAGTCAAAACCGCCGTTACGCCTATATCAGAGCCTTCCAAAGTGCCCGTTACCATAATGGGGTTAGTTGCAGTTGAATTTAAATAAAGGTTATCGGCAGTTCCGTCGCCGCGCTTGTTGTCGCGTATGATAACCTTGCCCGAAAGCATAAGCTTTGTGCCGACAGACATATGTATGCCGCCGCCGGAATGTCCGGAATCATTAATTCCCGTATTTTCGGAATCGCTTATATTATCTTCTATTATTATTTCTTTTCCGGGGTCAGCCTGCAAATAGAGCGTGCCGCCGTTTCTCAAAGGTATGCCGCCGCCGTAAGTAGCCGCTTTGTTATTTCTTATTATACCGCCCGTAATACGGCAGGTTGACGACGCTGACCAAAACGCAATGCCGCCGCCGTAAGTAAAGGAAATATTATCCGAGATTTCGCCGCCCGTCATTACAAACAACGAATAATTGTCGGTGCCCGCGCCGCCGCCACCGTTGTTAAATGCCTTGTTGCGGGTTACCAAACCGCCGTGCATATAAATTGCGCCGTAAAAAGCGTGCAAACCTCCGCCATAACCGTCGAAGTTGTCGCACACCGTGCCGCTGTAAAAGTGCACAACGCCGCCGCGGGCGAATATGCCTGCTCCACCGTCAGTTGTACCTGTTCCGTCAAATCCGGATCTAAGATAAGGCAAAGTGCCGCCCATAATTTTACCGGAGGTATAATTGCTTTGACCCTGCGTGTAGGGCGCGGTACGGTCGTAAACGTCAAGCTGCCCGCCGTAAACAGAAATAACCGCGGGTTTTACCGCACCGTCGGCTGCCGTAACGTCCGCTTGTTTATTAAATTTGCTATTGTCAAAGTTTCTGTTTAAATTGTGTCCGTTTAAGTCCAACTCGATATATTCGCCGTAGGTTACGTTGAGCGAACCGCCGATAAAGCCCACGCCGTTACCAAACGATTTTTTAACGTGAGTTGTAAACACCGTTTCGTCCTGCGCCGTCCAGTCTTGTTCAAGCTTGAACACAACCTTACTGTGGGTGTTTAAGCTACGCATTACCGCGTCGTTCCATTTAAATTCCATAGAGCTTTCGTCGGGAGTATAAGCTTCGATTTCAGCTTCGGCGGAAGTTTGGTCTTCCGCGCTTTCACGTTTAGTCCTATAATTTTTATAATCGTCGGCGAAGAAAATATCCGAAGACGATAATCTTCTGTTCCAATAGGAACTCGCGCCGTAAGCCGTAGTAATTACGCCTGCGCCGCCTTCCTTTGTTACACCTATTTTAGCCGTAAGAGTATTTGAATTTGTAGAAACAGAACCGGTTACTTGAATTATTTGGTTTGACTTTAAATAAATATTGCTTGCGTTGCCCTCAGCGTCCGTATTGCCGAGAACTTTTGCATATGCATTTCCGATTTTAACTGTACCGCTGTTTACGTAAACACCGCCGCCATTACCTTGCGCGGCGTTGCCGTAAATTGCACCGCCTATCGCTAAATTACCGCCGTTGACCAAAATACCACCGCCGTTGCCCGTAGTATTACCGCCGGTAATTTTACCGGTTGCCATACGCGACTGCTCATAATCGTTATTAAAAGTTATAAATCCGTCAGAAACATTTAAATCGCCCTGAACAACTATAACGCTGCCGTTATCTCTTGCCTCGGTTAAACCTCTGTCAAGCTTAAAACCATATAAATTAAGTAAAATATTTTTACCTGCGGGCACGCAAAGCGCTCCGTTGCGGAAAGCGGAGTTGTTTGCGCCGAATACGCCGTTTTCTGCCGTCCAATCGTTCATAAGCTGAACGGTTATTTGTTTTTCGGTTGAGCTTGCGGCAACCGCCTTTACCCAACCCGCAGCCATTTCTTCGGGTGAACCGCTTATTTGATAGGTGTTGCCCGAAATAATTGTTGCCGCGTCGCCGTTTAATCCGTTATCATTGTTAATTAAATTAACGCACGAAAAAATTGCGCAGCCCACCGTAACTGCGCATAAAATTGCGAGCAAGCAAGTTTTTGTTAAATTTTTGCGGAGCATACCAAAAATGCCACGCGCCTTACTGCCCGTGTGATGAAATTTATTAAACATACCCTTAACCCCATGCGCAGCAATTCCCAATTTTGCCGCGCCTTTGTTTATTTAATTCGCCTTGCCGTGAGTGGAATCGGCAGGCGTGAATTACTACCCGTTCCCCCGCCCTTTTTAAAAACTTTTTCCGCCCCCACGGGTAGGGGTTGTAGGGGCGGAAGCCCGTGCGTTTTGTTAAATTTGAACAAAATCGCTTGGAACCGTAACTAAAAAATTCATCTATTATGATAATAGATG
>JAIDVM010000005.1 GCA_029059705.1 Clostridia bacterium
CCGCGCGAATGCGCGGGGCGGCTTAATTTTTTAAAATTTATAAAGCTTTTCTTAAATATATCATATCAACAAGGCGAACGCCGTTTTCGATTATCGGGTGGTCGTAATTATCGGTAAAAAAATTTTTAACAATATGTGATTTTTCAAAACCGCACTTTTTATAAAACGGAACGGTCAGCGGGCTGTCGCCCGTTCCTACCTGAACGATTTTAAATTGGTTTTTATATTTTTCGCAAACAAAATTCACAAGCGCCCTGCCAAAGCCTTTTTTGCGGCAACAAGGGCAAACCGCCAGACTTTTTATTTCCAGAACGCTTTCGCTAACGGCGCAGACGGATATTTCGCCTTTAACTCCGTCGTCGTCAAGCACAAAAGTTGAAACCTCGTCTATATATTTTTCAACCATGCTCTCCTGCTCGTCGGCAATCAGAAAAAGCGGCATTAATTCTCTTTTGTCAAAAATTTCGTAAATTTTCATTTAAATAAATCATATTCGAGCTGCAAATCGCACGGCTCTTTTTCCGCAAGGGTTTTATTAACTTCGGTGGCAAGCACGCAGCCGTAGCTTTTATAAGCGGCTATGCTGTCCTCGGCAGAATGTGCGGAAATATACAATTTTTTTGCGCCCAATTCCTTTGCCGCGCCGCACGCAAGACAAAACAACCTTTTGCCAATGCCCCTTCTGCGGAACGGCTCCGAAACGTAAAATTCCGCCAAATCGGCGTATTGCTTTTCCGTTCCGAAAAGCTTGCTTAACACAAGCGCAAAACCGACTATTTCGCCGTTATACACCGCACCGTAAGCCGTCGCCCCGCCGTTCAACGCCGTTAAAATTTTTTCGGAAACTTCCTTTAATTCGTTCAAATCCCAGTCTTCGGTATAGGTTACGGGCGTCAGCGCGTATTCACCGCCTCGCCTGCGCCAGCAATGGGTAACTTTTTGGCGCCGTTTAAAGCCGTCCAAAGAATTCAAGCCGAAATTTGCGCGGCTGAGTTTTATATAATCGATTTGCTTCATTCAAATTCTCAAACCCTTGGGCAAGTGGTTTTTGGCGACGCCGCCAACCGCCTTGCACCAGCCGAGCGGATAACCCAAATAGGTTACTACGCGCCAGCCCTTTTCGGTTGCGGGGCAATCGAAGGTCAGCCCTCTTAGGAATTTAAGCGCGGTTGCCTCGTCCACCTCAAAATGTTTTACCTCGTCCTTTTTAAGGCACATGGCAAGCCTGTGCGAAGGTTCGAACCGCTTTCCGTCGGGCGTTCTCCCGCCGTAAAACAAGCCGCTGTCCCAATAAAAGCCGTAAGGAATTTCGGGCAAGTCCTCAAAAAAGGCGTAAACGTTGCCGCCGTTTATATAATTCTCGTCCTCGCAGACGATATTTTCGGCTTTAAAGTTAAGCGTCTGCGCCTCCCACTCGCGGTAAAGCTTTAAGGTCTTTTCCTTAACAACGGGCTTGCGCTTTTTAATTTCTCGCCGCTCGCCCGCCTGCTTTTGCAAAACCGCGCAAAAGTGCCCTTCGCCGCGCACCTCGTGCGGCAAAAGCTTTTTCATTTTAACAAGCTTATAGCCCGCGTGCGCCTTTAAAAAGCTTTCTATCTGCCTTTCGTCCTCTTCGGGGGCAAAGGTGCACGTGGAGTAAACTATTCTTCCCCCGCCAGCAAGCATTTTATCGGCGTTTTTAAGTATGTTTTTCTGCCGCGCGGCGCAAAGCTCAACGTTTTTTAAACTCCATTCGGGAATTGCGTTAGGTTCCTTTTTAAACATTCCCTCGCCCGAACAAGGCGCGTCGACGAGAATTTTATCGAAATAGTCATAAAAAATTCCGCTCAGTTCGTCGGGGCTTTTGCAAAGAACGACAGCGTTTTTTACCCCCAAACGCTCGACGTTGCTCTTTAAAATCATCGAACGTTTAAGGTCTATTTCGTTTAAAACGAGCGTTCCGCTTCCCTTCATATACTGCGCAATCTGCGTGCCCTTGCCGCCGGGGGCGGAGCATAAATCAAGCACCCTTTCGCCGCCGGTTATTTCAAGCTCGGGCACGGCGCACATTGCCGAAGGCTCCTGAACGTAATAAAGCCCCGCGGCGTGGGCAACGGTTTTGCCGAGCCCCGAGGCATTCGCCCCCGCAGGGATATAAATACCGCGCTCTTCCCAAGGCACGCTTTCGCCAAGGGGCACGGGGGATATTTTTTTGAAATCGTCAACGGAAATTTTAAGCGTGTTTACCCGCACCGCCCTTTCGGGCTCCTTTTCATAGCTCTTTAAAAAAGCTGAAAAACCGCTGCCGAGCTGCGCCTGCATGCGCGTTAAAAATTCCTCGGGGAGGTTCATTTTAAAAGCTCCTGCAATTTATCGAGGGTAAGCACTTCAATGCCCGAGCGGGCGCGCGCGCTTTGTGTGCGTACGCCGTCGTCGCCATCCAAGCAAACGTAATAACGGCAATCGTCAAGCTGGGAAGAATACCTTCCCCCCTGTTCGTAAATTTGGTTGACGAGCGGAATTGAAATTTCGATATTATTTTCAAGCGGGCGGGCAAAAGTAAACGTTTTGCCGTAAAATTTGCCGCCTTTTTTCAATTTTTTGCGCGAAACGTTGTTAAAAAACTCAACCCTTGCCCGCGAGCGAGCCATCCTTTTTTCGCGCTTTTCCTTGTTGAACGCCCTCATTCCCTTGGATTGCGGGCGGGAAATTGTGTAATTTTCGATTTTCCCGAACGAAACGCCGAGCAGATTTAAAAGCTCGGAATAATCGCAGTTCTTTTCTCGGCACATTGCCTCTACTATCCGCATGGTTGCGTAAGCGTCGTCGGCGGCGCGGTGGGGCGTAAATTCTACGCCGAGCTTACCAGAAATGGATTCAAGCCCGAACTGCCGCGAAAAATCGTTTATTAAAGCCATAAACAGAATTTGGCTGTCGGCAAAGCGGAAGTTGAACGAGGGCAGCTTAAAGCGTCTTGTTTCCAGATTAAGATACTTAACGTCGTTTAAAACCGCGTGCCCGAAAACGCAAGCTTCTTTGTCCTCCAAAAGCTCCTTTATGCGGTTATAAACCTTGGGAAAAGGCGGGTGATTTTTAAATTCGTCGTAATCGTAAGGCAGATTTATGCCCTTTTCGCCTTTGCGGTTGGTAAGCTCGAACCGCCCCTTTGGGTTAATGAGAATGTCCTCTTTTTCCAGAATATTAAATTGTTCGTCGCACACGACGTAACCGAAAGCGCAGATTTTGGCGTAAGTTTTATGCACGCACGCGCATTCGATATCAAAAAATACAAGTTTCATCTTTAGATTAAAAAATTCGGTTCACCGCCATTATAGCATAAAGGCGGGCAAAGCGCAACTTATATTGACTTTTGTAAAAGTTTATAATATAATTTTGCATATGAAAAAATTGGTAACCGTGCTTGCATGCGCGCCCTGCAAGGAAATTTTGCCGCCTTGCGACGAGGTTGAAATTCTTTACACCGACGAAAGCCGCACCCCGCACGAAATTATTGAAAACGGACTTAAACAAACAAAGTCGAAATATATAATTTTAACCGACGGCGGGTTTGAAATAACCGATATAAAGCCGCTTTTGGAGGTTTTAAACGGCTCGGCTGCGGACTTAATTACGTTTGTCGGCGGGGCGGCGGTTAAAGCGGGGTTGTTTAAAAACGCGCCGAAAGGCGACAGAGATAAATTTACCACGGAATTTTATGCGGTTTTGGGCGCAAAAAGCATAGAAAACACAAATTTTAAGCCGTTCGTTTTTAAAAACGCGCCCTCCGCTTTTGATAAAGCCGACAAAGAACGGCTTGTAGCGGTTTTGGACGAGTTTAAAAAGTGCAAGGCGCGGCTGCAAAAGGACGTTTTTTCTTACGCGTTCGATTTGCTTTGCGCAAAGCTGATTGTTTTTTATTCCGCCGCGTTGATTGCGATACATAAAAAAGAGATTTCCGCCGACGAATTGAAGGAGTTAGACTTAAAGTTAAAGCAAAACATAGTTTTGTACATTGCCATGCAAAAGCGGTTTACGGCGGCAAACCTGCAAAAACTGCGCGAAAAGAATTTTAAAATCAATTTTTTGACCTTTAATAAGCTTAAAAAGAGTTTAAAATAAAAAAATAACGGTTAAAGCCTTGAAAAAGCGTGTTAAATGTGTTAGACTTAAACTGCGCTAATTAAATCTTGTAATGGGGCTACAACTCGGCACAGTTGTATCCTATTTTCCCTATTACAAGGAATTAGCGCAACTTAAAGGGTACACTTGCGGAGCGCCCTTTAGGGGCGCTTTTATTTTATCCGCAAAAAAGGAGGCTTGTATGAACAAAAAATTTTGGGCTTCGGTTGCTTTGTGCCTTGCGCTTGCCCTCCCCTTAGGCTTAACGGCTTGCGGCGGCGGAACTGACGGCGGAAATTCCACGGGCGTGTATACTTATGAAACCGCCTATGCGGCTGCCGCCGACCTTGGGTTTGAAGGCACGTTGGAAGAATTTATCGAAATGATTTCCGGCAAAGACGGCAAAGACGGCGTAAACGGAACTAACGGCAAGGACGGCGTTGACGGAAAAGACGGAATAAACGGCACCAACGGCAAAGACGGCGTTGACGGCGTGGGGATTAAGTCGGTTACGATGAATTCCGAAGGCGAGCTTGTGATTACGGGCACCAACGATGAAATTTTATTTCAGGGCAAAGTAACTTGCAAGCATAGTTACTCTCCGTTTGAAATGAAGCTTACCCCCACTTGCACTTCTTCGGGTTTACGCAAGCGAACCTGTAAAAAATGCGGCAACATTGATTACAATTTTTTAACAGCCACAGGGCACATGTTTGAGAAAAAAATAGACCTTTCGCACCCCGCGAACTGCCAAGAAAAAGGCGATTGTCTTTTTGTGTGCAGCACGTGCAGCACCGCAATTGCCTCAGAATTTTACGGCGAGCATGCTTATGAAAAAGGAATTTGCACTCTTTGCGGCGCAGAAAAGGGCAGCGACGGATTAGAATACACGCTGAACGCAGATTATAAAACTTATTCCGTAAGCGGCATTGGCGAATGTACTGAAACGGATATAATTATCCCCAAAGATTATTTGGGCTTGCCCGTAACCGAAATAGGTAAAAACGCGTTTAGAATCGCCACAATAACTTCTGTTAAAATTTTGGACAACATAACCACCATACAGTATTGTGCGTTTGGGAGTTGCAAAAATCTTAAACACGTTGAAATGCAAAACGGCGTCAAAGAAATCAGGTCGGGAGCATTTTTGCATTGTATAGCTCTTGAAGAAATAACTATTCCCGACAGCGTTACTGTAATGACAGGCTCCCCATTCTTTAATTGTGAAAATCTGAAAACGGTCAAACTGAGCGCAAATCTACAAAAAGTAAGCAGTCAAACATTTTATGGGTGCTCGAATTTAACCGAAATAACTATTCCCAACAGTTTAACGGAATTGAGCAGCGGAATGTTTTATAAATGTAAAAAACTGAAAACGGTGATTTTGGGCAAAGATTTGACTTCGATTTCAGAATTTGCCTTTGAACGCTGCCCTTCGCTTGAAAGCATTTACTTCGGCGGAACGGAGCAACAATGGGAAGAACTGAACAAGCCTTATGAAATACATTATCTGGAAAACGTGAATATTTACTTCTATTCGGAAACGGAGCCCGAAGGCGAGGGCAATTTTTGGCATTACGTAAACGACGAACCTGTAATGTGGGGTTGAAAAAAGTTATTATAAAAGGGAACGGAATTTCCGTTCCCTTTTTGTTTTATTTAAAAGATTTCTCGGCTGCGCTCGAAATGACAAGCAGCGAACCAACGTAATTATTGAAAGAAAACTTTACTTTTTGGGTAAAATTTTGTCCTTGCCGCCCATGTAGGGGCGCAATACTTCGGGGATAAATACGCTGCCGTCGGGTTGCAAATGGTTTTCGAGGAAGGCGATTAACATTCTGGGCGGGGCTACCACGGTGTTGTTTAAGGTGTGGCAGAACTCGTTTTTGCCGCTTGCCGACTTATATTTTATGCCAAGCCTTCTTGCCTGCGCGTCGGTTAAGTTAGAGCAGCTTCCCACCTCGAAATATTTCTTTTGGCGGGGGCTCCACGCCTCTATATCGCAGCTCTTATACTTCAAATCAGCCAAGTCACCCGAACAGCATATAAGCTGTCTTACGGGGATTTGCATGGAAACGAATAATTCAACGGTGTAGCGCCAAAGCTTTTCGTACCACAAGTCGCTTTCTTCGGGCTTGCAGATTACTATCATTTCCTGCTTTTCAAACTGGTGTATGCGGTAAATTCCGCGTTCCTCTATGCCGTGCGCGCCCTTTTCCTTCCTGAAACAAGGCGAATACGAGGTTAAAGTTTGGGGCAGAGCGCTTTCGGGCTGAACGGTGTTCATAAATCTGCCAATCATGGAGTGCTCGGAAGTGCCGATTAAATACAAATCCTCGCCCTCTATTTTATACATCATGCCGTCCATTTCTTCAAAGCTCATAACGCCCGAAACGACGTCGCTGCGTATCATGTAAGGGGGAATACAGTAAGTAAAGCCCTTGTCAATCATAAAGTCGCGGGCGTAGGACAAAACCGCGGAATGAAGGCGCGCGATATCGCCCGTTAAGTAATAAAAACCGTTGCCGCTCGTTCTTCTTGCGCTGTCCAAATCAACGCCGTTTAAGCTTTCCAAAACGTCGAGGTGGTAAGGAACGTTGAAGGGCTTTTCTTCTGCTTTTAAAAAGACTTCGCCCTGAACGTTTTCGCTGTCGTCCTTGCCCAAAGGCACGTCGGCGGCGATTATGTTTGGAATTGCCATCATGTCCTTTTTGAGCTTTAAGTCGATTTCCGCCGTTTCCGCCTCTATTGCAGCGACGCGCTCGTTGTTCTTTTTGGAAACCTCTTTAACCTCTTCCGCTTCCGCCTTTTTTCCCTCGCGCATTAACGCGCCTATTTGTTTGGCTAAACTGTTACGCTGGGCGCGGAGATTGTCGCCCTCCTGCTGTAATTCGCGCTTCTTTTTATCAAGCAATAAAACCTCGTCCACAAGGGCGAGCTTTTTATTTTGAAACTTCTTTTTTATGTTTTCTTTTACAAGCTCGGGATTGGTTCTTATAAGGTTTATATCAAGCATTTTTTAATACCTTCCGCCGATTTAGAGATTTTCCTAAATTATAAATCAAAATTACGGGATTTGCAATTAAATTGCAGTAAATATCTTGAAAATCGGTTTTTTTTATGGTATACTGAAATAGTTATATTATTGTGAAAAATTGCGCGCTTTTTAAAAGAATACACGCGCGGTTTTAAGAGAATTATGAGCAAAATATTTTTTAAGGTAAACGACAAAAAGCCGCCCGAAGAGGAAAAGCCGACAAAACCTGAACCAGAAAAAAAGGGCTCGGCGGAAAAAGCGGCGGAAAAAAAGGACATCCCCGAAAAAAAGGCTGCGCCAGTGGTTAAAGAGGACGCTCCCGCCGCACGCGAGGGGGTGCAGATTGCGCTTTTCCCCGGCGACGAGCAACGCCCAGCAAAAGCCGTTGAAGCGCCCGAAAAAGAGCAGGTTCCCTTTAATAAGGAAAAAATTTTTAAATACTTCCACCGCCACCCCAAAAAGTCGGTAAACACCAAGGTTGAAAGGTTTTCGCCAAAGCTGAACAAGGGGTTGACTTCGGAACAGGTTGAAACGCGGTTTAAACAGTTTTTGTTTAACGATACGAACAAGAAATATTCGCGTTCGTATGCCAGCATTTTTATAAGCAACATTTGCACGTTTTTCAACCTTTTGTGCCTTTTGGCGTTTATCGCGCTGCTTTTGGCAAACACGCAGAAGTTTGCAAATTACCTTGTTATTGTTATAACCACGGCAAACATAGTTATCGGCATTATTCAGGAAATACGTTCCAAACTCGCAATAGATAAGCTTTCGATTTTGGCTTCGAATACGGTTAAGGTCGTGCGGGACGGAGAAACGGTTGAAATTCCGACGAAAGAACTCGTTTTGGACGACGTTTTGATTTTGGAGCTTGGCAATCAGGTGCCCGCGGACTGTATTCTTGCCGAGGGCACGGTTGAAGTGAACGAAAGCCTTTTGACGGGCGAATCGATTGCCATTAAAAAGCAGGTTGGCGACGTGCTGTATGCGGGCAGCTTTATTTCGAGCGGCAGCGGCAAATTCCGCGTTGAAAAGGTTGGTAAGGAAACTTATATCGAAAAGCTTTCTTCAAAAGCCAAAAAGTATAAGCGCCCGAACTCTGAGCTGATGAACGCGACGAAGCTGATTATAAAGTGCGTTTCGGTGCTGATTATTCCCATTGCGATAGGCACGTTTTTGCAGACCTACGCAACGGTAAAGGATTTGCCCGCCGACGATTTGATTTTCGCAGCGGACAGCGTTTTCCCCGGTATTTTTTCGGCGAATATAAATTACGCAATTCAGCGGACGTGCACCGTAGTAATAGGCATGATACCTTCGGGGCTGCTGCTTTTGACCTCGCTTGCGCTTGCCGTGGGTATTTTAAGGCTTGCTAAATCCAACACGCTTGTGCAGGATATGTACTCTTTGGAAATGCTGGCGCGCGTAAACGTTTTGTGCCTTGACAAGACGGGCACGATAACCGACGGCAGAATGCGCGTCAACGACACCGTAATTTTGAACACGGTTGGCGACGCCTCGGTAAACGACATTATGGGCAGCATGCTGCGCGAGCTTGACAACAACAACCAGACCTCGATTGCGCTGTTTAACCACTTCGGTTTTTCGGATAAATACGCGGGCGTTGCAAAAATTCCATTTTCTTCAAAAAGAAAGCTTTCGGCGGTTACCTTCGACGAGCTTGGCACGTTTGCCATGGGTGCGCCCGAATTCGTTTTAAAGCCGTACCCCGCAAAGGTTGAAAGAATTGTAAAGCAGTATGCGCAAATGGGATTGCGCGTTATAGTTTTGGCTCACTCCCCCGCCTCTATCGTCGGCGAAAAGCTGCCTTCGGTTATGAAGCCTATTGCAATTATTTCAATTGCCGACAACGTGCGCGAAGACGCCGTGCAGACGATTAAATGGTTTAAAGAAAACGACGTGGCGGTTAAGGTTATTTCGGGCGACAACCCCGTAACCGTTGCCGAGGTTGCGCGCAGAGCGGGTATAAAAAACGCGGAAAAGTTTATATCCTTAGAAGGCTTGAACGACAAGGAAGTTGAAAACGTTGCAAACAAATACACCGTTTTCGGCAGAGTTTCGCCCGAACAGAAAGCGGTTTTGGTGCGTTCGATTAAGTCGGAGGGCAACACCGTTGCGATGACGGGCGACGGCGTAAACGATATACTCGCCTTAAAGGAAGCCGACTGCGCGATATCGGTTGCTTCGGGCAGCGAGGCGGCAAGAAACGTTTCGAACCTCGTTTTAATGGATAATAATTTCGGTTCGATGCCCAAAGTTGTTGCCGAGGGCAGAAGGGTTATTAACAACATTCAAAACTCCTCCTCGCTCTTTTTGATGAAAACGCTGTTTACGGCTATTTTGGCGACGATTTGCATTTGCATGTCGCGCCCCTACCTTTTCCTCCCCGCAAACATGACGCTTTTGGAAACGGCGATAATAGGCGTTCCTTCCTTCTTCCTTGCGCTGCAACCCAACAAAAACAGGGTGCAAGGCAAGTTTATTGCCCACGTTATGAACGGGGCGATATCGGGCGCTATACTGATGATTGTGTGCGTAATGTCTATGTATCTAACAAACGAGATTGCGCCTGAATTATTCGGAGCAAATTACAAGGCAATGTGCATGGTTGCGCTAACCTTCTCGGGATTTGTAATGGTTTTCAGGGTGTGTCAGCCGTTCAACGCTTACCGAGCTGTGCTGTGCGCCGCAATATTTACGATTTGCGTGCTTTCGCTGTATTTAACCACCCTTAAAGTGCCGCTTTTAGAGGATATGTTCTTTGACGGCTGGAGCGAGCTTAAATGGGATTACGGACAGATTTTGACGATTGTAGTCGTTATCGAGGCAGCCTTCCCGCTGTCGGGCTGGCTGGCAAAGCTGATGAACGTAATCATGCCCACAACCGACAAAAAGCGGCCGCAGGTTTTAAACAATAATTAGAATGTAATTTAAATAGAAACTCCGCGTTGCAAAATGTGCAACGCGGAGTTCTATTAATCTTGTTCTTCCGTTACTTGCTGTTGTTTCTTTGCCTTGCTCTTTTTTACCAAATGCACAATAAACCATATGGGAAAAACCGAGCCAACCGCTTCGGCAATTATTATACTTGCAAAGTTTTTTGGTGAAACAACGGACTTTTTATTGGGAGTTACGGATTAATAATTCAAAAAAATAATAAATAAACAGCCCCCGCGGCGAACGCCGCGGGGGCTTATTTTATTACTTATTCTTTGTAACGTTAAACTTTGTGAATACAGTATTAGATTCTTCGCTACGCTCAAAATGACGGCTTAGGCTTTACTCTTCGCTGCTTTCTTCCTCGGTTTCTGCGGGTTCGTCGGGAACGTCCGCCGCGGTTTCTTCGGGAGCTGCCGTCTCCGCTTCGTCGTCGCGCTCGGTTATTGCAACTGTTGCAACCGCGCCGTCTTTAAGGCGCATCAGCCTTACGCCGCGCGAAGCTCTGCCGAATTTTGAAATTGCGTCGCAATGCATTCTTATTATCGTTCCGCCTTCGGAAATGAGCATTACGTCGTCCTCTTCGGTTACCTGCTTTAAGTTTACGAGGTCGCCCGTAACTTCGTTGAACGTGCCAGCCTTTATGCCCTTGCCGGCTCTGCCCTGCACGCGGTAATCTTCAAGCCTGCTGCGTTTGCCGAAGCCGTTGGCGGTTACGGTTAATAAGTCCTTACTTTCGTCAACTACGAGCATATCCACGAGGGCGTCGTTTTCGCCCTCTAACTTCATTGCGCGGACGCCGGCGGTATCTCTGCCCATCGAGCGAACGTTTGCCTCGCTGAACCTTATGCACTTGCCCGCGCGGGAAGCAATCATAAGCTCGTTTTCGCCCGTGGTGAACTGCACGGAAATGAGTTCGTCGCCGTCGTTGAGCTTAATGGCAATTTTACCGTTGCGGTTTATGCGCTCAAATTCTTCAAGTCTGGTCTTTTTAATCATGCCGTTTTTGGTTGCAAAGGCAATAAAGCCTTCCTTTTCCTTAACGGGGATAATTGTTGTAATTTTTTCGTCCTGCGCTATCTGCACAAGGTTGACCATTGCCCTGCCGCGGGCGGTGCGAGCCGCTTCGGGAATTTCAAAGGCTTTGATGCGGTAAACCTTGCCTAAGGTTGAGAACAGAAGCAAATCGTCGTGTGAGGAGCAAACGAACATGCGCTCTACAAAATCCTCTTCCTTGGGTTTATGCCCCGTTATGCCCTTGCCGCCGCGGTGCTGCGCGCGGTATTCGGCAACGGGAAGGCGCTTTGCATAGCCCGAGTGCGTCATGGAAACGACTACCTGTTCCACGGGAATTAAATCCGCGTCCTCTATGTCGCCCGTGAATTCGGTTGAAATTTCGGTGCGGCGTTGAGAAGGATATTTGCGTTTTACTTCCAAAAGGTCGGTCTTTATAATTTCAAGCACGCGGCTTTCGTGCGCCAGAATATCCTTAAAGTCGGCAATCTGATTTTCGAGAGTGTTCAATTCCTCGTTGAGTTTATCGACTTCGAGGTGCGAAATTCTGAAAAGTCTTAATTCCGCAACCGCGGTTGCCTGTCTTTCGTCAAGCTCGAAGTTTGCAACAAGCTGCTGAACGCAGTCCGTCTTATCCCTTGCGTTTTTGCAGACTTCGACAACCTCGTTTATACTTGCCTGAGCGATTACCAAGCCGCGTAAGATGTGCGCGCGCTCTTCGGTTTTGTTCAAATCGTACTTCGTGCGGCGGACGATTACTTCCTTTTGGTGTTCGAGGTAATAATATAAGCACTCTTTTAAGTTTAAAATCTTGGGCGTGCCGTCCACGAGCGCAAGCATGATTATGCCGTCGGAGACCTGCAAATTTGTGTGCTTGTAAAGCATATTGAGCACAACCTGAGCGTTTGCGTCCTTTTTGACCTCGATAACGATACGCATACCGTCGCGGTCGGATTCTTCGCGGATATCTGAAATTCCCTCTATTCTCTTGTTTTTAACGAGGTCGGCTATATTTTCGACAAGCCTTGCCTTGTTTACCTGATAAGGGATTTCGGTTACTACAATTCGCGTACGCGTCTGGTTGCCGCTCTGGTATTCTTCTATTTCGCAGCGGGAACGGATTATTATGCTGCCGCGCCCCGTTCTGTAAGCCTTTTTAATGCCGCTTCTGCCCATTATGAGCGCGCCCGTGGGGAAGTCGGGGGCGGTTATATATTCCATTAATCCGTCAACGTCTATGTCGGGATTGTCTATAAGCGCGATTACGCCGTCAATACACTCCGCAAGATTGTGCGGGGGAATGTTGGTTGCCATACCTACGGCAATGCCGTCGGAGCCGTTTACGAGCATGTTGGGGAAACGTGCGGGCAAAACCGAGGGCTGCAAGCCCGTGTCGTCGAAGGTAGGGTAAAAGTCAACCGTTTCCTTGTCCAAATCTTTAAGCATCTCGGAAGAGAGCTTTGACATTCTCGCTTCGGTATACCTCATAGCCGCGGCGGGGTCGCCGTCAACCGAGCCGAAGTTGCCGTGTCCGTCTACAAGGGGGAAATTGATTGAAAAGTCCTGTGCAAGTCTTACGAGAGCGTCATAAACGGAGCTGTCGCCGTGGGGGTGATATTTACCTAAGCAATCACCGACGATACGCGCGCACTTTCTGAAAGGCTTGTCGTAGGTTAAGCCAAGCTCGTGCATGGAATATAAAATTCTGCGGTGAACGGGCTTTAAACCGTCCCTTACGTCGGGAATGGCGCGCGAAACGTTTACCGCCATTGCATAGGCAATGAACGATTTTTTAAGCTCTTCGTCAACCTCTCTGTCGAGAAGCTTGGTCATTTCGAGAGTGCGTTTAAATTCTTCGGTCAGCTCGGCGCTGGTTTCTTTCTTTGCCATTATCGCGTCCCTCCTTTAAATATCCAACTCTTCAACGAGTTTGGCGTTGTCTTCAATAAACTGTCTTCTAAGCTCCGGCTGCTCGCCCATTAAAAGCGAGAAAAGCCTGTCTGCTTCGATTGCGTCTTCAACCTTTATTCTTACAAGCGTGCGGCGTGCGGGGTCCATGGTTGTTTCCCAAAGCTGTTCCTTGTCCATTTCGCCCAAGCCTTTATAACGCTGCAATTCGAACTTGCCTTCGAACGTGCTTCTGAACTCTTCCAAAGCCTTGTCGTCGTAAAGATAGGTGTCGGGAATGCCCTTTGCCATTACCTTGTAAAGGGGCGGCTGCGCCGCGTAAACGTGACCGTTTTCAACGAGCGGGCGCATATAGCGGAAAAAGAACGTCAACAAAAGTATTCTTATGTGCGAACCGTCTACGTCCGCGTCGGTCATGATTATTATTCTGTCGTATCTGAGCTTGCTTTCGTCGAAGTTTTCCTGTATGCCGCAGCCGAACGCGGTAATCATGGCTTTTATTTCCTCGTTTTCGAGGGCGCGGTTTAAGCGAACCTTTTCAACGTTTAAAATCTTTCCGCGGAGGGGCAAAATTGCTTGGAACCTTCTGTCGCGCCCCTGTTTTGCGGTGCCGCCCGCGCTATCGCCCTCTACTATATAAATTTCGCACAGCTCGGGGCGCTTATCCGAACAGTCGGCAAGCTTGCCGGGGAGCTTGGTGCTTTCCAAAACGCCCTTTCTATGCGTTTCTTCCCTTGCGAGCCTTGCCGCCTCCCTCGCCCTCTGCGCGGTTAAGCAGCGCAATATAAGCTCCTTGGTTTCGGAGGGGTGCTCTTCGAGGTAGGTGCCGAATTTATCGGTTACCGCCTTTTGCACGAAGCCCCTAACGTAGGTTGAGCAAAGCTTTGCCTTTGTCTGGCTTTCGTACTGGGCGTCGGCAATTTTAACGGAAACGACCGCTGTTATGCCCTCGCGCACGTCGTCGCCCGAAAGCTTGTCGTTTTCCTTTAAAACGTTTAAGCGTTTGCCCGCGTCGTTTATTACCTTTGTAAGCGCGGCTTTAAAGCCGTCTAAGTGCGTGCCGCCGTCGGGCTGGCGGATGTTGTTTGAGAAGGGAAAAATCTGTTCGGAATAGCCGTCGTTATACTGAATGGCTACTTCCAAGAATTTGTCGTCGCCCTCGCTCTCTTCAAAATAAACGGGCTTTTCGAAAAGCGTTTGCTTGCCCTTGTTAATATCCTCGATAAAGTGCACAACGCCGCCCTCGTAGCAGAATTCGTCGTGGCGTTCCTTTTCGCCGCGGCGGTCGGTTAAAGTGAGCTTTAAGCCCTTGTTCAAATAGGAAAGCTCCCTTAAAAGAGTTTTTAAAGTATCGTAATTGAACTCCGTCGTTTCCAGAATGGTTGCGTCGGGGTGGAAAGTAATCGTGGTGCCGGTTGCCTCGGTGTCGCCCACGATTTTTAAGGGTTCTTCGGGTATACCGCAATGGTAAACCTGCCTGTAAACGTGTCCGTTCTGGCACACTTCGGCAATGAGCGTATCCGAAAGCGCGTTAACGCACGAAACGCCAACGCCGTGAAGCCCCGAAGATATTTTATAGCCGCCCGCTTTGTTGCCGCCGCCGAACTTGCCGCCCGCGTTTAAGTTGGTAAGCGCAAGCTCTACGCCGCTTATTCCCGCGTCGGCATTGATGCCTGTGGGAATACCTCTGCCGTTGTCCTTAATGGAGCATGAGCCGTCTTCGGTAATAACGACGTTGACGGTGTCGCAATAACCTGCAAGCGCTTCGTCTATGGAGTTGTCTATAACCTCTCTTACAAGGCAATGCAAACCCTTCTCGTCGGTGGGGCCTATATACATGCCGGGGTGCTCGCGCACGGGCTCCAAACCTTTGAGTGCGCGCAGCGAATTGGCGTCGTAATTCGATTCTACTTTTTCGGGCATATTGTTACCTCTCTGAAAAAATTTTTCATTTGTTTTATTATACCATATTATATAATCGAAGTAAAGTGTTTAAAGAAAAAATTGCAAATTCCGCATTAAAATTTTCATTTTTCACATAATTTTTTTATGGAAAAATTCGGGTGCGGAAAGGCTTTTAAAGCGTTTGATTTTAATGATTTTTTAGAGTGCGGGGATTGCGGAAATCACGTGTGCAAAGCGCGCGCAAAAAAGGAGCACGGCGTGTGCCCGCACTGCTTTGGAAGACTGTATAAAAT
>JAIDVM010000006.1 GCA_029059705.1 Clostridia bacterium
GAGTATTCCGCGCGCGGCTTTTTTATTTTTTTAAATCAATTTTTAAATTATTAATTGTTGTTCAAATTTTCCCTTGCGGTGGCGAGCATGAGCTTAATTCTGTTTTCCTGATTTACCTTTGTTGCCGAAGGGTCGTAATCTACCGCGACAACGTTTTCGTCCTTATAAAGGTTTTTCAAAGCCCTGATTGCGCCCTTGCCCGCAATGTGGTTTGGCAGACACCCGAAGGGCTGCGCGCACACGATGTTTGCCACTCCCGTTTCGGCAAGCGCAGCCATTTCGGCGGGAATGAGCCAGCCTTCGCCCATTTTTACGCCTTGGTTTATAACTTTATCAGCACACTTGCGCAGATGTTCGAAGTCGTGCGGCGGCTCGAACGTGCCGTCATTTTTAAACAGTTTAATCACCTTTTTTTGCATGCCGTGCACGAATTTGTAGACTAAATTATAAATATTCGAAGTCGTGCGGCTGTGACCGTAAAGCTTGCCGTCGTTGACGACGTTTATTATGCAATACAAAATAAAGTCCAAAAGCGCGGGCACGACGGGTTCGCAGTTTTCCGAAAGCAAAAACTTTTCCAAATCGTTGTTGCCGAGGTTGGAATACTTTACGTAAATTTCGCCGACTATGCCGACTTTAACCTTTTTTTCGCCCGTTTTTTCGATTTTTGCAAAATTTTTGATTATTTCCGAAGTAATCGTTTTATATTTTAAATAACCGCCCTTTTTGAACTTGTCCACTACAAATTTAACGGCTTTTTCGCGCGCCGCGTCCGCCGCGCCCTTTTCTTTTTCGTAGGGCTTGGTTTGGTTGTAGCACCACATTATGCTGTCGCCGTAAAACACGGAAAGCGCGAGCTTTAAAAACAGCTTTGCCGAAATTTGGAACGAGCTGTCCTTTTCAAGCCCCGAAAAGTTGACCGAAACCACGGGAACTTGCGGAAATTCCGCCTTTAACGCCTTGCGGATTAGCGGCATGTAGTTTGAAGCGCGGCAACCGCCGCCCGTCTGCGTTATTAAAACGGCGGTATGCGACACGTCGTATTTGCCGCTTTTGAGCGCGTTTATATACTGCCCGACGACGCAAAGACAGGGATAACACGTGTCGTTGTGCACGTGCTTTAAGCCTTCGTCTATTACGGCTCTGCCGTCGTTTTGCAAAACTTCGACGTCGTAGCCTTCGAGCTTTAAAACCTCTTCTATTATGCCGAAGTGCCACGGCAGCATGTTGGGCACCAAAATTTTGTGCGTTTTTTTCATGCCGTCGTTCCACTTGGGGTAATCGCTTTGATAATTCTTTTGCGTATTAGTTTCCATCTTTTTGCCTTTTAGCCGCCTCTTCTATTGCGGCAAGCATGCTTCTGAGCCTTATTTTAACCACGCCGAGGTTGTTTATTTCGTCTATTTTTATCTGCGTGTAAAGCTTTCCGTTTTTCTCTAAAATGGCGCGAACCTGGTCGGTAGTTATTGCGTCAAGCCCGCAGCCGAACGAAACGAGCTGCACGAGGTTTACGTTTTTCCTTTCCGAAACGAAGTCCGCCGCACGGTACAGCCGCGCGTGGTAAGTCCATTGGTTTAAAACGTCAACCTTAACGCTTGCGCCCTTTTCGAAAACGCCGTCCTCGGAAAGCACCGCAAGCCCCAACGAGGTTAAAAGCTTGTTTATGCCGTGGTTGATTTCGCTATCTAAATGATAAGGTCTGCCCGCAAGCACCACCACCTGCTTATTTTGCTGTTCCGCCTTCCAGATAATTTCGTCAGCCTTTGCCTTTACGTCGTTTTGATAGCTTGAAAGCCTTTCAAAGCCTTCGTCGAGCGCGCGCGAAACCTCGCGTTTTTTAAGCTTAAACCTTTCCAAAGCCTTGCATAGCGTTTTAACCGCAGATTTTTGCACGTTTAAATCAATATAAGGCATAATAAAGTTTTTTTCGTTAAGCCGTTCGTTATTAGCCTTTAAAAGCTCGGGATAATACGCCACGACGGGGCAGTTATAGTGGTTTGTGGAGCAATGCTCGTCTAAATTATAGCTTTCGCAAGGCATAAATATGAAGTCCGCTTCGCTATCGAGTAGGCTTTCTATATGCCCGTGCATCAGTTTTGCGGGATAGCAAGCCGTGTCGGAAGCGACGGTGTGCTGCCCTTTGAAATACAGCTCGCGCGAGGATTTTTCGGAGAGAATAACCTCGAAGCCCAGCGCCTCGAAAAAGCCCGCCCATAAAGGGAGCTGTTCGTACATTCCGAGCTGCAACGGCAAGCCGACCTTTCCGCGGGGTTTAACGTGCCCCAAACCCGCAACACTGTCTATAAGCCTTTTTTGCTTGTATGCGTATATGTCCAACTCGTCAGAGGCGGGCTTTCTGCCCGCGCCGCGTTCGCACTTGTTGCCCGAAACGTACTTTCTGCCGTCGCCGAATTTGATGAAGTTTACGCTGCAGTTAGAGGTGCAGCCCCTGCAATTTGCCGACTGCGAGGTATATGTAAAGGCGTTAATTTCTTCCGCGCTTGCGGTGGTGCTTTCGCCTTGGATATTTTCCTTTGCGTAAAGCGCCGCGCCGAACGCGCCCATAAGCCCCGCAATGCCGGGGCGGATTACATGCTTGCCCGTTTCAAGCTCGAACGAGCGCAAAACCGCGTCGTTTAAAAACGTTCCGCCCTGAACCACGATATTTTCGCCCAATTCGTCCGCGCTCGTTGCCCTTATTACCTTGTAAATTGCGTTTTTTACTATCGAAGAGGACAGCCCCGCGGAGATGTCCTCCACCGTTGCGCCCTCTTTTTGCGCCTGCTTTACCGCGCTGTTCATAAACACGGTGCAGCGCGAGCCGAGCTCGACGGGGCGCTTTGCGTAAAGCCCTTTTTCGGAAAATTTATCAATTTCCATGCCCATGGCTTTGGCAAAGGTTTGTATAAACGAACCGCAGCCCGACGAGCACGCTTCGTTTAGCATTATGCTGTCGATTGCACCGTTTTTGATTTTAAAGCACTTTATGTCCTGCCCGCCTATGTCGATAATAAAATCGATCTTGGGGTTAAAGTGAAGCGCGGCTTTAAAGTGCGCAACCGTTTCGACTATGCCGAAGTCGGCTTTAATCGCGCTTTTAATCAAGTCCTCGCCGTAACCGGTTACCGCGCTGGCACGGATTTTGAACCGCCCGCCGCAAACCGAATAAATTTCCTTTAATTTTTTTATTACTATGTCGAGCGGCTGACCGTTGTTGGGCTGATAGTGCGACCACAGTATGCGGCAGTCCCCGGTTATGAGCATAAGCTTTGTCGTCGTCGAGCCCGAATCTATGCCGAGGTAACAGTCGCCCGTATAGCTTTCGAGGTCGGCAAACTTTAAGTCGGTTGCGCGGTGCCTTTTTACGAAGTCGGCGTATTCCTGCTTGCTTTCGAACAGCGGTTTGCCCGTTACCATTTCGTCGCTTTCCGCCGCGGACGAAATTTTTGAAATTACTTCGTCAATGGGCAGCTCCTCTGTGTTTTCGGCGTAGAGAGCCGCGCCCAAAGCCATAAAGTTGGGGGCGTTTTCGGGGAA
The DNA here is from genome assembly GCA_029059705.1 of Clostridia bacterium. Taxonomy (GTDB): domain Bacteria; phylum Bacillota; class Clostridia; order Christensenellales; family Borkfalkiaceae; genus Coproplasma. Next base: position 3,538 of record JAIDVM010000006.1, read on the forward strand.
GATTGCGTCCTCTTCCGCAAGCTTTAAAGTGGTTTTAAAGGCTTTTCTGAGCCCCTTTAAAAAGTGCAAGGGCCCGCCCAAAAACAGCACCTTGCCCTTAATTCTGCGCCCCTGCGCCAGCCCCGAAACGGTTTGGTCGACAACGGCTTGAAAAATCGAAGCGGAGATATCTTCCTTTTTCGCGCCCTGATTTAAAAGGGGCTGAATGTCGGATTTGGCGAACACCCCGCAACGCGAGGCTATGGGGTAAGTTTTTTTGGCGTTTAAAGCCAGCTCGTCCATTTCGGTTACCGAAATATTCAAAAGCGTAGCCATCTGGTCGATAAACGCGCCCGTGCCGCCCGCGCAGCTGCCGTTCATGCGCTGTTCGGTGCCGCCGGTTACGAAAATTATTTTTGCGTCCTCGCCGCCGAGCTCCACCGCGACGTCGGTTTCGGGGTAAAATTTGCGTATAGCAATAAACGCAGCCTGAACCTCCTGCACGAAGTTCATACCGCTGCGCTGCGAAAGCCCTAAGCCCGCGCTGCCCGTTATAGAAACGCGAAAATTTCCGCCGAACCTTTCTTTTATAATTTTAAGTTCGCTTAAAACCGTTTCCTTAACCTTGGCAAAGTGCCGAACATAGGACTTGTAAATTAAATTGTCGTTTTCGTCGATTACCGCCGCCTTTACGGTGGTTGAGCCGACGTCTATCCCAAGTAATTTTGTCATCTATTTTAACCGAAAGTTTAAATTATATTAATTCACTTTAATTATAACATAAAAAACCGCAATTTTACAAATTAATGAATATGCAATTTTTGTTAAAAATCTGAAAGTTAAGTAAAAATTATTTCGTTTTTAAATATTTTTCCTTTGTAGCCTGCCCGCCACGAATATGTCTTTCGGACAGATTTTTGTTTAAAACCCTTCTCACGCTTTCAAAAAGATTTTTGTCGATTACGCAAAGTCTTTCCGTAACGTCTTTATGTACGGTTGATTTTGAAATATCGAAGTGCAAGGCGGCGGCACGCACGGTGCACCCCTCCGCTATTATATACTCCGCTTCCCTTATTACCCTTTCGGTTTTTATATCCCACATACGCCGCTCCGCTTTTTACTTTTTTTCACGTATTAAATAATATGCGGAATTTTGTCGCCATATGCTGAATTTTGAAAAATCAAAAACACGGAAAACAGTCTGTATTAATGCTTATTAAAAATATTAAAAGGGAAACGGCTTTACTTCGTTTCCCTTTTAATTCTCCAATTTTAAAATTTATTTGCCGTATTCGGGCCACGTGCGGTTTTGCTTAAACCAATCCGTTTCCTTTAAAATAACGGTGTTGTTCGAGCACCTCAGCTTTAATTTGCCCGCCTCGGTATAAAACACGATGTTGCCGTTTAAAGAAGTATATCCGCTTTCAAGGCTTTCGTCCCAGAGCGTGGTGCAGTAAATATTTGCGGTGTATCTTGCAACGCGGTTTATAAACGCCTGCGCGGGGAACGTGTTTGCGGGGTTGTCTGTATATTCGGTGGTGCCGCAGCAACAGCACACGGCGACGTTTTTTGGTTTAATCACGCTTAAAAGCTTATCGGTCGACGCGGTGTAACTGCCGTGATGCCCGCCCTTGAACAAATCGACTTGGGGCAAAGAATTGCTTTCAACAAGGCTGCCTTCGCCGTCCTCCTCCAAATCGCCGGTAAACAGATAGTTATAAGTTACGTCTTGCAGCTCCTGCGTTAAAAGCGCGCAGACGGAATAATCGTTTTCGTCGGCAGTTTTTTCATCGTAAAAGCGCTGATATAAAATATTTAAAGAAACGGTTTGCGCGTCGTCCAGATAATAAGTTTTTTTAGCGCCGTCCGTTTCATACCAGCACTGTTTTGCGGTGTAAACCGTCGTGCCCCTACTTTGCGCGTAATCCACCGCCGCAAGGTAATTGGTGTATATTTCGGTAGGCTTGTTTTTAAGCTTATCGGTTATGCCTGCGAACTGAATGAGCGTTTCCACCTCATATTGGTACAAAATTCCCGTTCTCGTGTCGCCGCTTTTGTTGCCGACGAAGCCCGCGATATGGTCCTGATGCGCGTGGGTTGCAATTACGTATTCCAAAACTCCGTCGGTGCAATATTCGTCCACATAATCTTTTATCGTAGCCGCGCTGCCCTGACGGGAACCCGCGTCTATCAGAATTTCGGTGTCGCCGTATTTTATAAGCGTGCAATCGCCCGTGAATTTGTTGCCGAGTTCGAGGAAATGAATCGAAACGTTTGCGTTGCTGTCAAAGCCGCACGCGGTGCAAATTCCGTCGTCGTTGAGGCTGTGCGGGATTGTGGGGATTTCTTTTACGGCAACTTCACCGCAAACGAAACAGTATTTGGTTTCGGCGCCCTTTTGCGAACATGTTGCCGCCTTTGTTTCGGGCTCGCTCCAGGTATGCTCGCCCACGCCCAAATACTTGTGATAAAGTTCGGGCTTTACAAACCAAAGCGTGATGAGCACCGCCGCGATAACGACGATTAACACGGCGGTTAAGATTATTAACCCCTTGCTATGTACTTTTTGCGGGCGGCGCTTTGTTGAGCCGCCCCTTGAGTATTTTGGCATTTTTCACCTTTTTCGGGGGCGTTACCCCCGCTATATGCTGTGCTTAAAGCGATTTAAGCTGTTTTAAAATCTTTTCGCGCATTTCGATGAATTTGTTCAGTTTTGCGCGTTCTTCTTCGACAAGCTTTTTGGGCGCCTTTGCCACAAAGCCCTGATTGTTGAGCTTTCCGTCGGCGCGGCGGATTTCGCCCATAACCTTTTCAAGCTCGCCGTTAAGCCTTATTTTTTCCTTTTCGATATCCACAAGCTCGCCCATGGGAATATAAACCGTTCCTATGCCGAGCACCTTTGTAACGGCGTTTTCGCCCGCCTCTTCGGCGGACTGCACAAACTTGATTTCCTTTGCGCCCGCAAGCTTTAATATGCTGTCTTGCCCCATGGATATCATGCGTTTACTGTCGGTTGCGATATACAGCGAAACCTTTCTCGAAGGCGGGCAGTCAAGCTCGGTTTTAACCGCGCGCACCGCCGTGATTATTTCCATAACGCCCTTAAACGCCTGCTCGTCCTTTTTGTAGGCGAGCTTTGAATTATACCTCGGGAAATCCTTGGTCATAATGGTGCCTTCGGTATTGGGCAGGTTGCGGTAAATTTCGTCGGTTATAAAGGGAATAAACGGGTGCAAAAGTTTAAGCGCGTTTTCCAAAACAAAAGTAAGCACCGAAGCCGCGCCGTCCTTTTTAACGTCGTCGTCGGAATATAAAACGGGTTTGACGAGTTCGATATACCAGTCGCAGAAGTCCGACCACATAAAGTCGTACATAATCTGGCACGCAATGCCGAATTCGAACTTATTCAAGGCAAGCGTTACGTCGCGGATTGACGATTGAAGCCGCGCGATTATCCACTTGTCGGCGTGTGAAAGCTTAACCTCGGAAAGGGGCTTAACCGTTCTGCCCTCGCAGTTGGAAATTACGAAGCGGCTCGCGTTCCAAATCTTGTTCATAAAGTTGCGGCACGCTTCTACCTTTGCGTCGGAATAGCGCGTGTCGTTGCCGGGAGCAACGCCCTGCAACAGCGAAAAACGCAGGCTGTCCGCGCCGTATTTATCGATTACCTCAATGGGGTCTACGCCGTTGCCCAAGGATTTGGACATCTTTACGCCCTTTTCGTCGCGCACGAGCCCGTGAATTAACACGTCGCGGAAGGGAACCTTTCGCATATGCTCCAAGCCCGAAAAAATCATGCGGGCAACCCAGAAAAAGATTATGTCGTAACCGGTTACGAGCACGTCGCCGGGGTAAAAGTATTCCAAATCGGAAGTGTCGTCGGGGAAGCCCAATGTTGAAAAAGGCCACAGCGCCGAAGAGAACCAGGTGTCTAAAACGTCCTCGTCCTGCGAAAGATTTTTGCCGCCGCAATGCGGGCAAACCGTTACGTCCGTTTTGGAAGCGATTTCCTTTCCGCAGTCGGCGCAGTACCAAACGGGTATTCTGTGCCCCCACCAGAGCTGGCGCGAAATGCACCAGTCCTTAACGTTTTCCATCCAGTTGTAATAGGTTTTTGCAAACCTTTCGGGAACAAAGGTTACTTTTTTATCTATAACCGCGTTGATTGCGGGGCGGGCAAGCGGTTCCATTTTAACGAACCATTGCTTTGAAACTATGGGCTCGACGGTTACGCCGCAACGGTAGCAATGCCCCACGCTGTGCGTGTGAGGAACGACTTTTACAAGGTAGCCGCCCGCCTTTAAGTCCTCGACAAGCTGCTTTCTGCACTCGTAGCGGTCAAGCCCCGCGTATTTGCCCGCCAGCTCGTTCATGGTGCCGTCGTCGTTCATAACCCTTACTACGGGCAGATTGTGCCGCAAGCCCACCTCGAAGTCGTTGGGGTCGTGCGCGGGGGTTATTTTAACCACGCCCGTGCCGAATTCCATGTCCGCGTGTTCGTCGCCGACGATGGGGATTGCCTTGCCGACTATTGGCAGAATTACGTTTTTGCCAATTAAATGCTTATATCTTTTGTCCTTAGGGTTTACCGCAACCGCCGTGTCGCCGAACATCGTTTCGGGGCGGGTGGTTGCAACCTGCAATACCGTATCCGAATTTTCGACTGGGTAATTTACGTGCCAGAAATTGCCGTTTTCTTCCGAGTAGACAACCTCTACGTCGGAAATACCCGTTTTGCAGCACGGGCACCAGTTTATTATACGGCTGCCTCTGTAAATAAGTTTCTTGTTATAAAGGTTGACGAAAACCTCCCTTACCGCCTTTGAACACTTTTCGTCCATGGTAAAGGTAAGGCGCGACCAGTCGCACGAGGAACCGAGCTTTTTAAGCTGTTCTACAATCCTTGCGTTATACTTGTCCTTCCAAGCCCAAACGCGCTTTAAAAACCCTTCGCGCCCAAGACTTTCCTTGCTTTCGCCTTCGGCTTTGACCTGCTCCAAAACCTTAACCTCGGTTGCTATGGAAGCGTGGTCGGTGCCGGGGAGCCACAGCGCGCAATAGCCCTGCATGCGCTTAAAGCGGATAATGGTGTCCTGCAGCGTTTCGTCCATGGCGTGACCCATATGGAGCTGCCCCGTAATGTTGGGCGGGGGCATCATAACGGTGAACGGAACTTTATCGTCGTCGCGTTCCGCCTTAAAGCAGCCGTTTTCCTCCCACTCCTTATAAAGTCTGTTTTCAAAGTCCTTTGGATTGTAAGTTTTTTCTAACATAAAAGTTCCTCCTCACGCAAATCTCGCCTATTCTGCGGCTGCGATTTTTCGTGAATTTAAGGGCTACTCGCCCTCGAATTGCAATTTTAAGGGCAAACCTATTATATAATTGCAATTCTCACCCCGCTTAGGCGCAGGTATGCGCAAATTGGGACGAAGCCTTGATTTCTAAAAACAGCGGTTACCCGCTGTTTTGCAAGGCGTAGATGAGCAAATGCATAATTAGCATTTGCGGTGACCGAGGCGGCTGCTTTTTCATTACTGCCGCCGAGAAGCGGGCAAAAAACGTGGTTTTTACCCGCAACGTTTATTATCTATACTATTTAATTATAAAACAAAGCGGCGGCGGTTGTCAAACGGTAAAGACGCGCGCATAAAATGTATTATTAAATTTTAAGGAGTTTAAAAATACTTACCGTGAAAAAAATAATAACTTTTATTCTTGCCGCGGTATGCTCGGTTGTGCTTTCGGGCACGATTGCGGGCTGCGGCGGGAACGACAAAGTAATCAGAATAAACGAAGTCACCCACTCGGTGTTTTACGCACCCCTGTACCTTGCGGACTCGCTCGGCTATTTTAAGGAAGAGGGCCACGAAATAGAGCTTACTAACGGCGGCGGCGCCGACAAAACCATGGCTGCCGTGCTTGCGGGCGAAGCGGACGTGGGCTTTTGCGGCCCCGAGGCGGTTGTTTACACCCGAATAGGCGGCACGAGCGACGCGCCCATGGTTTTCGGGCAGATGACCAAGCGCGACGGTAGCTTTTTGGTAGGCAGAAACCCCGAACCCAACTTCGACTGGAAAAACCTTGAGGGCAAGACGATTATTGCGGGCAGACCCGGCGGCGTTCCTTTTATGACGTTCGAATACGTTTTAAAGACCGCGGGAGTAAACGCAAACCTTGTTAAAAACATAGACTTCAACATGACCACCGCAGCGTTTGAGGGCAACACGGGCGATTACTGCACCATGTTCGAGCCCACCGCTTCGAACTACGTTGCCGAAGGCAAGGGCTATATCGTGGCATCCGTAGGTCAGGAATCGGGCGAAATCCCCTATACCTGCTTTATGGCAAAGCAGAGCTATATAGATAAAAACGGCGACAAGGTACGTTCGCTTTTGCGCGCGATAACCAAGGCGACCAAATATATAAACGAGCACGACAGCGCAGACGTTGCGGCTAAAATTGCAAAATACTTTGACGCGACGAACGTAGAAAGCATAAAGACCTCGGTTGACAGCTACAAGTCGATTGACGCGTGGGTTACTAACATGGCAATGGAAGAAACCTCCTACGAAAGGCTTTTGGACGTAATTGAGCTTGCGGGCGAGCTTGAAAGGCGCGTAGACTTTAACAAGGTTGTTTTAACCGAAGCTGCCGACAATGTTTACAGGGAAATTTACGCTTAAAACGCAAAAAACCCCGAGATATACAGGGGGTAATTAAAAAAATATGATACTTGAATTTAAAGACGTATCTTATACGTATCACACCAAAACGGGCGAAACGACAGCCGTGCGCGACATGAATTTTGCCGTGGAAGAAGGTCAGTTCGTTTCGGTAATCGGCCCTTCGGGGTGCGGCAAAACCACGATTTTATCGCTTGCGGCGGGCATATTAAAGCCGTCTTCGGGCGAGGTTGTGCGCGGACAGGGCGAGTTTGGTTATATGTTACAGCGCGACGCGCTCTTTTCGTGGCGAACCGTTGAGCAGAACATCTTTCTGCCTTTGGAAGTAAAAAAGCGCAACACCCCCGAAATGCGCCAAAAGGCGGTTGCGCTTGCCGAAAAATACGGGCTTAAGGATTTTTTAAAAAAGACCCCCTCCCAGCTTTCGGGCGGCATGCGCCAAAGGGTTGCCCTTATAAGAACGCTTGCGGCGGAGCCGGAAATGCTTTTATTGGACGAACCGTTTTCCGCGCTCGATTACCAGACGAGGCTTGAAGTATGCGACGACGTGCAAAGCATAATCAAGGGCGAAAAAAAGACGGCGCTGCTCGTCACGCACGACATATCCGAAGCCATAGCGCTTTCGGATAAGGTTGTGGTGCTTTCGGCGCGCCCCGCAAAAGTAGTTGCCGAGCACGAAATAAACTTTGGCGGCAACGTTCCCAAAACGCGCAGGGAATGCGCGGAATTTTCCGCCATGTTCGAAGTGTTGAGAAGAGAACTCGGCATTTAACCGCGGCATATTCGGCGGTTAATCAAGGAACAAACATATGAAAAAAGAAAAACCCACTTACTCGCGGGAGCATCTCGCGTACTTAAAAAAACAAAAGAAAAAAAGCGTTATAATTCACGTTTCCCGCTGGCTGATTTTAGCTCTTTTGCTGGGGCTGTGGGAACTGTTCGCACAGCTTAAAATAATAGACCCGTTCATTACGAGTTCGCCTTCGCGCGTGTGCAAGACGATTGGCGATTTATATGCGAACAACACGCTGTTTTACCACATAGGCATAACGCTTATGGAAACAATGGCGGGCTTTGTAATAGCCGTGTTAGTCGGTTACGCCATAGCCGTAGCTTTGTGGGCGAGCGAAGCCGCGCGCAAGATTTTGGAGCCTTATATAGTGGTTTTAAACTCGCTGCCCAAAATCGCGCTGGGACCTTTGATTATTATCTGGATAGGCACGGGCTACGACGCGATTATCTTTATGACCGTAATCGTTTCGATAATAGTTTGCATAATGAACATGCTTGCGGGATTTATCGCGGTTGATAAAACCAAGCTGCTGTTGATGAAATCGATGGGTGCGGGCAGAGCAACGACTTTGAGAAAGCTTATTATCCCCGCCTCCCTCCCCGCCCTTATGAACACCTTAAAGGTTGCCGTGGGGCTTGCGTGGATTGGCTCTATCATGGGCGAATACATTGTTTCGAAAGCAGGCTTAGGCTATTTAATCGTTTACGGCGGGCAGGTTTTTAAATTAGACCTTGTAATGACGGCAACGTTTATTTTGTGCGTGCTTGCCGGCGGAATGTACGGAATTATCGCCTTTATAGAAAAGAAAGTAGTAAACAGAAACCAATAAATCAAACAGCCAAGGCCGCCATTATTATGGCGGCTGTAACTGCAATAAGGACAAGCATTGCTCTTTTGCAAAACCTTATCATACGACCTCTCTCCTTAAATTCATTCTCTCGCGTTTGTTAAACCCTTTTAAGCTTTCAAGCTCGCTTAAAAGCTCGCCGCACTTGTCAAGCGGCACGTTTTCGTCCTTGCGGACAAGATAAACCTCGCCGTCGTGGCGGTGTCTTATTAAACTTTTCTGTCTTTCGATATACGCTGCAAAATTCATTTTCTTGCCCTCCGTTTATTTACACTTTGAATTTTAACCGTTATACTTGACATATATTGTCATATATATTAAAATATTTTTAAAAATTCAAAAAAATTTTTTTCGGCGTGTTTTATACTATGCCGAAGCGGAGATGCATATTCACATGAAATACGAAATTATGTTCAGAATAATGATGCGGCTTTTGCAAAAGCGCAAAATAACCGCGCGCGAGATTGCCGAACGTTACGAGGTTTCCGTCCGCAGCGTTTACCGCTATATCGAGGAATTAATAGTTTGCGGCGTGCCAATCGACGTGGAGAGAGGGCGCTACGGCGGCATAACCATTGCCGACACGTTCCGTCTGCCCGTAGGTTATTTCACAAAGGAAGAATACGCCGCCACGGTAAACGCGCTTACGGCAATGTCTTCGCAGATTTCCGACGCGAGCATAATTTCGGCAATCGAAAAGCTGCAAAGCACGCAAAAGAACGAACGGCGCGACCTTTCGGTTTGCGGCAACATAATAGTTGACGGCGGCGCGTGGGGCGACGGCAATAAATTTTCGGATAAAATGTTCGTGTGTGAGCAGGCTGTAAACGAGCGCAAATCGTTATTAATCGATTACATCTCGCGCGAGGGCGAGCATTCGAAGCGCGTAATAGACCCCCACGTTTTGATTTTTAAGCAAAACGTTTGGTACGTTTACGCATTTTGCCACACAAAACAGGAATTCCGCACCTTTAAAATCGGGCGCATACGCTTTGCAACCTTTACGGGCGCGCAGTTTGAAAAGCGCGAAATTTCACGCGACGAGCTTAACTTCGGGTTGTCCTATTCGGACAAGCAGATGTTAAACGTTACGCTCGAAATAGAAAAAAGCTCGCTTGCCGACGCCGAGGAATGGCTGGGCGTAGACAACATAGAGCCGCGCGGCGAAAGCTTTGTTGCAAGCATGCAGCTCCCCGACGACAACGTTTTGGTCAACAAAATTTTGAGTTACGGCGGGGCGGTTAAGGTTTTAGACCCCCCTCTTTTAAAGGAACGCGTAAAAGCTGCGGCTAAAAAAATTGCGGGACTTTGAATTGAAGCATGGAAGTTTATTTTTCTTAAAAATTTGCTTGACAACACAAAAACCAACGAATATAATGCTCATTTGTAAGAAGTAAAATTATTAACTAAATATGTAGTCATCGGAGGACAACAGTACCGCAGTACTGTGCTTTTTTAAAGCAGTTGTCGAAGAAGATGTCGAGTGCGCTCGGTTATTTATTAAAATAATCGGGCGCCTTTTTTATGTGAAAAAGGAGTGTTTTATGAAAAAAGCGGAACCTATTCAAATTTCAGACCATTTTACTTATAAAAAACTTTTCCGTTTTGTGCTGCCGTCAATTTTTATGATGGTATTATCGTCAGTTTACGGCGTTGTGGACGGGCTGTTCGTATCTAATTTCGTAGGCAAAACACCGTTTGCCGCAATAAATTTAATAATGCCGTTTACAATGATTTTGGGCGGCATGGGCTTTATGCTTGGCACGGGCGGAACGGCTCTCGTTTCTAAAATCATAGGCGAAAACGACAGAGAAAAAGCGAACAAAACGTTTACTATGATAATAATTTTTGCCATAATACTCGGCGCGTCTTTAACCGCGCTCGGAATGTGCATAGTGCGCCCCGTTGCTTATCTTTTCGGCGCGACGGAAGACATGATAGAATCCTGCGTGCTTTACGGAAGAATTATTATCGGTTTTACAACGTTTTTTATGTTGCAAAACATATTTCAAAGTTTTCTTGCCGCAGCGGAAAAGCCTAAACTCGGGCTTATAATAACGCTTATTGCCGGTTGCGCAAACGCAGCTTTGGACGCGCTGTTTATAACCGTGTTCAAATGGGGTATTGTCGGCGCGGCGGTTGCAACGGGCATAGGTCAGATTTTGGGCGGCTTAATTCCGCTTATCTATTTTGCGCGCTCCAATGGCAGCTTATTAAAATTCACAAAAACAAAACTGCAAATTCTGCCGCTGTTAAAAGCATGCGGAAACGGCGCATCGGAGCTTTTAACAAACGTAGCCTCTTCGGTTGTAAGTATACTCTACAATTTGCAGCTAATGAAATATTTAGGCGAAAACGGCGTTTCGGCTTACGGCGTAATTATGTACGTGCAATTCATTTTCGTGGCGATAGAAATCGGCTTTACTATCGGCAGCGCGCCAATCGTCGGATATAACTACGGGGCGGAAAATCACGCCGAGCTTAAAAACGTGTTCAAAAAAAGCACGATTATTTTAGGCGTAACGGGCGTTGTGCTATCGGGGCTTGCGCAAGCCCTTGCAATTCCGCTTGCGAAATTATTTGTAGGTTACGACCAAGAGCTTTATAACCTAACCGTATACGCGTTCAGACTTTACTCGTTCGCCTTCGTTTTTTCGGGAATAAACATTTATTCCTCGGGCTTTTTCACCGCGTTAAACAACGGAGTGGTTTCGGCGGTTTTGTCGTTTTTAAGAGCGTTTGTATTTCAAATTACTTTCGTCTTTTTGTTGCCGTATCTGCTCAAAGTGGACGGAATTTGGTGGGCAATGTTCGCAACCGAAGTCGGCGCGTTTATCATTGCCGTAATATTCTTTATTGCCATGCGGAAAAAATATCACTACGTTTAATATTTTTTGTTACAAAAAAGCTCTCGGAAAATTTCCGAGAGCTTTTGTTTTGTTTTACCACGGCAACGTTTCGCCGCCGAGAATATGGACGTGCAAATGGAAAACCGTTTGCCCCGCGTCCTCGCCCTGATTGATAACAAGGCGGTAACCGTTTTTAAGTCCGTTTTCCTTTGCAATCTGCGGAATTTTGAAAAGCATGTAGCTTATAAGCCCGCGCCCCTTTTCGTCCGCCTCTTCCAAAAGCTTAAAATGCTCTTTTGCAATTGCCAAAAGGTGCACCTTTGCCTTTGGCTCTATGTCCTTGAAAACGAGCATCTTGTCGTCTTCGTAAACCTTTGCCGAGGGGATTTCTCCCTTTAAAATTTTGCAAAAAATGCAGTTTTTATCAGTCATTTCTTTTACCCGCCTTAACGTAATTTACTATGCAAGCCGTTCCGCACGATATCAGCGCAAGCCCCGCTATTACCGAAAGAGCTATTATCGAACTCGTGCCGCAAAACTCGGTTTCATTTAAATTTACAACGTATTCCCTCATTTCCTCGTCGTACCAAAAATCAGCAACTTTGGGGTTTATTACGTAAATTTCCCCGAAATAATAACTTGGAACGTCGTCGTAATAGTTGTAAGAAGGAATAGTTCTTCTTGAATAAATTTCCGTTCCTATACCCGCATCAACGGAAACAAGCGCCACGGTCGTAGTTCCGTCTTCGTCATTGGTAAATCTATAGTTATAATAATAGAAAACGTTGGGGTTATTTTTGTCGGTAACCCTTTGCGTAGCCTGCAAAAGCTTACCGTCAAGTTTCTCTTCGTAATAATTTACGATTGCCATACTTTCGTCGTATTTTCTTGCCTTTTGATATTCGAACGTGTAACCGTCCTGCACGTATTCAACAAAATCGGCAGCCCGCGAAAACGTTTCCTGTTTGTAATATTCGCCTATTTGCAGATAGCACAAGGCAACGCCGAGCACCGCAAACACGGAAAGCATAACCGCCAACGCTACGTTTGCCGCGTGAAAGCAAGCCGCTTTTACGCCGTTTACGTTATTTGCTGCAACGGGTGGCGCGAAAGGTGCGGGAACAGGATTGTCAAAGCCGAAATCGCGCTCGGCGGCTGCCGCGGCAGTTTCCACCAAGCCGTTGTCCGCGGCTACCACCGTTTCACCCGCCGAACTTACTCCGTAATCGGGGGCAACGGGCATAAATTCGGGAATTACGGGCGCAATATCCAAAAGCGGCGCGCCAAGCACCTTTATGCGTTCTTTTTTTATAATGACGCACATAATCGCCAACGCCAAAACAAAGCAAACCAAAATAGATAAAAACAACCAGCCTATTGGCGCGGCGGAAGGCAAATCCCAGCCGAAGTGCAGCGCCATGCTGAATATGCACATTCCCCAAAAACGGAAATCGATTAACGGACGCTTAAACTTGCCGAAAGCCCAGCCGATAAAGCCCGACCACACTATGTGCGTGCACACCGAGGTAGCCGCGCGCAGTATCGAAGTGGATAAAATTTCCGTTAAATCAATCCCCAAAGCTCCCGAACCGAAAAATATGTAACCCAAGTCCTCGGTAATGGATACGCCCGCGCCGACTGCCGCCGCCAGAATGAAGCAAGCCACGGGGCTGCCGCGCTTTTTCAAAATCAAAATCGCAAGAATTGCGGGCAGAGCCTTGCCGAACTCTTCGACAAACGCAGTCCACAGCACCGAAAAATAACCTTCTTCGGGCACATATGCAAAATAGAAAAGATAAACAATCAAGTCGGCGACAAACGAGCCGATTATGAGCACCGCGACTACTTTTAAAAAACTCAAATCCTTTTTGGGGTTCAGCTCAAACAGTAAAACGGTGAAGGGCGCGGTTATTAAAACAGCCCCCATAAGCATTAGCGTCGGCACGGAAATTCCGTTGCCCGTCAGCCTTATAATACACGCGGTAAGCCCGAAAATGACGAAGCACAGAAAAAACAAGCGCATGTAAATCCACGGGTAAACGCGGTTTTCGCCGTCGTCGCTGCCCATGCCGCGCGTAAAAAATTCTCTGTACTCGTCGAGGGAATGATGCCTGAAAGTTTCTTTAAACCACGCCTTTGTCCGCATCAGTCTTTCTCTGCTAATTCTTGGAATTATTATAAACATAAGCACCGTCCGCAAATTTTTCTTTGAGTATAACTCTGTATTTTTCACCCGTGCGCACTTCGTCCGCAAGGTAAACTTTTATGTAATTGCCCGTATAACCGCAAGTGTAACCGTTTTGCCGCTCTTCGGCAATATAATCAAGCTCTTTGCCGATAAACCCCGCAATATATTGCGATTGCGCGCGTTCGGCGGCGGTTAAAAGGCGGTGAAGCCGCCCGCTTTTCACTTCCGGCGGCAAGTCTTTAAGCTTAAACGCAACCGTGCCCTCGCGCGGGGAAAAGGCAAAAGCGTGCACGCGGGCAAACCTTGCCTCTTCTATGATAGAAAGGCTTTCTTCAAAGTTCTCTTCCGTTTCGGTTGCAAAGCCCGCTATTATATCCGTGGTAATAGCCGCTTGGGGAAAGTATTTATATATAAGCCCGCACTTTTCAAGGTATTCTTCGCGCGTGTAATGCCTGTTCATCGCCTTTAAAACGGCGTTACTGCCGCTCTGCAACGACAAATGGAACTGCTCGGCAAAATCGGGCAAATTCTTTAAGCTTTCCAAAAAATCCACGGTTATAATATTACATTCCAAAGACCCCAGTCTTATGCGCTTTTTTTCGTTTGAAAGCGCGCGGATTAAATGCGTAAGCGTTTTGCCGTCATATCCGTAAGAGGATATGTTTATGCCGTTCAAAACTATTTCGGGGCAGTCGGTTTGGGCTATTTCCCCCAATATATCCTCGATTGAGCGCGATTTTTCGCGGCCGCGAAGATAGGGGATTATGCAATACGAACAAAAATTATTGCAGCCGTCCTGTATCTTAATAAAAGCCCGCGTGCCCGTCTGTTTGGGCAATTGCAACCCGCACCCGCAAAGGTTGAACCTTTGCGAAACGGCTTTTACCACCTCGCCCTTGTCCCTCGCGCCGCCGACAAAGGTTACGCCGCGCTCTTCAAAAGCCTTTTTATCCTTTTCGGAAGCGCACCCGCACACGAAAATTTCGGCGTTTTGGTTAAACTTTTTAACCCTTGCAACAAGCTGCCTGCTCTTTTTTTCGGCTTCGCGGGTAACCGCGCACGTGTTTAAAACGTATATATCCGCGGGGGAAAGCGCGTCGCTCACCTCAAAACCCATCTTTTCGAGCGCGGCCATAATCGCGCCCGATTCCGCCTCGTTCACCTTGCACCCCAAGGTAAAGACAACCGCTTTCATTCAAGCTCCCCCAAGGCGTAAGCCGCCAGCGCGCACATGGTAATTGCCGCGGTTTCGGCGCGAAGTATACGTTTTCCGAGCGTCACCCCCGTAAAACCGAGCGATTGGGCAAGCCCGAATTCCTTTTCGGAAAATCCGCCCTCGCTGCCGACCACCACTGCCGTTTCGCCGTTCAACCCGTTCGGCATGCCGCCATCCTTAAAAAACTCGCACGCGAACAGCTTGTTTTTAAAATTTTTTGCCGACTTTAACGCGCCTTCGAGCGAGGAAAAGTATTCCACCCGCGGCGCGCGCGAGCGCAGGCATTGCTTTGCCGCTTCCCTCGCAACCTTGTTAAGCCTTTCAAGCTTGTTGTCGTTTATGTATGCGGAACAGTATTCCGAATTAAACACGCCTATTTTGCTTGCGCCGAGCTCGGTTGCCTTTTGCACAACAAGCTCGGTTTTGTCGCCCTTTAAAAGCCCGCACAAAAGATAAATTTCGGTTTTCGGTTCTCTTTCGCCCGCGTTTACCCCCGTAATATGCGCCAGCAAACGGTGTTTTTCAATTTTTGAAACGATTGCGGAATACTCCTTGCCGCTGCCGTCCAGAATAACGATTTCCGTTCCCTCTTCAACGCGCAGCACCGCCTTTGCGTGCGTAAACTCTTCGCCCTCCAAAAACACTTCTAAGGAGTTTTCCAATCCGTGTTCAACAAAAAATCTGCGCGGCGTACTCATGATTTAAACGCAAGCGCAAACCACTCGCCCTCTTTTATCTGTTTTTCCAAAGTAAGATTTTGCGCGGTGAAAGCGGTTATTACCATATCAAGGCGGCTTTCTATAATTCCGCTCAAAATTAAAGTTCCGCCCTTTTTAAGGTTTTTGGGAATGGACGGTGCAAGGCGGCACAGAATTTCCGCGGTTATGTTGGCAAGCATAACGTCGCCCTTAATTTCGCCGCCCTCCAAAAGGTCGGAATGAGCCACAATCGCCTTTGCCGAAACGCCGTTATTAAGGCAGTTGTGCTTTGCGCTTTTAACCGCAATGTCGTCGATATCCGTAAGGTATGCCAAGGAAGCCCCGAGCTTTATTGCGGCAATACCCAAAATGCCGCTGCCGCAGCCCACGTCTATGCAAACGTCGCCCTCTTTTAAATATTCCTGCAACAGTTTAAGGCACATAGAGGTGGTTTCGTGCTCGCCCGTGCCGAAAGCCATGTTGCTGTCGAGCTTTATGATAACCTCGCCGTCCTCTTTGGCGTAATCAATCCACTCGGGCACGATTACCACGCTTGCGCCGATATGCAAGGGGCGGAAGTGCTTGCGCCAGATTTCAAGCCAGTCGTCGCCCTCCACTATTCTTTTGGTAATTTCCAAAGTGCCGAAGTCGATAAATCCCCGCCCGTTTTCGGCGGCGGTTTCGATATCCGCGCGGATTTTGGGCGCGGTAACTTCGGTTTCTTCCAAGGGAACAAAGGCCTTAACAAGCGCCTCGCGTTTGTCATTTGTTAAGCTTTCGTCGATGTAATCCCAATACATCGCCTTGCTTTGCTGCAGCGCGATTACGTCCTTAACGTCGGATATCGCCACGCCGTAATTAGTGTACCCCCACAAAACGTCGGCAATTATTTCGCTGCCTTCCGAGGTGGTGTGTATTGTAAATTCGGTAAATTTCATAATTTGATTTTAACACTTGCACGGGATTATTGCAAGAAAAAAGCGGGAATTGTTTTTCCCCGCCGCCTTACATTATTTTACAATCGAGTTTTAATAACCGCATACTACTCCAAAAGGTTTTGCGCCGCAATAATTAACCCCAGCTTAAAGCCGTGTTTAAAGTATTCGTTTGTAATAACTTCTTCCAGCCCGCCCACGGCGGTTTCAAGCTGCCACAGGGTTTCGTTCTTTTCTTCCTCGGTCATGTTTTTACAAAATTTTTCAAACATTTCGCGCAACTTTGAAAAACACTTAAAATATTCGGTATTTTCGGAAATATTTATTTTTTCCATATAACATTCTTCGCTTGCCGCCAGCTCTAAAATCATTGAACTTTTCATGGTTTCCCCCTTTTTAGGTTTTGGTCTTTATATAGACTAAATAGTATCATATATAGCCCATATTGTCAACTAAAAAAACATATAATATATTTGACATTATGAAAACCTATTCGGCAGTAAAAAACAGAATACTTGAATTATGCGAAGAACAGCACATGTCGCTGCATAAGCTTTCGATAAATTCGGGAGTTTCGTCGTCTACTATTAAAAACATTATTTACGGTAAAAGCCAGAACCCCGGAATTGTAACAATTAAAATGCTGTGCGACGGACTTGACATTAATCTGGTTGACTTTTTTAACACAAAAGAATTTAAAGAATTAGAACAAGAACTTAAATAAACCATTTTTAAAGCGGCGGGGGCATTTTTTAGCCCGCCGCGAAATTTTTTAACCGTGTTGG
>JAIDVM010000007.1 GCA_029059705.1 Clostridia bacterium
AACTTATTTTAACTTATATTAAACTGATTTCAAATTTTATTTTTTGTAACCGTTGGGGTTTTTCTGCTGCCAGTTCCAGCTTGACGCGCACATTTCCTCTATGCCGAGCTTTGCCTCCCAGCCAAGCTCCCTTTTAGCCTTTTCGGCGTTTGCATAGCACGCGGCAATGTCGCCCGCGCGGCGGGGTTTTATAACATAAGGAAGCTCCCTTCCGCAAGCCTTGTCAAAGGCGTGAATTACGTCTAAAACGCTATACCCCACTCCCGTGCCAAGGTTATAGGTATAAACGCCGCCGTTTGTAATTTTATCAATCGCCGCAACGTGCCCTTTTGCCAAATCGACAACGTGGATATAATCGCGCACGCCCGTGCCGTCGTGAGTGGGGTAATCATTGCCGAACACGCCCACTTCTTTAAGCTCGCCTATTGCAACCTTTGCAATGTACGGCGTTAAGTTGTTGGGAATGCCTTTGGGGTCCTCGCCGATAAGCCCGCTTTCGTGCGCGCCGACGGGGTTGAAATATCTTAAAAGCACCACCGTCCATTCTTTGTCGGCTTTATAAACGTCCGTGAGCATAATTTCCTGAAAATACTTGCTCGTGCCGTAAGGGTTTGTGGTGCCGCCCGTTTTGCAATCTTCGGTTAAGGGCAAAACCTCGGGGTCGCCGTAAACGGTTGCCGACGACGAAAAAACTATTTTTTTGCAGCCATTTTCGCGCATAGCCTGCAACAAAACGAGCGTGCCGTTTAAATTGTTGTCGTAATACTCCACGGGTTTTTCGCAGCTTTCGCCAACAGCTTTAAGCCCCGCAAAGTGGATTACCCAGTCTATTTTATGCGCCTTGAAAATTTTGTCGAGCGCGGTTTTGTCGCGCACGTCCGCTTCGTAAAGCGCAACCTTTTTGCCCGTAATTTTTTCCACCCTTTTTATACTTTCGGGTGAGGAATTAGAATAATTGTCTACCGCAACCACGTTGTAGCCGCTTTGTAAAAGTTCCACGCAGGTGTGCGAACCGATATAGCCCGCGCCGCCCGTAACCAAAACTGTTTTCATTTTTGCCGCCTTTTTTATTTGTTTAATTGAGTATATCTTAAACGCGCGGCATTGTCAACTATTCCACGGTTACGCTCTTGGCAAGGTTGCGCGGCTTGTCGGGGTCGCGTCCCAAAATCACGGCGGTGCGATAGGCAAGCTCCTGCACGGCGATTGCCGAAACGAGCGGCGAAAGGAATTTGTTGCACGCAGGCAATAAAATTATTTCCGCCTTGCCCTCAAGCCTTTTTGCAACCGCGGGCAAACAGGTTATTACGGCTACTTTTCCGCCGCGGGAAAGAACCTGTTCAACCGCGTTTTCGCTTTTGGGCGCGAGTGCGCTATCGGTTATCAGCACGACGGAAACGGTGTTTTCGTCGATGAGCGCAAGAGTGCCGTGTTTAAGCTCGCCCGCGGGATAGCCCTCGCTCGGCACGTAGGAAACTTCCTTTAACTTCAAACTGCCCTCGAGCGCGACGGCGTAATCGTAGCCACGCCCCAAAAAATAGACGCCGCCTGAACGCGCGCACATGTGGGCAAGTGTGTAGACGTTGATATTATTGATAGTTTTTTGCAGCGCGGCGGGCAGTTCGGAAAGCAGCTTAAATTCCTTAGGCGTAACCGCCTTGCCCGCAAACGTTAAGGCGCACAGGTACAGCGCGGCGATTTGCCCGACGTAGCTTTTAGTGGCGGCGACGCATATTTCCGCGCCCGCGGCAACGGGCACTACGGCGTGTACGCAGCGCGTGATTGCCGATTGCGGAACGTTTGTAACCGCAATTACCTTTGCGCCAAGGCTTTTGGCAAGCAGAGCCGCCTCGATAGTGTCCGCCGTTTCGCCGCTTTGCGTAACCGCAAAAACGGCGTCGCCGCGAGATATTACGGGGTCTTTATAGCGGAATTCGCTTGCGTTTTCCGCTTCGGCGGGAATTCTTGCAAACGTTTCGAAGTATTTTTTACCGATTAAGCCCGCGTGGTAAGCCGTGCCGCAGCCGAGAAAAATCACCCTTTTTGTGCCGCTTAAAACCTCGCTTAATTCGTCCTTTACCTCATTAAAAGAGTTAAACGTGTTTTGTACGGTTTGGGGGACTTCGCGCAGCTCTTTAAGCATATAGTGCGGACAGCCGTTTAAACCCAGCTTTTCGGCGGTGAGCGCGTTTTCCGTTTTCGGGCGGCAAACGGGCGTTAAATCCTTGTCGAAAATTTCTATTTTTTCGGCGGAAATCAGCGCAAAATCGCCGTCCTCCAAAACGCTGATTTTATCGCACTTGCCCGCAAGGGCGGGGCGGTCGCTGGCGCAAAAATTTTCGCCCTCGCCGTAGCCGACTATCAGCGAACTGCGGTATTTCAAAACGGCTATTTTATGCTCGCCTTCGCGCATAACCATAAGCGCATATGAACCCGTAAGCATCTTTGCGGTTTTGTGCAAGGCGGTTAAAATGTTGCCGTCGCAATTCAATTTTATAAGGTGGGCGATTACCTCGCTGTCCGTTTCGGAAATAAACGTTTCGCCCGCGGCGATAAGCTTTTCTTTCAGTTCGGCGTAATTTTCGATTATGCCGTTATGTACAACGTAAATCCCGCCCGCCGAGTGCGGGTGCGCGTTGATATCCGAAGGCTTTCCGTGGGTTGCCCAGCGGGTGTGCCCCATGCCGACAGCCCCGCGTATATCCGCTATATACGGCTCCAAAACGCTCACTTTGCCCTGTTTTTTAATTACCTTAACCTCGCCCGAGGGGGCGATAACCGCCATGCCCGCCGAATCGTAACCGCGGTATTCGAGCCGTTTTAAGCCTTCGTAAACGTTTTCGGCGGCGTTGCCGCCGCCTGCATAACCGATTATTCCACACATATTTTACTCCTTTAAACGCGCAGAAATGCCATATATTTAGGGGTCAACCGCAATTTTGGGTAATTTTGGAGCATATTATTTTACAGGCGAGAGAGCAATCTTCTTCGCTTTCGCCCTCGGCCATTACCCTTATAACCCGCTCGGTGCCCGAGGGGCGGACGAGCATTCTAACGGAAAGCTTTTTGGAAAGATTTTTCGAAAGCTCCTCAACGCCGCACATTGCCGCTTCCTTATCGGTTACGGGCACCGAAACGCATATTTGTGGCAAAGTTTTAAAGCCCTTTAAAAGGCGCGACAGCGCGCACTTGCCGTCTGCGAGAGCTTCCATTAATATAATGGCGGTAACCAGTCCGTCGCCCGTCGTTTCGTACTTTGAAAACACGACGTGCCCGCTGCTTTCGCCGCCTAAAACCGCGCCCGTTTTACTCATTAAATCGCACACGTTTTTGTCGCCGACGTCGCTTAAATAACAATTTATTTGCTTGTTTTTAAGGCTTGATATAAGCCCGCCGTTGCTCATTACGGTGCACACTATGCTGCGGTTTTGCAGTTCGCCGCGGCTTGAAAGATAGTTTGCCAGCACATACAGCTCTTTATCGCCGTTCACCACTTCGCCGCGCTCGTCAACGGCTATGCATCTGTCCGCGTCGCCGTCAAAGGCAAAGCCCACGTCCAAGGAATATTGCCTTACCAAATTTTGCAATGCCTCGATGCGGGTGGAGCCTACGCCGTCGTTCACGTTGGTGCCGTTTGGGGAATCGCCGATAACAAAGGTCTTTGCGCCGAGCGCGTCGAACACGCTTCTTGCAATCGAAAAGGCGCTGCCGTTTGCGCCGTCCAAGCCTATCCTCAGCCCCTTATAAGAGCAGGTTGCAAGCGAAATAAGGTGTCCTATATAGCGGTTGCGCCCCGAAACGTAGTCCACAGTTCTCCCGACGGCGTTGCCCGCCGCAAAGGGAATATCCTTGCCGCCGAAGGGTGCAAAATCGCCGTCCAGATAGCGCTCGATTAACGAAATTACTTCGTCCTCCATCTTTTCGCCCGAGGAATTCAAAAGCTTTATTCCGTTGTCGTAATAGGGGTTGTGGCTTGCCGAAACCATAATTCCGCAGTCGAAGCCGTCGCACCGCGCCACGTAGGAAACGGACGGCGTTGTGGTGACGTGCATTATGTAAGCGTCCGCCCCCGACGAGGTTAATCCCGCGGCGAGCGAATATTCGAGCATATAGGAGGAAAGGCGGGTGTCCTTGCCGATAACCGCCCTGCATTTGCCGCCGAGGCGGTCGCCGTAATACCAGCCCAAAATTCTGCCCACCTTAAAGGCGTGGACGGCGGTTATTTTTACGCCCGCTTCGCCGCGGAAACCGTCGGTTCCGAAATATTTACCCATAAAAACTCCTTTTTATCCGCAACGCGCTTGCATATGCATTTGAATTAAAGTGTTTTCAGCCGCATATTTTTTAAAGCACATATGCGCCGAAAAAAGCCGTAATAAAGCATATGCGGGCAAAATAAATTGTGTTACGGCGCATACGACAAATTTTTTGCGGCGTAATTCACAGCAAGGCGGTTGCGGTTATACGCGGGCGCGTTGCGCACGCGCAACAAATTTTGTTGACTTTGATTTTTGCGTGTGCTAAAATTACCGCGTTATAATGAAAAAGCTTAGAATGAAAATTTCCGTGTGGCAGTTTTTGTCGCTGGGGTATTTAATCGTAATATTGTTGGGCAGCGTTTTGCTCGTTTTGCCGTTTGCAACGCAAAGCGGAACTTCGGTAAATTATCTCGACGCGCTGTTTACATCCACCTCCGCCACGTGCGTTACGGGGCTTACGCCCTTCGACACGGGCGTGCAATGGTCTGTTTTCGGGCAGCTCGTAATTCTGTTTTTAATCCAGACGGGCGGGCTTGGGTTTATGACCTTCGTTTCGGTTGTGTTTTTGATGCTCCGCAAAAAGATGGGGCTTTACGAACGCAAGGCGTTTATGTCGGCGGCGGGCGGCAGCAACAAGCTGACGGGCGTTTCGCGCCTTATTAAGCGCGTTTTCATAGGCACGGCTATTTTCGAATTTTTGGGCGCGTGCCTTTTGTGTTATCCCTTTTGCAGAGATTTCGGCGGCATAGGCGTTTATTACGCGATTTGGCACTCGATTTCGGCGTTCTGCAACGCGGGTTTTGACTTGGTGGGCGTTGGGGGCACCTCCCTTTCCGCCTATGCAACCGACCCGCTGGTGTGCCTTACCATATGCGCGCTGATAATTTTGGGCGGCTTGGGCTTTTTGGTTTGGGGTGATTTTCTGGACTGCAAGGCAAACCCCAAAAAGCTGCAGCTAAACACAAAAATTGTGCTTTTGATGACGGGCGTGCTCCTTTTCGTTTCCACGTTTTTATTCCTCGGCTTCGAGTGGAACAACCCCTCTTACGAGGGCTATAACTTCGGGCAAAAGCTTTTGTGCTCGATTTTCAACGCGGTGTCGCCGAGGACGGCGGGCTTTTTCACCACCGACCCCGCCACCCTTTCGGAAAGCGGTTATCTTTTAACCGTAATGCTCATGTTCATCGGCGGCAGCTCCGGCTCGACCGCGGGCGGCATAAAGGTGGGAACCTTTGCCGTGATAATAATGGGAATGATTAGCGTTTTCCGCGGGCGCAGGGATATAAACATAGGCAAAAAGAGAATAGAGCACTCGCTTTTATCTCAGGCGCTTGCCATATTTACCGCGTGCCTTATGATAGTGATGATTGCCGTTTTGGTAATCTGCGCCGCCGAGCCTGATTTAACCTTTGAAGAAGCGCTTTTCGAGTGCGTTTCGGCAATGGGCACGGTGGGGCTTACGCTGGGCGTTACGCCCGAGCTTGGCATAGTTTCTAAGCTGGTTATAATACTGTTGATGTATTTAGGCAGGGTGGGCATTTTAACGTTTGCCTTAGCCCTGGGCGAAAAGCGGACAACGGCGGCGATACGGCGCCCCGTGGACACGCTTATGATAGGTTAAAATTAAAAGGCAAATATAAAAACCCCCGCATAATACGGGGGCAATCAGGAGAAAATTATGAAATCTGTGTTGCTTATCGGTATGGGAATGTTCGGGCAGACGCTTGGCGAAAAGCTTGTCAACATGGGCAACGAAGTTATGATTGCGGACAAAAACGAAGACATTATAAATTCGCTTGCGCCCAAATATTCGGGCGCGGTAATTGCAAACTGCATGAACGCGGACAACCTTAAATCGCTTGATATCCCATCCTTCGACGCGTGCGTGGTTGCCATTGGCGACGACTTTCAAAGCTCTTTGGAAATAACGTCTATTTTAAAGGATTTGGGCGCGAAATACGTAGTTTCGAAGGCGAACACGGACATTCAAAGAAAGTTCCTTTTGCGCGTGGGCGCGGACGAAGTCGTTTACCCCAACCACGACTTAGCCGAAAAGCTTGCGTTTAAGCTGAATTCAAAAAAGGTTTTCGACTATATCGAACTCGATTCAAAGCACTCGATATTCGAAATAGCCGTGCCCGTAAAATGGATTGGGAAAACGCTTGTCGAAATTAACCCGCGCCAAAAGCACGCGATAAACGTTTTGACTATTAAAAAGGACAAAAACATTATCCCCGCGCTCGACGCGAATTACGTTTTTGCCGAAGGCGACCACATGGTTGTTTTCGGAAACACGGAAATTATTCTTGCCTTTGCGAACAAACAAAAATAATATGGACGAAAGATTTTTGCGCACCGCCATGGCTTTGGGCGAAGAAGCGGTTGAAAGGCTTAAAAAGAGCCGCGTTGCCGTGTTCGGCGCGGGCGGCGTTGGCGGACATTGCATCGAAGCTTTGTGCCGCAGCGGCGTTGGCGCCATCGACGTGATAGACAACGACGAAATTACTCTTTCCAACCTTAACAGACAGATTTTCGCCACCGAAAAAACGGTTGGGCGGCTTAAAGCCGAAGCTGCCGTTGAACGGTTAAACGAAATCAACCCCGCTTGCCGCGCGCAGGCGATAAATCTATTTTATTTGCCCGAAACGGCTAACGAAATAGATTTAAGCGCTTACGATTATATAGTAGACGCAATCGACACCGTTTCGGCAAAAATTGCGCTTGCCGAAAACGCGCAAAAGGCGGGCGTGCCGATAATAAGCTGCATGGGCGCTGGCAACAAGCTTAACCCCGCCGCCTTTACCGTTTGCGATATTTCAAAAACTTCGGTCTGTCCCCTTGCGCGCGTCATGCGCCGCGAGCTTAAAAAGCGTGGCGTTGACAAACTGAAAGTGGTTTATTCAACCGAACCGCCCTTAACTCCCCTTTTTGCGGAGCCGCTTGCAAACGGAAAAATTCCGCCCGCGAGCGTGGCTTTCGTGCCGGCGGTTGCGGGGCTGATTGCGGCGGGCGAGGTGATAAAAGATTTATGCTCGAAAAATTTATAAACCCGCTGAAAGACGCGCTGTTCCCCCGCGGATACACCTGCGACGTGTGCGGGAGGGAAACGTTCGGCACAAACCTTTGCAGTGACTGCGAAAGGGCGGTTATTTTTAATAACGGCGACGCGTGCCCGATTTGCGGAAGAATGACGCTTAAACCCGAAATCTGCCGCGAATGTAAAGAAAGCCTGCCGAGCTTTAAAAAGGCAATATCCCCGCTCGTTTACGACGGCGCGGCGATTGCACTTGTAACAAAGTTTAAAAACGGCGGCGCGTATTTAAAGGAATATTTTGCCGATTTAATTTGTAAAAAGCTTGACGAACTGCCTAAAACCAACTGCATTGTTTACGTGCCGATGACGAAAAAATCGCAAAACAAGCGCGGATATAATCAGGTTAAACTGCTTGCAAAAGCTATTTCCAAGCGGACGAATATCCCCGTTTTGAAAGACGCGGTAATCAAGGTTAAGGAAACGGCGGTGCAAAAAGGGCTTTCGCAAAAGGAGCGCGAAAGCAACCTTGACGGGTGCTTTAAAGTAACCGACAAAACCGCGGTTGCGGGCAAATCCGTGCTGTGCATAGACGACGTTTTGACAACGGGCGCCACCGCCGAAGAAATTTGCAAAACGCTTTTAAAGGCGGGCGCGGACTGCGTTTATTTTGCAACCGTTGCCTCGGTTGAAGACAAGGCGCAAAAGCGCACGCGCGAGGAAAACGAAAAAAGACTTAAAGAAATAAAAAAATATAAAAAGAAAGCCGCGGAAGATTAACTTCCGCGGCTTTTATCGCTTTAACTATTTATTTTTCGTCCTTTGGCAGCTTTGGAGCCTTTATTTTGGAACAGAATTTTTTAATTGCCCCCAATATATGCCCGTTTGAAAGCAAAACCATGCCCTCGGCAAAGTTAAAGGGCAGGCGGGTTGTGGTCATGGACATAGACCTTAAACAATTGCCGTTTAAAATGTTTTCCAAAAACGCCGCGCCCTTTATGCGGTTGTCGCGCTCGGCTCCCTCGGGCAGTTTTTTCGCCTTTTTAAGCTGTTTTTTAGGCATACTCATAACGGCGGAATACAAAATTTTTCCAAAAACCGTTGCTTTTAAGTCGATAAACGGGCTTTCCAAAGTTATCGGCTTTTTAGGCGGCAGCGGCGGAATTTTCAGCCCGCTCATCTTTTCAAAGATTTCTTCGGTAATATTTTGCAAATTGCACCCCGAATATGCCGCGTTTATTTCCGTTTCGTAAGGAATTTCAACCTCTTCCCCCTCCACGGTTACGCTCTGCGCAAGCACGGGCGTTATGCAATCCCTGCAAATCTCAACGGTATATTCACCGCCCTCCAAAACTCGGCGGCAAAGCTCTACGTTATAATATTTCAAATCGGAAATTTCAAAATTAAGCGTTACCCGCTTGCTTTCGCCCGCCTTTAAAAATACCTTTTCAAATGCGCGCAATTCCGTTGCGGGCTTAAAAACTCCTCCCTCGGGCGGGCGGACGTAAAGCTGAACGACCTCTGTGCCGCCGCAACCTCCCGCATTAGTAACAGTAACCTTGGCGGTTACCCTTTCGCCCGCGCGGGTAACGGTTAAGTTTTCGTAATTAAAGCTCGTATACGACAGCCCGAAGCCAAACGGAAAAGCCACGTCTTTTTTTGCCGTCGCATAATAGCGGTAGCCGACGAACACGCTTTCCTTATAAACCTCGTTTTGGCACTTTGAAAATTCCGCGCCGAAGGGCACGTCGTTATAGCTTTTAACCCAGCTTTCGGCAAGCCTGCCGCTCGGTGAAACCTCGCCGAAAAGCAGCTTATAAACCGCCGTGCCGCAGTTCTGCCCGCCCAAAAGCATGTTTAAAACCGCGCCCGACTTTTCTGCAAACGGAAGTTCCACAACCGAGCCGCCGAATAGCACCACAACAACTTTTTTGCCCGCCGAAATCAGCGCGGAAATTAAATCGAGCTGGTTTTGCGGAAGGCTTAAATTTTCGCGGTCGCGCCCCTCGCTTTCGGTCAAATCGGTCAGCCCCGCAAACACCAAAACGCTTTCAAAGCCCTTGCTTAAATCAACCGCCTCCTTCAATAATTTTTCGTCGGTTTTCCCGCTGTTTTCGGCGTAACCGCGCGCGTAAACGTAATTCACTCCCCGCCCGTCAAAGGCGTCCTTCGGCGTGGTTAGGCTCGTGGGGTTTATCATGGAGCTTCCCGCCCCCTGATAGCGCATCTTTTGGAATAAGTCCCCTACTATGCAGTACTTTTCACCCTTTTCAAGCGGCAAAATGCCGTCGTTTTTCATTAAAACGGCGCAATCGGCGGCTACTTCGGCGGCAAGCTCGTTATGAGCCTTAAAATCCGCCGTAGACGGGGCGTTTTTTGCGGTGCAATATTCAATTAACCGCAATATATCCAGCACGCAATCGTCCAAAAGCGAAATTTTAAGCCCGCCGCTTTTAACCGCGTCCACTATACTTTTGCGGCAGATTAACGTATCCCCCGGCATTTCCAGCGAAAGGCGCGCCTTAACCGCCTCCACTCTGTCGCGGATTGCGCCCCAGTCAGTCATCACGGTTCCTTCAAAGCCCCATTCGCCGCGCAAAATATCGTTTAACAGCCGCTTATTCTCCGAGCAAAAAACGCCGTTTACTCGGTTATAGGCGCACATCACGGCTTGGGGCTTGACGCGTTTAACTATGTGTTCGAAAGCCTTTAAATACACGTCGCGGATTGTCCGCTCATCGGCAATGCTGTTACCCATAAAGCGGTAATTTTCGCTGTTGTTCACGGCAAAGTGCTTTACGCACGCGGCAACGCCCTTGCTTTGAATTCCTTCAACCTCGGCAGCCGCCAGCACTCCCGCAAGAAGCGGGTCTTCGGAAAAATATTCAAAGTTTCTGCCGCAAAGCGGATTGCGCTTTATGTTCACGCCGGGGCCGAGCAGCACGTTTACGCCGTAATGCCTGCACTCTTCGGCTATCGCCTCGCCTACGCGACGGGCGTTATTCGCATTAAAGCCGCAAGCAAGCGCCGCCGCCGTGGGAAACGCCGTCGAAGGTTCGCTTTGCGAAATGCCGTTGTCCTGCTCGCCCGTCTGCTTTCTAAGCCCGTGAGGGCCGTCCGCCATGCTAAGCGAGGGAATTTTAAGCCGCGGCACGGGATTTGTGTGCATAAAGTCGGTGCCCGCAACAAGCGCCGCTTTTTCCTCAACGGTAAGCTCTTGTAAAATTTTTTGCAATTCATCCATAACCGCACTTATTATAACACGGTTTTGCGTAAGATTTCAACGGTTATAAAAAATAACCGCAAAAATTGCGGTTTTGGATTGCAAGTGAATTTTAATTGTCAGCGCAGAAATTTATCCGGGCGCGCAAAAAATTGAAAGAAACGCGTTAAAATCGCTTGTAATTTTTCGTTTTGTTTTATATAATAATTGCGTAATCAAGGCAAAGTTGCATTTTCCTAATTACATTCAAACTGAATATTGGGGTGTCGCCAAGCGGTAAGGCAACGGACTCTGACTCCGTCATTCGTTGGTTCAAATCCAGCTACCCCAGCCACTAAAAACCCGAATTGAACACAAAAAAGTGCTCGGTTTGGGTTTTTATTTTAAAGTCGGCAGAATAAACAGCTACATATTGACTTTTATTCTCAATTTGATATAATATAGACACAAAGACTATTTTAAGAGAAGCGAATATGAAAAAACCAATAATTGATAAAAGCAATTACAAACAATATAGCACTCTTATCAAAGAACGAAAAACATTATTAAAAAATGTTAATACGTATTTCGGCATTGCCGTTGGTTCGGAGGATTTTTTTTGGAGCAGCGGGCGCCGTAGTCGGAACAGCAACAGCGCAAGATAAATCATATACCACATTCTTGATAATTTTTAATGACGACAGCCGCACAACTCAAACTGTTGAAAACGAGTCCACACTCTATAATCACTTTATAAAATTTTTAGAAGTGTAATCCAGCACAATAAACCTTATTATAAAATATTGGTAATTTTAGTTTAATCTTCTTATTACGCAAAAGTAAGAAGATTTGGCTGCCGGACAATAAGATTTTATTATACGGCTATCCGTTGACTTTTTTAGCCGGCTAAAAACAATGCAAATTCGCCCGCGGAATTTTACGGGCGTTTTTTGTTGCAAAAATTTATTTAACCACTTATAATGTTCGGGTAAATGTTTTTTCGGAGGTATTATGAAAACAACAGCAAAACGCACGGGCGCAATGATTTCTGTTGCAGCCTACGCATTAACCTTGTTTACGGGGTTAGGCTTTATATTCGGAAAATCCGCATTTGCCGACACAACGCCCGCTAACGAAGGTTTAACCTACTTTTACGAAGGACTTAGATACAACCCGAGAGCGACTAAGTTTTATAACGCGTTTGAAACGCTTAACCAAAACGGTTCGTTTAAAAAGAACGAAGTCGATTTCGACATAGTCGGAAACGGCGTTGCGGTTGCCGAAGACGTAAAGAGCTACGTTGAAGACGGCGACTCGAAATTGCCCGTAGCATTCAGCGCGGGGCGCGACGCCTTTCTTATGGACCACCCCGACATATTCTACGCCGACCTCTTCGGCGTTTCGTTAAGCGCGGGCTTGCAAAACGGCAATTACGTTGCCTTTCTTGACACGAGCCGCACCGACACCCTTTACCTCGGCAACATAGATACTGAAGAAAAAGTAAACTCCGCTATTGCAAAATACGAAGCAAAGATAACGGAAGTTGTAAGCGGCGCAAAAGCCGCGGGCGACGACGCAAAAACGCAAATCGAATACGTAAACAAATACATAAGCGACAACGTGGAATACGATTTTTGCACCACTCCCGACGTCTATTTGCCCGATGCCGATTACATAGATACCGCCTACGGCGCGCTTGTAAACGGCAAGGCAATCTGCGGCGGCTATGCAAAAGCTTTTAAAGCCGTTTTGGACAGACTTAATATCCCCTGCGTGTGCGTACAGGGTTACAGCTGCTCTTCGTCCGACTCACAATACGTTGCGCATATGTGGAACGCGGTGAAGCTCGAAGGTCAATGGTATGCGGTAGACCCTACCTGGAACGACACCACGGGCAAAAACGACTGGCTGTTTTTGGGGGAAAAAGCTATTTCCCGCGACCATGTGGAAGACCCCGTAATTTCGTCCTCGGGCTACGAGCTTAAATATCCCGCGTTAAAGCCTTATAACTACGGCAACGACACCGACGACAACGGCATGACGATTAAGGGCGAATACAGCGATAATCCCGACGGCAACGGCAAAACGTGCAAGCTTACTATCGTATACGACGGAATGGGCGCTAAAAAGCTTGAACAGCAAGGCAAATATCTTGCGACGCGTTTGGGCGACAAACAGGAAGACGGCTCTATAACTTGGGGTAGCTGGTGCAACTTTGTAATTATGGCTGACTTTATGTTCCCCAGCGCATACAAATACACCGATAAAGCAAGCTATATATATATGAACGCAAATATAGATTATATTCAGTTTGCTCTTATAGATTACGCTCCCGACTCGCGTGATGCCCTTGGTCCTACTTATCCAAACAAACCCGAATACGGCGACCTTGCGGGCAAGCCCTGTTATTATATGTATGATGAAATTAAACTCACCGATGAGCATATAAGCCAGCCGAGCACGCCTTATCAAAACGAGGGCTACGGCAGTTATATCCCTGCACCCGGCGCAAACGTTACCCCCACTAATACAGGCAAACTTAAAGTGGACGGCACTTACGAAATGAAATTCGTTTACACCGATACGCTTGTGCTTGCCGAAGGCAAAACCATTGAGGACGTAGGGCTTAACATAGAAACCGCGCGCGGCAACGATACCGTAAACGATAACGTTGAGGTAACCGACTTTAAATGGGACGGCAACAAGACCATAACGTTTACCTTCAAGCCCAGCAAAATGTTTATACACAACGGCACTTATTACTACTTTACGCCCACCAACCTTGTAGGCAAAAGAAGCAATAAAACCCCCGACCCCGTAAGTTACGTATTTTCGGGCAAAAACGTGGTGTGCAGCAAAATATTCAACGACGGCAGACTTTACATAAGCTCCTACGGCACGCCCAACATTTTGGACACCTCTAACCTTGCCTTAAACGATTTCAAGGACGAAGACGGAAACTATTACGCAAAAGACCAAAGAAGCCAGCTTTTGCTTGTAGCTGACAAGGCGGGCAACAAAAAGACGGAAACGATGCTCGACATGCTCGAAACGAAAGAAAATATTGCAAAGGAAGATATCGTCACCACGGCAACCTATGAAATCAGCCTTCAGCTTTGCGGCGTAGTCACCAGCGTTCCCAACGGTAGCTATTTGCAGGTTGCGTTCGGCTTCCCCGAAGGCTTCAGCCCCGACGACGAGGGAACGACCTTTAAAATCTACCACTACACGCACGACAACAAAGGAAATATAACGGGTATCGAAGAAATCCCCGTAATTATCACCCAATACGGTCTTATTGCAAAGGTAACGAGCTTCAGCCCCTTCACCGTCGTTCAGGTTAAAAAATCCGCGGTAGAAGAAAGCCAAACCAAGAGCGTTTACGCAAGCGTTATAGGCAACGGCGGTTCGATTGACAACAGCGGAATTAACGTTGTCGAAGGCGACGAAATAACCTATAACATAACCGCGCAAGAAGGATATCAGCTTGACAAGGTTATGTTAAACGGCGAAGCGCTTGAAAACGTAACCAAAGACACAACGGCGGTTACTCTCACCAAGGAACAGCTTGCCGAAGGCAACACACTTGAATTTTCGTTTGTAAGAAGCGCGGCGGCAGAAAGCTATGCAGCAAGGGGCATTGAAATTAAAACCCCCAACACGATAGTTTTGAACGCGGATGAAATTGCAAGCTATTTTGCAGGGCCCGACACAAACTCGACGGCAGTTTGGGTAACCGTAGGAGTTTTGGCTGTTACGCTTGCATGCAGCGCGCTGGCTATTTATATTGCGGTGGTTAAAACCCGCCCCGCAAAACGCAGAAGATAAGCCTGAAAATTGAATAAAAATAAAGCGGGCGCGGATTTAATCCGCGCCCGCTGTTTTTTTGTTTTGGTGTTTTAAGTTTTATGCGTCAACGCCTAAACCGTTGTCAACGTAATTTATATTGCTGAACGTTGCCACAACGCCGCGGGTTGCATAAAGGCAAAGATAAATATATTCGTTATCTATACTTTCCAAGCTTAAATCCGTGAACATACTCTGTTCGGTATAATCGTCGTACTTTACGGTAAAGGTCTGGTTATCCTTTTTAATATAAAGCGTATGCGTGTCGCCCTCGGCAAGAGTTCCTCCGTTGCCTGAATTTACAAGCTTGCTGTCCTTTCTCATATAAATAACCGATTTTGCGGTTGCATCGCCATAGTAACCCGCCGAAATATAGTTACTGCTGACGGAAACGGCGTTGTCTACATACATGTCGTCGCGCAGCATAAGCCCGAAGCCCGACTGCGTATTGTTCCCCTCGGAAATATATTTATCTATCTTAACGGTCACGGTAATTTCAAAATTTTGCAATCTGTCTAACTGCATATATACCGCAGCTAAGCCGTCGCTGCCGCCCTCTATTTTGCCGGTTACCGTTTTAGCGCCGACTGTAAATTTATCTCCGTTCTGTTCGACAATAAAGTTGGTGTCGTTAAGATTTTTTGAACCGCCAAGATTACCAAACACCGTACCGTGCCATTTTTCGTCCGTTACGGTAGTCCATAACGAAGATGTTCCCGTAGGCGCTTTATAATCAACGTGCACGTATCCGTTTGCTACGCCCGCGGCAACGCCGTCAGCCAGCGAAGCGGTTTTATCGGGTTTTGCAATATCCGATTTAACGTATTTCCCAAGAGAATTCGTAGAATTTTTCAATGTGTCGGCTATGTAATAGGCGTTCATTCTCGCGCCGTATAAGTTAGTATGCGTTGCGTCTACCGACGTTTTGCTTTCGGTTGTAAGCCTGTGATAATTCAAAGCCTCGTCATATCCCTTAGCGGTATAATCCTCTTTCGTCAAAGTAGTTAAGTCAACCACGGTAACGTTCTTTTCTGCGCCAAGGTCGCGTATCGCCTGCGCGTAATCGCCGCCCGCATAAGTCACTCCTCCAACCGTTGTTGTTGACGTCACGTGTTCGGAAGAATAAGAATTGTTTGTTTTAAGCCTTACGATTGGCGTGCACAAAATGGGCGTTGCTCCCTTATCCGTTGCAAGTTTTATATAATTATCGTAAAGAGTTTTCTTAAAAGAAGCGTAGCGTTCATTGATTTTTTCGGTTGAGTCGGTTGCAAGGTTGGGGTTTGTATACCTTGCGACTTCCGCCTTTTCGTCGTTATGACCAAAACCGATAATAAGATAGTCGCCCGACGTAATTCCCGAAGAAAGCGTTGAGTAATTTGTTTCCGAAAGGAAGCTGTAAGAGCTTCTGCCAGAAATAGCAAGATTTACAACTTTTCCTCCCTCGCCCATATTTAAATAATTTTCGATTTGCGTGCCGTAACCGAATCGGGGCTGGTATTCCTTGTCCGTAAACGAACATACCGTCGAGTCGCCCACTACGTATACTTTTGAAGTGAGTTTCTCCCCTTCGCCCGCGGGCGGGTTGCCATTTCCTCCGCAAGCCGTTGCCACAAGCACGCCCGTTGCCATGCTTGTTGCAAGAAATAACGCCAAAATTTTTTTCTTTTTCATTTTTTTCTCCTTATCCCATATAATATTTCAACGGCACGAAAATTTTTCCGTGCCGCAATTATTTTTTATAAAAGGTGTTTTCTTATCGCCTTTATTGCCGTGTCGGCAATCAGCCGCGAGCCGCGGTGCGTGGGGTGCACGCCGTCGGGCGAGTATTCCGTGTAGGGAATGGTTTGGCAAAGCCCGTTAAACATTTCGTCGTAAGCGACGAACTCGTCGGCAAGCTCAAGCCCAACGCTGTTTATTATCGCAAGCTCCTTATTAAAAAGAGGACGCAGCCTGAATTTGTCGGGAGCGGGCAAAAGGAACGGTTCCAAAAAAATAAGGACTATCCCCGCCTGTTTTATTTTGGTTAAAAGCGCCTTGAAATCCGCTTCGAACTTTTTTAAATCGAGCTCCGCGCCGTGTTTAAACTTGTGCCAAGTGTCGTTTATGCCTATCATTATAACCGCGGCGTCGGGTTTTTCAGCAATTACGTCCTCTTCCACGCGCGCAAGCAAATCGCCCACTCTGTCGCCCGAAACGCCCTTGTTTATAAGTTCTATTCCCCTGTCGGGATAAAGCGGCAAAAGCTTGTCCGAAAGAATTTTTACGTAACCGTCGCCGAGCGACTTTTCGTTTTGGCGGTCGCGGCCGCAGTCGGTGATTGAATCGCCGAAAAAGATAATTTTCATGTTTCCCCTCTAATTCCGCGCCAAGAGCGCGCCTGAAACAATTTTAACACATTGAATTTTGTTGTGCAAGGGGTGAAATTAAAAAACTTTTAAAAGAATGAAATAAAGTTTTGACAAACACGTAAAATTATGATATATTAAATTAGCTTTGAGCGGCAAGCGGAAGTACCCAAGTGGCTCAAGGGGCTCCCCTGCTAAGGGAGTAGTGCGGGAAACTGCAGCGAGGGTTCAAATCCCTCCTTCCGCGCCAATAAGGACGCAAGTTGAACATTTTGTTTGATTTGCGTCCTTATTTTTTGTAAAAAAACACGGCTGATTGCAAGCCGTGAAATCCCGTGTGTATTTTAGGCAGACGCAACACAATCGAGTAAGCTCTTTTTACTTTAAACCGTCCATAAATTTATTCCTTGTTTTTATTGACGAGCTTTTGAATAAGCCTATTAAGATAATAAAGAGCAAACCCAAAAGCAAATATTCCCGCTAAAATTCCCAAAATAAATAACACGGAATACCAAACGCCGACTTTTTCATAGTTCATAAAAAAGTAAATATAGTTGCCTGTAATCGAGCCGAATATTAAAACAAAGGCTAAATATAATAAAGGAACTGCGGCAACCGCAGGAACTAATTTTACTGTCGTTTCGGAAAGGTTGCAAAAAATCAAATAATACGCCAATACAAACAACGGGTTTACAATGTGCAAAAATGCAAAGCCGCCGCTCATTTGAAATTGATTTGAAAAAGCAATGCACACAAAAAACACTATCAAAAGTAAAATTGTTGCACAAAGATAAAGTATTTGCGGAATACGCTTATTTAACAAAAGTAAAATGCCGGCAACGATAAAAAATATGCCGACGGCAAAACTGCTTAAAAAAGTCAACTCGTATGTTTCCGCAAGGTGTTCACGGTATGTAAACAAAGAGGTAAACACAAGCACAAAGGCTATCGCAAAAGAAAGACTGATTTTGATTATTTTCAATGCATTTTCACTCATTTTTTGCTATGTCCTTTATTAAAACTCTTTCCAAGTCGGATACGGTAATGGTTTCGTATTTTGTAGTGAATAGTTTTTTTAATGCGTAAAGATAAACGACGCTCCAATAAAAGTCCGCAAGCTTCATTGAAGAACCCTCGACAATGCTTTTTTCTTTTTGACCTTGCTCAATTATTTTCGCCGTGTACTTGTATATTTCCGATTGATAGGCGGTGCTTTCAGACATAAAACTGTCTTTTTCAAAAAGCACTTGCGTAGTTAAAGTTACTTTTGCCGCATAGTTTTCATCTTGTTCCAATTTTTCAATAACCGTCTTTGACAATTTATGAATTTTATTTTTTGCGGAAACGGGCAGGCGCGACAGCAATTTTAAGTCTTTAATTTCTTTGTCATTATTGCAAATAACAAAAATTTCTTTGAATAAATCTTCCTTTGACTTGAAATAGATATATAACGTGCCCTGCCCTATACCTATATAGTCGGCAAGGTCGCTTATTTTTGTACCGGCAAAACCGTTTCTTGCAAAGTAAAGCATTGCATCGTGCAAAATTTTCTTTCGTGTTTCCTCGCGTATCTCTTTACATCTTTCGGGTGTTTTGGGCATAATAAACGCGCTCCTTTTTATGAATGAACTTTTATTCATTTAAAAGTTTATAATAAAATTAAGTTAAAGTCAAATAAATAAGCAGTATATTTTTAAAACGGCAACATGGTGCGCGGAGAAGGTTTAAGGATTTTACGGCTTAACCCGCCGTTTTAATAAAGAAAACCCACCGAGGACATATGTCCTCGGTGGGTTTTTGTTTTTGATTTAAATTAATTTACGTTATATTTCGTGTAAACGCACGCGGTTGCGGAAACGTTAAGTTCAAGTCCGTCGGCGGCAGGGTCGGGATATACGGTTGACGACAGCGATTTGCCGTTTACGAAAATTTCAAGCGAAAACTCGTCGAAAACGACGGTTATTTCGGTTTTCGCGCTCCGTTTAAAAGGCATGCGCCTTATGCCCGCAAGGCTGTCGGCGTCCTTTTCAACGCCCGTAATCTGCTCGCCGGCGCGCGAACGGTCAAACACAAACTCATTGCCGACAAGATTAAACGACGCGTAATTTTCGCCTTTTTTACGCATTTTAAGCGAAAAATCTTTAATATCTTCTATTTCAAGCTTTATTGCGCCCGTTTTAACGTTATCCGAAAGAGTATTGACCACGGTTGTTTTTAAAACCTCACGCAAGTTTAACACGGGGGTTTGCAGCAATTCGCCGTCCTTTATCTCTACCCTTCTCGGCACGGTGAGCATGCCCGAAAAGCCGTATTTTTCGGAAGGGTTTTTTCTGTCCCACATATTGAGCCAGCCTATCATAACCGCTTCGTCCGCAAAAATTTGCGGCGCATAAAAATCGAAGCCGTAATCTATTATTTCGCTTTCGCCGAAGGTGCATTTTTTTGCGTTACAGTCAATATTTCCCAAACGGTAGAAAGTGCTGTGGATATTGAGGTGCTTGTTGCCGACTGCGGGCTGAAACTGTTCGCAATATGTAAGCAGCCCCAGCCGCTTGTTGTAATCGGGGCATTCAATCATCGTGCCGCTGCTGTCGGTATTCAACACGTCGCACTCGAACTGCCATTTAAACAAATCCTTTGACGAAAACAACAGTATTCTGCCCCTGCCGTCAAGCTTGCGCGCGGCAACAAGGCAATAAAGCGTGTCGCCCTCGGCAAAGATTTTGGGGTCGCGGAAATCGCACGGGGAATAGCCGCACGGCAAATCCTTTTCACCTATCACGATGCCGTGTTTTTTAAAGTTTACGCCGTCTTCGGACGAAGCAAGCGCCTGCAACTGCCTTATGTTTTCGCCGCCGCCGTTTTCTTTGTAGCTTGTGTACATAAGCCACAGCTTGCCCTTCCACACGATTGCCGTGCCCGAAAAGCAGCCGTCGTCCTGTTCGTCGGGACAAAGCGCAACGGGCAGATGCTCCCAATTAAACAAATCGCGGCTTTTTACGTGTCCCCAATGCATGGGGCCCCAATAAACGTTGCTTGAATAGTACTGAAAAAATACGTGATATTCGCCATTGAATTTTACCAAGCCGTTGGGGTCGTTAATCCAGCCCTTTTCGCCGGTAATATGGAATTTCGGTCTCAAATTTAAGTCGTCCACTTTGCTGATTTTACTCCGTTTATTTATTTTACCGCGGTTTTTTTGAAAAACCGCGGTAAAACATTTTATTAATTACAGTTGATTAAGAAATTTGGTTGGTTGCCGCAAGCCCTTCGGCAGGCTCCGCATCCAGGTCAGTAATTATTTCGTCTACAACAACCAAACGCCAAGGTCTTTCTCCGGCGCCATTAGGCTCGTTGTCGAAAATTTCGATATAGCATTCAATTTCTTCCGCATTATCGAAATGATATTTGTACTGAACAAGCTGACCTTCACCGGCTGCGGAAACGTTAGTATTCTGGAAACGTGCAATAACCGTTCCGTCGGTTTTTACTATCCTTATACCCAAAGTATCGTAATCAGAGCCGCCGAGCCTGAACGAAATCCACGCATTTGCTTTTAACGTGAATTTTTCGCTTCTTATCGTGCCCATACGGTATTCGAGATTAGGGTCGTGGGGGGTATCTTCACTGTGCCCTTCGACAGCCGTAAACAATTTGCCGGTATTGCCATAATCGGCACCCCAATATCTGTTTGCCGAGCTTACCGCGCCGGGGATTGCCCCGTCGACGCACGTCCAGCCTTCGAGGTCGCTTTCGAAGCCGCCGTTGTAAACCTGATATTTACTTACTACGTCGCCCGTTCTGATATTTGCAGGGTGCTCTTTTTCCTCTGCAGTGTTTAAAACCTCGGGAACGGCTTTATAATAAGTTACAAAGCTATCTGCAAAGAACAAGCCGTAATCGCTTTCACCGACGTCGGTTATGCGGATATAAACGGTTTTGCCCTTGTGCGCAGAAAGGTCGGCTTTGTAGAAAATAAGCGAGCAACCGCTCTTTACGCCTTCGGTTCTTTCCTGCCATAAGCTGTTGCCATATCTTGCAAGGATTGCTCCCGTGTCCTTTTCAATTATGTCAAGATAAACCTTGTCAACGTTTTTTGCGCCGCCGAGCTGATAAGTTATATAACCCGAACCGCCGATTTTAAAAGGCGAGCTCGTTAAAGTGCCCATAGCGCCCTCGCTTGCGCCCTGCGCATAAGCAGAGAAAAATTTTCTGTCGTTACCAAACAGATAACCATCCTCGTTTTCTTTATCGTTCAGCCAATAGTGAGTATCTTCGGTAACGGAACCAAGCTTGGCGTTGCTTAAAGTCCAGCCGTTAAGCCCGTCGTCAAAGGTGCCGTTTGTTATGCGGTATGCCGTTGTATCGGTGATATGCAGGGTGTAATTGTAGGAAACGGAAGAATTATTCTGCCCGTATTTTACGGTTACGGCAAAGGTTACGTCGGTTGCCGTTTCGGTGAAATTACCTTCGAAATTATATACCGCGCAATTGTCGCCGTCAAGCGTAACGGGCGCGCCGTTTAAAGTTACTTCGTAAGTAAGCGCAACGTCCGCGGGAGCTTCTACGTTTTCCGCAAAGTTTAAAGTTACGCCTTCCTTTTCGTCTATGGAAAGCTCGTAAATATCGATATTTCTTTCAACTGCCTCTTGCTTTAAAACGGGTTTAACTTCGGGATTGGGATTTTCTTCGGAACCGCCGGTATCGGTTACCTTTACCGTAATATTAAACTCAACGGTTTTTGCCTGAGCCTCGGGTTTTTCGCTGTCGGTATAAGTTACCGTAACCGTAAGCGTTTTTTCGGTAACCGCGGCATATGCGGCGGTTAATTTGTCATTTACTATCGTAACGCTTTCGTCCGCTTCCTTTAAAGCATACGAATAAACGTAGCTTTCATCTCCCGATTGAGGGGCGAGAGTAAGCGTTTTCGAAGTCTCGTCTTTAAGGTCGTATTCAAGCTTTAAATCCTCGAATACGGGCGCGGGTTTTTCAACGGGGGTTACGGTTTTTTCGTTTACGGTAACCGCAAACTCAACAAAAACCTCGCCCGCCGCCGCGGTTATTTTAGCCGAGCCTTTTTTAACCGCGGTTACGGTTGCCGCAGAGCCGCTTAGCGAAACCGTTGCAACAGCTTCCGCCGAAGAGGAAACCGCGTAAACGTAGCCTTCGGGCAGGGAAATATAATCCGAAAGGTTTATATTGTGCCTGTCACCCTCGGTAAGCGTAATAGCCGTACCGTCTTTAAGCTTTTGGGGCTTGGGTTTGTCGCCGTTTTCGCCTCCGCCGCACGCCGCGGCGAAAACCATGGCAACGCACAGCATAGCCGATAAAAGCGCCGCATAAATTTTCTTCATTTTTTCCACCTCTTAAAATTTATTTATTGTTAGTCGCCGTTACGGCGTTTTCCAACTCGGGTTTCGACTGATAATCCGTCGTTATCGCGTCCACCGCAACAAGTCTCCACGCGTTGCCGCTGTCGTTAGGCTCGTTGTCGAATATTTCGATATAGCACTCCGTTTCTTCGGTAACCTCCGTAAATTGATAAATATACTGCGCAAGCACGCCTTCGCCCGCGGGCGAAACCGCCGTGTGGTTGAATTCGCCCAAAACGGCGCCGTCGCTTGCCCTTACCACCCTTATGCCCGTGGTGGGGTTGATTGCTCCGCCGAGCTTAAAGGAAATCCAGCCGCCCGCCCTCAGCGTAAACTCGCGGCTTCTTATCGTTCCCATACGGTGCTCCAAAGCGGGCGAAGGATTAGGCTCGCCGTTATAGCCTTCGATTGCCGTAAACAGGAAGTTGCCCTCTTTGCCGTAGGAAGCGCCGCTGAAATATTTGTTATTCGAGCTTACCGCGCCGGGGACTTCGCCGTTTACGCAAGTCCAGCCCGTTAAATCGCCCGTTTCAAAGCCGCCGTTAAACACCTGATATTTATTTTCGTCTTCAAGCATGGGCAATTTGTCTATTGCAAGCTTTGCCTCGGAGGGAATTGCTTTTTCGTTTTCGTAATAAGTTATAAAGCTGTCGGCAATCAAAAGCCCCCAGTCGTCGTGTGCGTTGTCAACAAGCTGAAGCTTAATCTTTTTGCCCAAGAATTTGGTAAGGTCGGCCTTGTAAGCAGACATTGAACCGTCGTTAAAGTACATATTAAAGAAACGCGCAAGCTCGGTGCCGTTTTCGGCGTCAAGCACCGAAAGATAGCAAAGCGAGGAATCTTTGCCGCCGCCCAAACGGTAAGTTATCCAGCCCGTGCCGCCGAGAACGAATTCCGAACTCGTCAGCGTGCCGGTATTGCCTTCGAGCTTTTGTCCGTCGTGCTCGAAGCCCGTAAACAGATAATTACCTTTTTTGTTATAAGGTCTGCCAAGACAGAATTCTTCGTTTACAACCCTGCCTATGGGGTGTTCGGGGTCGCTCAGCGTCCAGCCGTTTAAGTCGCCCGTTTCAAAGTTGCCGTTTATAACCTGATGCTCGCTGTCGGGAATAACGTCGTAATTGTCGCTGATTACCGCGCGGTAAGCTTCCGTGTCATACCAGACGGGAGCTTCCTCCCAATAGGTTTTAACGCTGTCCAAGGTTATGCAGCCGAGTTCGTCGGTTGAAGAGTTTTTATCGACGACTTCAATATACATTGTTCTGCCGAGATATTCGGAAAAGTCCGCATAGTATTGCACCATGTTCAAAAGGCGCATGCCGTTTGCAACGTGGGGGAACTGGAAATTCCAATACTTAAAGTTAGAAAACTTTGCAATTTCGGTGTCCTTTTCCTCGCCCTTTAACATAAAGCGCAGATAGGTTAAGCCGTTATTTTGGCAGCCGCCGAGCTTCCAGCTTATATAGCCCGAACCGCCGAGCTTGAACTCGGAAGAGCGCATAACGCCCGTTGCCGCGGGCATATAGTGCCCGTAATGGAAATTGCCGTCGCGGGAATAGGTTATGTTTTCGTTCCACCAAACGCTTTCGGCATTAACTCCGTCGTGCGAAAAAGCTTCGCCTTCCACGATTTTCCAGCCCGCAAGCGAGCCCGTTTCAAACCCGCCGTTGGCGATATCATATTCCGAAGGCGCTTGCGCTTCAGTTTGATATATTTTAGACTTAACGAAATATTCGCCTTCCGTCTGCGCAAGAGCGTCACCGCCTATCCTTATATCGTCCACGGAGAGATAGCCGTAATAGAAGTGCTCGTCGTTATCCACAATGCGGATATACGCCTTTTCGCCCGCATAAGCGGATAAATCGAGCGTGTAATCGCAGAAGTTATCGGTGCAGTAAACGCCAGCTTTGTACTGAGCCAGATTTACGTAGCTTTCCGTGTGCTCCAAAAAGTAATCGTTGGTCTGCATGGCAATCATCTTGTTATCGGAAGCGCGGTAAACGCCGACGTAACAAAGCTTTTCTTTGCTCTTTGACGCAGCGCCCGCGTCCTTGCCGACTCTGGGCGAGCCGCCCGCGAGCTTCATCGATATTGTGCCGTCCTCGGGGATTACGAAATCGTTCGAACGGATTGCACCCGTTCTCGCGTTTGAATAGCTTCCGTCCGCCTTGCCGCAAAGATACCAGTTGCCCGTCTGTCCAACGGGAATTTGGGTATGGTTTGCATCGTAATCGTAGCTGAATTCGTTTTTGGATATAACGCAGTCGTCGGTGAAAGCGTTTCCGTATTCCACAGTCCAGCCGCTTAAATCGGCGCTTTCGAAGCCGCCGTTTATTACGCTTGCGGGAAGCTGTTCGCCGCCTGCGCACGCCACGCCGCCTATTGCGGCGCCCGCGCAGAGAATACTTAAAATCGCAATAAATTTCTTACGCATTTGCCGCCTCCTTATAAGTCGCCGAGATTGCCCGTATCTCCGTAATACGGGGGCGTAACCGTTTGCGAATACGCGCTTCCCATGCGGTAAACCGTGAATTTGTTAAACTTAATCCCCGCGTTGGTATCGAACACTTTTATATAATCCGAATCGCCATATTTGGGATATATTCGGGTGGTAAAGCTCATTACGCCGTT
This sequence comes from Clostridia bacterium, assembly GCA_029059705.1. Lineage (GTDB taxonomy): Bacteria > Bacillota > Clostridia > Christensenellales > Borkfalkiaceae > Coproplasma. The sequence goes on from JAIDVM010000007.1 coordinate 24,687, forward strand.
TACGTAAACCTCTAACATGGACCTGTCTAAAAGGATAATAACGTCGTAGCTCCTTTCCGTATTAATCCACGTGCTGCTGTCATCCTTTTTGACGTAGCTTAAAAGCGAGGATTGCGTTCTTGCAATGTAAACGCCTTTTTGTGAAAACGTTATATCCGTGTGCTCTGTTTGCAAATTGACCGTATTGGGATTATACCTTACGTTTATTCCGCCCGAATATACTTCGGACGAGGGTTCAAGCGTGAACGAAGCCCTTATTTCAAGCATATCCCCGCGTATATCCTTTATTTCCGCGTTGATTTCGCTTGCCGTTTTACCGCTGCCGGAATAATCGTAAAGCGTTTCCGTGCGTATGCTTTCAAGCTCTTTTATGGGTTCGCGGATAACCTCCTTGCCGTCGTCGGAAAGGTACAGCTCCAAGGGGATTGCAAAGTTATGCGCCCAGCCCGCCTGTTTGTTCTGAGCCGTGCCCGCGTCCTTGCCCTGCGCAATCGAGTAAATAACGGTTCTGCCCTGCGTATATTCGGTTTTGCCCGCCGCGATATCCTCTTCGGTGAGATAGCAAAAACCGTTTTGCCCCGTGTAAATCCCGTATCCTCTGTCGAAAAGCCTCGGCGCCTGAGTTTTGCGCACTTCAAGCTTGTGCAATTTTCGGGGGTCGGTATTGCCTGCGGCAACGTAATCGTTGTATTCTTTAACCGCGTCGGGATTTTCATCGGGAATAAACTTACACGTTGCTTTATCAAACGTGCCTATCCAGTAGTAGCAATCCACGACATATCCGTCCACGGTGTACTGCGGGCAGTCGAAAAGTATATATTTGGTTTGCGTGCCGTCCTTTGTGGAAATGGGGAGCATAACCACGCATTCCCAATGCGCGCCCTGCTCGGGAACACATTCGTAATCACAGTCAAACAGATAACCCTTATACTCCCACTCGCGCATGTCGGTTGAAGTATAAACGTTTGCCGAACCGCCCCTTCCGGGGATAGAGGTGGAAACCATCATATAATATATGCCGTCGTCGTACCATACGAACGGGTCGCGGAACTGGTCTCTTTCACCCTGAACGCCGCCTGCGGGCTGGGTTATAACCACTTTATCCTCGACTACCCAATCTACAAGATAGGGGTCGTCGGGGTTAGCCGCATGCGCAAACGCTACGTTCTGCCCGCTCCCGTCCACGCCTACTTTATTGGTGCCCGCGGTTATCGCAAGCCAAGGAGTGCCGTCGGGTCCTATGCAAGCGCCACCCGTCCAAACGCCTTCGGGGCAAATTCCCTCCGTGGGAACGACCGCGTCCTTTACGTATTCCCAATGAATCATGTCGTCGCTGACTATGTGCGCCCAGCGTATCTGCGACCAATAGGGGCCCGAAGGATTGTGCTGATAGAACACATGATATTTGCCCTTGTAATAGAACGGCGAATGGGGTTCGTTCATCCATACTGCGGGGGGAATTGCGTGATATTGCGGGCGGTAGCAGTCGCCCTCGTACACTGAACTGTCGAGCGCGACGTCCTTCCAGTCGAGCGCGGGGTGTCCCTCGCCGTCAACGTCTTTATAAACGTTTTCAACCTGCGCGGGGGAAAGGCTTTCGCCGTAAATTTTTACTTCGTCCAACAGCCCCGCGGGCATTTGGCGGTCTACGCTGAACTCCACCATGGGGTTGGTGTATCTGCCCACGTATAAAGGCTCGGCTGAGGAAATTATTTTGGTGTTTTTAAGCTCGGGGATAATGGCTTCGTAAGCGGTTTCGCCGTTGTAAAACAGCCCTATATACCCCTCCGTTCCGTCAAAGCTGACGGACAAATGCGACCATTCGTAAAGCGGCAGCGAGTTTATCGGGTCGTAATAGCCGACGACGAATTCGTTGTCCGCTTCGTCGCGCAGAGCAAACTGCGCGCCCCAAAGCCCCAGCCTGCCGTAGCCGAATGTGAAGCCTTCGCACATTTCCATGTCGCCCTTGTTTAAAACGGCGGTAAGGCGGGTGTGCCCCTTTGCGTCCGATTCATCGCTGTAATTGACCACGTTTTCGAAAACGCGGGGCGCAACCCATGCCGAAAAGGTGACCGCCGAAGAATTTATTTTTAAATCGTTGTTGGTTACGTAGGTTGAAAAGCCGTCCATGTAAAGGCTGTTGCCCTTTACTCCCTTTTTTCTCAAAGGGTCGGATTTTTCCTTGAACACTTTTTCCGCGTCGGTAACGTCGTCGCTGAAAACGTATCTTATTTTGTAATCCTTTCCGCTTACGCTTTCCTTTGCCGCAGTGCCGCCGTTTTCGTCAAACGAGTAATGCGCCAAAAGCTCGCCCTCGTTTGAACCGCCGCAGGCGGAAATAAACGGAACGCACGCAGCCGATAAGCTTAATGCCGTTATTAAAGCAATCGTCTTTTTCAGTTTCATTTTTTTCCTCACATTTTAAGCCCTGCCGAGCCGAAGCCCTGCACGATATACTTCTGCGCCGCAACATAAATAACGAATATGGGAATACTTGTAACTACGAGGGAAGCCATTACCTCGCCCGTGGTTATACCCCTAATACTCTGGATTGTGTTGAGCGCCGACTGTATGGGATAGAGCGGCCACTCGCCTTCGCCCGGATAGGGCAAAATCATCGTAGGCCAAAGGTAATCGTTCCACACGCCTATAAAGCAGAACACGGCGACGGTTGCGATTATCGGTTTGGAAAGCGGAAGTATGATTTTAAAGAAAATTCCCATCGTGCTTGCGCCGTCTATCCTTGCCGCCTCTTCGTATTCCTTGGGAATACCCTCGAAAAACTGAATGAAGAGGAATATGTTGAATATGCTTATCGCCGCGGGAAGAACAACGCCCGCAACCGACATTACGCCCTTTAACCCAAGCATGGTTTTAACTATTGAGTACAAGGGAATTATAGAAGTTTCCACCGGCACGACTATTAAGAAAATAATCATGAACGACAAAAGCTTTTTGCCGGGAAAGCGCAATTTTGCCATTACATAGCCCGCAAGCCCGTTTATGAGCACGTTTAAAACTATTACAATGGCCGCATACAGAAAGCTGTTTAACGCATAGCGCCAAATACCGTAATCCGTGAACACCTTGCCGTAGTTATTGAACATAGTGCCGAGGTTTGCGAAATCGGGCAAAAACATTGCAAGCGAGCCCGCGTCGGCAACGTAAGCCGATTCGCTCTTTGTGGAGGTTGCAAGCATGTAAACGAGCGGAAAAAGGAACAGCAGCGAAAGGATAATTCCGCAAACGTAATAAACCACGTCCTTCGCAATTTTGTCGCCCTTAACGCGCTTTCTGCGCAGAAGCGTATATTCTACGGGAATAACATTTTGCTTTTTCATTTCATTTCTCCCTTAAAATCCTGCGCTGAATTAACGTTATAGTGCCTATAACCAAAGTCATAAGCAACGCTATTGCCGAGGAATAACCTACCCAACGGAATTCGTAGCCTTGCTGGTACATGTAATAGCTTAAGGTTACCACGTGTTCCTGATAACCGACCATAATCATCGGCTGAACCATAACGCGGCACGCGCCGATGAAAACGGTTATTATTACGAATACAAGCGTTGAGCGGAGTCCGGGCAAGGTTACGTGAACAAACTTTGACCACGCGCCCGCGCCGTCGAGCGAGGCAGCTTCGTATAGCTCGTTGCGGATATTCGTCAACCCCGAAAGGAAAATGAGCATCTGATAGCCGCAGCCCTGCCATGCGCTTAAAATTATTATGCAAAGCATTGCCGTGTTGGGGTCGCGCAGCCAGTCGTGCGGGGGAATACCGAACATTCCCAAAAACGAGTTTAAAAGTCCCGTTGAAGCGGGCGAAAGGATTTCAAGCCACAAAAACGACGTTACGCTTAAAGAAATTACTACGGGCGCGAAAAAGCACACCTTAAAAATCTTTACGCCGCGTTTTTTGCGGTTTACGAAAACCGCAAGCCCCAAAGCAAGCCCTATTTGCAGCGGAACAACCCCCACCACGAATATAAGCGTGTTGATTATCGCGTGATAGAGCATGCCCTTATCGCCGATTTCCTTAAACGCCGTGGCAAAGTTATCGAAGCCGACAAAGTTTATGTCGTTGGGCGTTAAGATAAAGAAATCCGTAAAAGCGTAGCCCAACGAATAAAGTATGGGCAACAGGATAAATAAAAACGCAAGCAGTATTGCGGGCAACAGCATTAAATACGCCGTAACCGTTGAACCCACGCGGTACTTTTCCCGCTTCTTCTTTGCGCGCACTACGTCCCATACGGCGAACGCGACGAACGCCGCGGCGAATACGGCAAGAATTATAAGAGTAGTAGTTACCATTTTAACCCCTTAAACAGCAAGCTTAATGTTTGCTGTGTTTATTCATTTCGGCCTGTAATTCGTTTGTTCTTGAGTTAAGAACATCGGTAAGGTTGCATGTTGCAGCCGTCTGCTGCGTTGCAAACGAATAAATTACGCTGCAAAAGTTTGACGAGAAGTTGGGATAAGCAACCGTTGCGGGGCGAGCCTTGCCCGTTTTGGAAAGCTGCTGCATCAAAACGTCTTCGGGAGAACCTGCCGCATAGTTCGTTTCAACGTCAGTGCGTGCGGGAATCATGCCCGTTGCGTCGGTTATTACCTTGGAGCTTTCGGGCGAGGTCATCCACAAAAGAAGCTCTTTTGCCGCGGATTTGTCTTTAACGCCGTTGTTGGTAATGCCGAACGACCAGCTGCCCGTTGCGCTTGCTTTCTGTTCCTTCATAGGATAGGGAAGAAGTCCCCAAGTGTTTCTGTCGTGATTGCCGAATACCGCGGGATACTTGTTGTCCAAATCGGGTATAGTCCAGCCCGAGGAAAGATACATTGCAACCTTTCCGTCAAAAAAGTCGGTTGCGCCGACGGGGCCCGCCGCATTCGAGGTGTAACCCTTTTCTACAAGCCCCTTTAAAAATTCGAAGCCTGATTTTGTTTTATCGGAATTCATATATCCCGTTGCGGTAAGTCCGTCTGCCGAAGTAAACTCGCCGCCCGCCGCATAGATGAAAGGATATAAAAGATAGGGCGCCATCTCGTCCCTTGCGTTGTAAAGCTGCAAATCGAGCGGTGTTTTGCCCGCGTCTTTAAGCTTTTTGCAAACCGCTTCGAACTGTTCAAACGTCCAGGGGTTGTCAACGGTGTACGAACTTACGTCAACGCCCGCCGCGTTTAATATGGACTTGTTGTAATAGATGCCCGCGCTCGATTCCTGAATGGGCAAACCGTAAAGCTTTCCGTCGTATGTATTGAGCGAAGTAGAATAAAACTTTGACTGCGTTTCGGCGGGATCTATTTCCGAAATATCATAAAGAATATGTTTATCGGCGTAAGCCGCGCAGTTGGGCGCGTCGAAGGCGATTATATCGTCAAGAGTGCCCTCCGCGAATTTGTTGGTTATTACGCTTTCGTAACCGCCAACGCCCGTGGTGCGCGCTTTAAAGGTTATCGAAGCCTTAATTTTCTGCTCTTTATAAGCCGCGTTGAAGGCGTCTACTCTCTTTTTATAAGCCTTGCCCTCCGCCGTGGATTCGTCAACGTGAACCATTATTTTTACGATTTTGTTGCCTTCGGCGTCTGTGCCTCCAACGCCTTCGCCGCCGCCGCAAGCGGCAAAACCGCACATCATTACGGTGCCGAGAGCGACAGCCGCAACCGCTTTAAAAAATTTATTCATAAAAATATCTCCTTATCATGCGGCGTAAGCCGCAATTAAATTTTTTCTTTTAATGATTTTTTGTATAGAGGTTTCCTCTATACAGCGGGGCGCATATGAAAAAATGCGCCGAATTTTTAAATTATTTTTACTTTGTGGTAGCGCCTTTTATAAACGAGGTTTTAAGCTCCGTTCTTAAAGGAACCTGCTCGCCGCGGATTTTTTTAATGAGCACCCGCACCACCTCGCGCGCCATTTCCTCGATGGGCTGCTCCACGCAAGTTAATAATCTGTTGTTGTTCCATTGTCGGAACGCGCCGTCGTAAGAAACTATCTGCAAGTCCTCGGGCACGTTTATCCCCTTTTGCATAGCCGTTTCGTAAAACGCCTGAGCCATGGAATAGCCCGAAGCAAAAACGCCGTCCACGTTGGGGAAGCTGTTTAAAAAGCCTTCCACCACGCTGCTTTCGTCGCCGTGCAGCATGGCTTCGTTCACCAAACGGATTTCCATGCCGTGCTTTTGCATTGCGTCGCGATAAGCCCTTTCCCTTTCCATTACCTCGGAAGAAACCAACGGCTTCGAACCGATATAGCCCACCTTTTTGCAACCCTTTTCAATCAGGTATTCAACCGCTTTAAAGGTTGCGTTATAGTTATCTGAAGTTACGTAAGGATAATCCTCGCCGAAAGAGCGGTCTATGGAAACAATAGGGCAGTTTTTAAGCTCTTCGGCGTCGTGCGCGTAGTGCGTAACGAACACCGCCCCATCCACCTCGCGCCGCTGAATTCTGTCGATTATGTCCTTTTCCTTTTCAACGCGCTGCTGCGATGAAACCAAAATTACGGAATAACCGAATTTGTCCGCCTCAGCCTCGACGTAGTTTGCAAGCTTTGCAAAAAACGGGTGATATACAACGGGCACCAAAAGCGCAATGTTGCGCGTTTCGTTTTTCCTCAGCCGCGAAGCCATGCGGTTGGGCTGAAATTCAAGCGCTTCCATAGCCTTTTGAACTCTTTCGCGCGTTTCGCTGTTTACCGCTTTTTCGCCGTTTAAAACCCTTGAAACGGTGCCAATGCCTACGCCGGCGTATTTGGCAACGTCCTTTATCGTAGTAGCCATTTTTTTCTCCATTATTGTTCTGCGGAAACTTTGCCCTTGCGCTTTAATATCACTCCCGCAACAGCCGTAGCCGCGCACAAAACAAGCACGCCGCCCACAACCGAAAGCGAAACTATTAACGCAAGGTTGCCGTTGCCGCCGCCGTTCGGCTGCGCCGCGGGCACGGCCGTAACGGTTATTTTAAAGCTCTTTCCCGCGAACTCCAAAACGTGTTCGCCGACTTTAAGGTTGCGCGCATAAACGGTTAAAATTCCGTTTTCCGCTTTATATTCACCGTTTGCGAGCTCGGCTCCGTTTAAGGTAACCGCACCCGGGGATGCGGCGCCCACGTTTATTACCGCGTTACAGCCCTCGTCTATATACAAATCAGCCGCCGTAAACACAGGAATTGCCGTTACGTTTACCGAAATTTCGTAAACGATTGTCGCGCCCTTTACCGTCAAGCGGTAAACGCCCGTTTGGGGAATGGTTTTAAAATAATCTTCGCCAAGCTCTACGCGTCTGCCGTTTTCTTTGTAAAAGCCGCCGTTTATTTTCACGTTGCCGAGCGTATTGTTATAAATTGCGTTTATATGCTGTTCGGTTTCGCCCGAAATCACGAGATTGCCCGAGCCCGCGTATTCGTAATCGTTTTTTACAAGGACAACCGAGGAAAACGTTGTGGTTGCCGCGCACGAATTAAGCCCGAGCAGGCCTTCGGTCGGTTCGCCTTCGTCAAGCGTGGCGTTAATCACCTCGTTGCCGTTTAAATAAACCTTTACGTTGTTTCCGTAAGCCGCAACCTTTAATAGCATTTTATCGGTATTCTGCCCGCCCACGTTTACGTTTCCGTATTCGCGGCTTTGCGACCAAAGCTTAACGATTTTTCCGTTGTTGTCGTAATTTGCCACAAGGTATCTGGAAAGATAACCGTCCACGCCGCGTTCGGCCCTGAACACAAGCGCGGCAGCCGCGCCTTCGAGCTTAAACGTTGCGGCGTAAGTGAAGTCCGCCGCGGTTTTTCCGGAAAGAATAAAGCCGTCGCCCGAAGATTGAACGCCCTGCAAGCCGCCGTCGGTTAAAAACCAATCGCCCGAAATTTTGCCTTCCTGCGTAAATTCCACGTCGGAATCAACGCTGCCCGAAACCACGGTTACGTTAATTTTTTTGGTTACGCTGCCGCAGGTTACGGCAATAACCGCCTTGCCCGCGGAAAGCGATTTAATCTTTGCACCGCCCTCGGTTTTTTCAACGCCAGCCACGTTTTCGCCGCTTTCCACAGCCCATTCGATTTCGCCGCCCGCGGTGGAATAAGCCATTACTTCCTTTTCGCAGGTGAGCGCTCTGTCAAGGGTAATTTCCTCCGCGCCGAGATAGAGCACCGTTTCGCCGTCCTGCGCCTCTTTGCGCCACGCCGAAGATATTTCGTTTACTGTTACGGTTGCGGTTACGTCCCCTTCCGCGAAAAACTCAGCCTTCGTTGCGTAGGGTGAAGAGAAAGTCAAAACGTAGAAGGGAACGGTGAAGTTATCGCAATAAACCTCCACGCCGCCGTTGTCGGAAAGAATGTAAAAGTTGAGTTCGGTTCCGTCGCCGCTCTGCTTTGAATAGCGGCGGCGGTAATTGCCAAGATTAAGCCCCGCGTCGCCCGCATGCGTGCGGTCTACATAATAGCCGTCCGTCGCGTTCCAGCCTATTTCGGTATACTCGCTTCCGTTCATGTTTATGCGGAAATACACCGCGGCTTTTTCGGGGTTTTGCACGCTTGCCTCAAGCTCGAAGCAATGCGTGTTCAAGTCCTTTAAAATATTTTCGCTTTCGGACGTAATTTGCTCGTTTACCCCCGAATATATCTGTGTTTTAAGCTCTTTAAACTTCTGCGAGGTTTTAACGACGGGCGTTTGCGTGAGTATATAACCGCCGTTTCCGTCCGACACAAGCCCGTATTCAACGGGGATTGTCATGCCGCCGCCGTTCCAAACCTTTCTTGCCGCCGCAAGCGCGCCGCTGTCTATCGAAGCTTCGGCGCCGGGCACGCCGCTGAACCAGCTGAGCGCAATTTTTTTGCCGTAGTACTCGCTGCTTTCGTCGTCGATGTAAAAGGATTGCGTCGCGTAGGAATCGGGGCCGAAATCCATAGTTTGGAAAGGAACAGCCTTTAAAATTTCTTTTACTTCGTCATCAGCTTTATCTACTATATTACCGTACTTGGCGGCAACGTTGCCCTTAAAATCGGTAAAGATAATATTTCCGCTCGCCTCGTCGTAGCCTATTTCGCCTACGAGGTACTGTCTGCCCGTAAAAGTTATTACGGTATGCGTTGTATTATCGTCCGCTTTAAGAGTTACCACGTCGGGGCACTCGGGGCGGTAAGCGTTAAAGCCGCCCGCCTTTTGCCAGTTAAACAAATCGGTAGACTTCAAAAACCATACGTCGTGGGTTTCCATGCCCGTTACTATCATGCCCCACAGCGTCGTTTTTCCGTTCGTATCCTTTTTAACGGGAAAAACCTTGGGGTCGCGGCAGGATTTCCTTTTGGCTTCGCCCAAAAGCGAATAGGGAATCGCCTTGCGCTTTGTCCAAGTTATGCCGCCGTCGTCGCTGGACATAATCACCTGGTCCTGATAGACGGCGTCGCGCGTGTAAAAAGCGATTAACCCCGTGCCGTTGCCGTTTTTAAACCAATTGAGCCCGTCGATAACGTCGCTCATACCGGGGCGGTAAACCATTGCCGAGCCCGACCACATGTAGCCGTCGCCCAAACCAAATCCGTCGCTTTCTCTGTCGGGGAAAAGGCATATGGGCAAAAGCTCCCAATGCGCCAAATCGCGGCTTCTCGCATGTCCCCAATACATGTCGCCCCAAAGATTGTTGTAGGGGTGATGCTGATAAAAGAGGTGATACCAGCCGTCGTAATACACAAGTCCGTTGGGGTCGTTGTTCCAATGCGCATACTGCGAAAAATGGTATTGCTGGCGGTATAATTCCGTGTAATAGGAATAATCGCTGACCCCTGTATATGTTTCGTTGAAGCTCACTTTTGCGCTGAAACAGTTATATCCCGTTTTGCCGCCCTCGTAGCTTAAGCCTTCTTTGAGGTCGTTGAGGTCAATGGTAAGCTCTTCGCCCTTTTCGTCAAACGCGAAACGGCGGATATTGTCCGCGTAAAACTCCGCGTAAGCCTTGTCGCCTTCGGGAGTGATTACCACTTTAAGCTGAACCTTATCAAGCTCGGCAACCTTGTGGTTGACCTTCAATTGCTCGCCTCCGGTAATTTTGTCGTTGCCGATAAACCACGCTTCGCGCAAAACAAAATCGCCGCTTTCGGGAAAGTATATTAATTTTACGCGGTTGGCGGCTCTGTCCACGTTAAAAACCCATTTGTGGTTTTCGTCCGCGCCGAACACAAGCCCAGCCGCGTTGCCGTTTTCGAAGTTCGCCGTTGCGGTAAACACGAATTTTTCCTCGGCGGAAAACGAATTTTCGGTTAATACGAACTCGTTGCCGCTGCCTTCAAGCGTTACCGTATCCGCGCTTGCGGATTTTGCGGGCAACAGAAAAGCGAGCGCGCCGCAAACAAGCGCCGCCGCTGCCAATAGTGAAATTATCCCTTTTTTCAAAGCTTTCATATTCAACCCCTTATTTTTGTGGAATGGTTTCCAAAAGTGCGTTTTGTACTTGTGCCAAATCGGGCAGGCTGTCTATTGCGCCCTTCCCCAAAGTGTTGAGCGCGCCGCAGACGTTGCCGAAGCGGAACGCCGAATTTAAAACTTCTTTAGTCCATTTTTCGCGGGGCAGTCCGCAAAGCTGCGACAATATACCCGCATAAAACGCGTCGCCCGCGCCCGTCGTATCGGCGGGTTTGACCTTTATGGAGGGAACCGTGTTGCTTTCGCCCTTAAACCTCCACTCGCTGCCCGCGCCGCCAAGGCTTATGCAAACGAGTTTTTCGTAAAGCTCGCCGTTTATATAGCTTTCGCTAAAAATTTCAACCTCGTCCTCCGAAAATTTAACCACGTCCGCAAGCGCGAGAATTTTTTTATAAGCTTTAACCGCGCTTTCTTTATCCCTGAATATATCCGTGCGGAAGTTTACGTCAAAGCTGACAATCTTCCCCGCGGCGTGCGCGCGGCTGGCAAGCTCTTCGGCGTAAGATATGCCCTCGCTTTCAGAAAGCATTAAAGAGCCTATGTGCACGATATCCGCCGCGTTTAAAAGCTGTTCGGGGATTTGCGGCATAACGTAATCGGCGGTGCGGTTGCGGTAAAAACAGAACGAGCGTTCGCCGTTTTTGTCCAAATCCACAAAGGCGAGCGTGGTGTTTCTGTCTTTAAGGCGGTTTAACAAAACCTTTTCAAGCTTTTGCGAATTTGCAAAAGCATATAAAAAATCGCCTATGCAATCTTCGCCGACGCTGCCCGCAAACGCGGTTTTTGCGCCGAATTTAGCCGCCGCGCAAGCCACGTTAAAGGGCGCGCCGCCCGCCTTTCTTTCGTATGAAAACGCGCCTTCCCTTTCAACGCCAATCATGTCGGCAAGAATTTCACCCGCGCATAAAATCATTTTGCACCTCCGCAAAAACCTCGTCCTCTTTCTCTTCCTTCGGAGGATTTTTCTTTAAATTAATCTTTTCCATAATAATAAGCACGCACGTTCTTACAAGCGTTACAACAAAGAACAGCACCAACGCAAGTATAAACAGATTGTTTCTTGAAACAAAGTAACCGCAAACGAACGTGCACAGCGCGGTTATAAGCGAGGCAAAAAGCAAAAACGAAGCCACTATTTTAAAGCACCCGCCGTACTTTTTGCTTATATTCGACTTTATTAAACTCAAAATGCAGTATGCGAGCAACGCAATTACTACGGGCATAAGCACGATAAACGGCACAAGCCTTATAAAATTCATTGCGTACACGTAAACGCTTACGTTAGAGGTGTTGTAAAACGCGCTCTTTATAAATTCGTCCACGGCGCTTTGCGTTCCGCCGAGCCTGCCGTTTGCCATGCCGCCGTAAAAGCCGTAAAACTGAACGGTGTGCCCCGCGTCAGTATTAAAGCAGCCCGTGCAGGTGTCGCTGAACAGATAAAAATAAGCTTTGCCCGCCTTTTGCGAATAGTTGTGATAATAATAATTTCGTAAAAGCGGCGCCGAGCCCGTTCTTTCGTATGCCGTCATCGACGGATAATAAGCCTTAACATAAAGGGTATAGGCGCGCTTTGCGTATTCCTCTTTCGAAAGCTCGCCTTTTTTGTTTTTCAACGCCGTATATTCCGCCGCAACCGCGTTTTCGGATTTAAGCCCCGAAAGAAAGATTTCGTGCTTTTCGGTAAGTTCGGGCGTAAGCACAAGCTCGCGCGGGGTGTATTCCACCTTAAAATCGAAGTTGCGCTTTGCCGCGTCGGAAAGATTTAAGTATTCTTCGTAAGTTATTCTGTCGCCCGTGCCGTCGTTTGCAAGACAATAGGGAATAAAATCGTCGAACGCGTCGGCGGGGCGGGTATCTATTACAAGGTTATAGCCGTTGATTTTATACTTTGCCGCCGCCTCTTCGTCGGATAAAGTGTCGATAACTCTCCCTTCCGCCGTGCCCGCAAGCTCGTTTTCAAGCAAAACGTCAACCGCGTTTTCGCCGTCCGCAAACGCGTTATATAAAAATTCCTTAAATTCGCCCGCCGCGCCGTAGTGCGCGGGGAAAGGCAAAAGGTCGGCGGCGATTACTCCGCAAATGAGAATAACGAACGCGACTACAAAGCATAAAATCGCGGTAAAATAACCGCGCTTTACGCCCTGTTTAGCTATTTTGTCGGAAAAGAACGAAAGCCCGACAAACTTAAACCAATCTTTCATCGCCCGCCTCTTTTTTAATCGTTTTAAGCGTTGCCCAAAGTTCTCAGCATAACCGACTGCTCGGTTTCTTTATCGAAAAGGTGAACGTGCTTTTCTTCGAAGGAAAGCGTTACCTTGTCTTCGGGGCGCAGGTCGTTGCGTTCGGGAACGCATACTATATAATCGTTTTCGCCGCCCGCAAGCCTTACGAAAAGCTGGGTGGTGTTGCCCAAAACTTCCTTAATGGTAAGCGTAGTTTCAAGCCCCGATTTTGAAATGCGCAGGTTTTCGCCGCGCACGCCCAGCGTGAGCGGGTGTTCGCCGCCGTCGAGATACTTTTTATCTATTGTGCGCAGCTTAGCCAAAGATAATTTCAGTTTTTGTCCGTTTATAAACGCAACTTCAAGACTTTCGCCCGTCTTTTTAACGGTTACGTCGAAAAAGTTCATTTGCGGCGTGCCTATAAAGCCTGCCACAAACTTGTTTTCGGGATAATCGAAGAGGTTTGTGGGGGTGTCAATCTGCTGAACGACGCCGAGCTTCATTACCACTATTCTCGTGCCCATCGTCATTGCCTCTATCTGGTCGTGGGTTACGTAAATGAACGTGGTTTTAAGCTGGTTGTGAAGCTTTACTATTTCCGAACGCATGGTCGTTCTCAGCTTTGCGTCGAGGTTGGAAAGCGGTTCATCCAAAAGGAAAACCTTGGGGCCGCGAACCATCGCGCGGCCGAGCGCGATACGCTGCCGCTGTCCGCCCGACATTTCCGAAGGCTTAATGTCCAAAAGCTCGGTTATGCCTAAAATTCCCGCCGCCCACTTTACTTTTTCGTCTATTTCCTCTTTGGGCATGTGCTTATAGGTGTAGGTCTGTACGGGCGTTTCCGAGTAATATTTTAAATCTTCCTCGAACTTTGCCTTGCGCTGTAAAATACCCGTCTTTATTTCGCTCGTTTTAACGCTTGAAACGTCAACGCCCGCTTCCTGCGCCTTTGCCGCCGCTTCGGCAAATAGCTTTTCAGCCTCTTCCTTCTTTTGCGCGGTAACCGCCTCGCCTGTATTTTCGGTTACGGAAGCGTTTTCCGCCCTTTTTTCGTCGGCTTTTTTCTTGCGGTAAGCGGCTAAAACCGCGTTTTGGGCAAGCTTTACGTTTTTGATTTCGGCTTTAACCTTTTCAATAAGAGCGGCGTCGGGGGTCTGCGTACCCTTAACCTCGGTAAGCTCGGCGTCAAGCGCTTCAAGCCTTTCGCGGAACAAAAGCTTATATTCGCCCTCTTCGGCATAGCGCAAATCCGCTTCGGCGTTTTTGATTTTGCCGCGCAGCTCCTTAATCTTTTTTTGGTCTATCGCCAGCACGGGGTTGCCGTTTTCGTCCTTGTTTTCTACGGGGATTTTGCGCATTTTAAGCCCGAACGCAATGTTTTGATAGGAAGTCATGTGCGGATAAAGCGCATAGCTTTGGAACACCATGGCGATATCCCTGTCCTTTGCCGAAACGTCGTTGACGAGAGTGTCGCCTATGTACATTTCGCCGCTTGTAATATCTTCCAGCCCCGCAATCATTCTAAGCGTGGTAGATTTACCGCAACCCGAAGGCCCGACGAACACTATAAATTCGCCGTCCTCTATTTCCATATTAAAGTCTTTAACCGCAACAAAGTCGCCCGAGCGCTTTTTTTCGTCGCCGTCATTCTTTTTGCGGAACAGCTTTTTCTTAGCCGTTTCCTTGCCGGGATAAATTTTATAGATATGCTTTAACGATAACCCTGCCATTTTTCCTCCAAAGACGATAGAAACTAAAATTTTTTGTTAATTTCTTTCTTTTCTTGTATTATACTACCGCAATATCCAAAAATCAAGTGTTTTTGGAAACGTTTCCAAAAAATTTTATTCTTTCACAAAATAACAAAAAAGACGGTACTGTTACCGTCTTTTTGTGCATATAATATAGTTTAATTTTTAAATTTCTTTTTTTGCAGATACATCGCGGCGCCCTCGTTGCCGGCGTCGGCGGCTTTTTTATACCAGCCTGCGGCGATATTCAAGTCCTTTTTAACGCCTTTTCCGTGTTCGTACATATAAGCAAGGCTAAGCATTGCGTCCGCCTCGCCGTTTGCAGCCGCCTTTTCGTACCATTCAACCGCCTTTAACGCGTCCTTTTTTACGCCCGTGCCGTGGCGGTAGCAGCAGCCCAGATTATACATTGCCATTACGTTACCCAGACCGGCGGCTTTAAGATACCAGTTTACCGCTTCCTCGCGGTTCTTTTTTGTGCCCGTGCCGTTTTGGTAGCAATAGCCGACGTCGCTCATTGCCTGCGCGTTGCCCTGCATTGCCGAGCGTTTAAGCCACTTTAAAGCCTCGGCGCCGTTAGCCTTTACGCCGTTGCCCATTAAATAATTCCAGCCCGTGTGCAGCTGCGCTCTGTCGTCGCCCTGCTCGGCAGATTTTAAGTGCCATTTAAACGCCTTGTCTGCGTCCTCGCTCATGCCGTAGCCGTTTTCGTAGCACATGCCCAAATTATACTGCGCGCGCATATCGCCCTGCTCGGCGGCGCGGCGGAACCATCTGCCCGCTTCGCGCAGGTCTTTTTTTACGCCCTTGCCTACGGCAAAGCACCAGCCGTAATCGTTTTGCGCCTGAGGATACCCTTGTTCAGCAGCTTTTTTATAAAGCTCCGCCGCAGCGGCGTAATTTTTTGGCACGCCGTTGCCCTCGTCGTACATTTTCCCCAAATCGTGCTGCGCGGGGGCGTACTCACGTTCGGCGGCCTTTTTAAACCATTCCTCGGCTTTTAACACGTCCTTAACCGTGCCGTTTCCGTTCAGACTGCACAGCCCAAGCTCGTACTGTGCAAAAACGTTGTCCTGCTCGGCGGCGCGGGTTAAAAGCGCGATTGCCTCTTCCGCGTTCTTTTCCGTGCACGTTCCGTTTAAATAGCACATACCCAAAACGTATTGCGCTTTGTCGTAGTTAAGCTCAACCGACTTTTTCAGCCAATAGAATTCCTCTTCGGGATTTTTCGGCGTACCCACGCCGCCCGAATAGCATTGCGCCAGCTCGTATTGCGCCGCACACAGGTCGTATTCTGCCGCCTTTTTAAGGTAATTAACCGCCTCCTCGGCGTTTTCTTCAATTCCCGTACCCGTTAAAAGGCACATGGCAAACTCGTAATAGGCTTGGGGATAATCCTGCGCAACCGCCTTTTTAAACCACTCTACGGCGGCGGCTTCGTCCTCGGGCACGCCGTCGCCTTCGAGATAGCATATGCCCAAACAGGTCTGCGCGTAAGAGTCGCCCGCCTCGGCGGCTTTAAACCACAGCTTTGCGGCTTCTTCAAGCTTGCCTTCGTCGTAAAGCGCCTTTGCTCTGTCCGCCGCGTCAAATTCTTCTTCGCCGCGCGCGGAATTTTTTAAAATCTGGTCTATAAGTTCGTTTTCTTTTTCCATATTTCAATAATACAAGAAGTTATGCGCAGTTTATATGCGTTTTACTTGCCAAGGAGTTTGTTTACGCGTTTAAGATACTTTTTAGCCTCGCGGTTGCCCTGCTCCGCCGCACGCAAATACCACTCGCGCGCTTCGTGTAAATCAACGTCTACGCCGTAACCCTCTTCATAGCACATACCCACGGCGTACTGCGCGTCCGAATCGCCCTGCTTTGCAGCGCGGAGAAACCACTTAAAGCCTTCTTCCTCGTCCTCTTCCACGCCTATACCGTTCTGGTAGAACGAGCCGATTTTATACTGCGCGTCGGCGTCGCCGTTTTCGGCAGCCTGCAAAAACCAATACGCCGCCTGTTCGGCGCTCTGTTTTACGCCAAGCCCCTTATAAATATGTTGCGCAAGATTATACTGAGCTTCTTTCATTCCGCGTTGCGCCGCCTGATAATACCATTTTACGGCCTCTTCAACGTTTTCTTTAACGCCCATACCAAACGCGTAAATGTTGCCGAGGTTATACTGCGACATCGCGTGTCCCAGCCTTGCGCCCGCTTCGAACATCTTTTTTGCGGTTTCCAAATCCCTTTTTACGCCGTTGCCTTCCTCGTAGCAGCACCCAAGGTTGCAAAAAGCCTGCGCATAGTTCTTTTGAGCCGAAATCTGATACCACTTTATCGCCTCAGCCATATCGCGTGAAACGCCCTCGCCGCATTCGTAGCAATAACCCACGTAGCACGCGGCTTTTGCATGCCCGCGCTTTGCCGCCTCCTTATACCAGTAAAAGGCTTCAACGGGATTTTTGTCCACGCCCTCGCCGTCGTCGTAGCACTCGCCGAGACAAAACTGCGCTTCGTCCTGTCCCTGTTCGGCGGCTTTGGTATACCACACCACCGCTTCCTGCTTGTCGCGGGCGACTCCCAACCCTTCGGCAAAGCATCTGCCCACGTTGGTTTGTCCTGCCGCGTCGTTGCTTTGAGCCGCCTTCATATACCAGTTGAAAGCCGCTTTACTCTTATCCTCGGCAGCGTCCTCGATATAATCCCCGTATTCGTACAGATAACCCACGGTGTTTATTGCCGAAACAAGTCCGCCGGCGGCGGCCTTTTTTGCCCATTCGACTGCGGCTTTGCAGTTGCGTTCCACCCCCGCGCCGTTTAAATAAAGCACGGCAACGTAGTGCTGCCCTTTGACAAAACCGAGCTCGGCGGATTTCAGGGCGTATTTAAAGCCCTGTTTAATTCTTTCCTCTTCGGAAAGCTCCTTGCCGGCAAGTTCTTGCATAAAGCAGTTGGCTAGCCAAAACAAAGCTTCCGCGTCGTCCTTTTTTGCGCACTCTTCCCAAAGCTTTACGGCTTCGTCGTAGTTGCGCCCATTATAAAGCTGCAACGCCCGCGCGCACGGCGAAAGCTCTTCGTCCTTATTTTCGAGATTTTCGAAAATACCGTCTATAACCTTGTTTTCCTTATCCATATTTACCTCCAATATTTACCAGCTTACGGCCGAATCGAAGTTAGCCGAGCCGCAACATTTTATACTTACTTTATGTTCACCGTTTTCAAGCTCGGGCGAAAGATAGGAAACTTCCATAAATCCGCCCTCGTTGCCCCTCATTTCAAGGGAATCGACCTTTTTTCCGTCGATATAAACTTCGAACCCGGCGGCGGTTAAATCGGTTGAAAGCATTGCAAGCCGCCCGCCCGTAAACGAAAATTCGAGCACGGCGCCGCGTCCCGCCTTGTAAACGTGACCGAAGAACGAGTTTGCGGAAGCGATTGTCCAGTCGCCGCGGACGGTTGTTGCCGCGCTGTCGATGGACGAAACCTTGCCGCCCGGAAGAGATAACGCCGTTTCGAACTCTATTTTATTTAAAGCGAGATATTTATACCGCGCCGTAGAGTGGGCATACGGTTTACGTTTCTCGCGTTCCAGATATTGTTCGCCTGTCCGTTATAAAGCGCCTGCCCGATATGCACGGTTATGCCGCCCGTGGCTTCCATGTCCTCTTCGCTGAGCTGAATTTTAACAACTTCGCCCGCGGGCGCGTAAATACCCGTAATGTCGTAATAGCTTGTGTATGCTCTCGGGCGGAGAGTTTCTTTTTACCACGCCCGCTTCTCTGTCGGAAACGTCGCCGAGGTACATACCCGCCGCGGCAGTGTGCTTGTATAAAACGCGCTGTTTGCCGTTTTTATCGAGCGACGGCTCACCGTTATAATAAAGTTTACCGTCCTTGTCCATGCTGTTATAAGGATAAGCCTTATTGCTTCCGCCGGCGTTTGCCGTATCGGTTGTGGCAAGATAATTAGCTTCGGCTATAACCGCATTCTTTTGCTCCGTAGTAAGATTTAACGTATATCAGTACTTGGGATAGCCCGTTTTCAGACCTTCGTTCGACGTGGTTCTTGGTATATTTCTTCTTACCGTGCCCAAATATTAGGCGTAATAACCCACAAGCGTTTCGCTTTTATACTCGTTGGCAAAAGCCGCGGTGGAAACTATGCTGTTTAAAATAAGCAGAACTATTGCAAGCACAAAGCACACAACGCAGACCGCCGTCGCGCTAATCAGCGCAATCATTCTTTTGTCGGCGGTTATAGCCCGCCCTTAAATTTTTTACTATTACTATTTTTGAATAACATAAGCGCCCCGTTTTAAGGATTTTTTATATAATTCTTAAAATAAATTTTAAATTGCCGCCGCAATATGCGCCGTTTAATAACGTTTAGCGTTTATTCGGCTTTATCATAAGCCTTATTATTTCCTCGTCGGTATTCCTCATTCCCACACTTGCAAGCTCGCCAACATTGTCTATTGTGCCCTCCACGCAGTCGCCCAGAATTCCGTCGCCGCAGCAGAACCCGCTGCCGTTTTTCGTCATTTCCAAACCGACCAGCCCAGCCTCCACCGCCGAAGCGATTTTAGCCGCGCAGCTCGATTTTGCGCCGTCGCAGATTACCCCCGAATCTATTGCAAGCGCGTTTATAAGCGTTTTTGAAATATCGTCGTAACCACCGCCGTAAAGATAACACACGCCCGCAGCCGCGCCGCAGCCCGCGCTAACCGCTCCGCAATAAGCCGAAAGCCTGCCTATGCCCGACTTTAAATGTATCGTAACGAGGTCGGAAACGACAAGCGCGCGGATTAACTTTTCTTTTGTAACTTTAAGGTGCTCGCCGTAAACCATTACGGGCAAAGACGCCGTCATTCCTTGATTTCCGCTGCCCGAAACTATTATAACGGGCAGACAGCAGCCGTTCATTCTCGCGTCGGAGCCTGCCGCCGCCGTCGCCTTGGCGCGGTTGTGCACGTCGTTGCCGAAGGATTTTAAAAGCACCTTACCAACGCACGCGCCGTAATCGTTTTTAAGTCCTTCCGCCGCTATCGCCCCGTTATATTCCATCTGGCGGCAAATAGCGTCTTTTACGTCGGCAAGATTTACTTCGTCTGCAAACTCCACTATTTTTTCCACGGACAAAGAGGTTCTGTCGGTGAGCGCGGCTTCGGCGGTTACCACTCTTTTATCTAAAATAATTTCGCCGTTTTTCTCGATATGCACCACGTTTGTGTGATGCCCTGCAATGCGCACGAGGGCGAAATTTTCGCCGTTTATGCATTTTACAGAAATATCGAATATGCAGCCCGTGTTTGAACTTGCCACCGAAATTTTTGCGGTTTTTAAATATTCTTTTATCTTTTCGCGGTCGTCGTCGGTAACCGACGAGATAACCTGCAGCTCCGCCTTTGCGTTGCCTGCAACAATTCCCGCCGCGGCGGCGGAAGCAACTCCTTTAAGCCCGCCCGTGTTGGGAACAACCACGCTTTTAACGTTTTTGAGTATATTGCCGCTAACCGAAATTTCGACGTTTTCGGGCGTTGCCCCCAGAGTATCCCGCGCCAAAGCCGCAGCATATGCAACCGAAATCGGCTCGGTGCAGCCCGTTGCGGGCACCAGCTCTTCCTTTAAAATGTTTACGAAATTAAGGTAAACCTGCTTGTCCATAGTATTTCCTTACGTTATATAATAAAATGATTATATCATTACCGCTGAAAAATTTCAATAAAATTCAGCAACAAACCGCGCATGCATTTAAAGCCTTAAAAACGCTTGCATAAATTAAAATCTGCTGTTATAATAATAGCAAAGTTTGATAAGGGGGCATAGCTCAGTTGGTCAGAGCGCTTGCTTGACATGCAAGAGGTCGATGGTTCGAGCCCATTTGTTCCCACCAAAAAATAATTTAATCATAAATTTTCCAAAAGCGTTTAAAAGCTTTTCGGAAAAATTCGGGGATATAGCACAGTTGGTAGCGCGATACGTTCGCAACGTATAGGTCAGGGGTTCGAATCCCCTTATCTCCACCAATAGCAACCTGAAACGAACCACTTTTATAGGAGCATGTTCAGGTTGCTTTTTCTTTTTACATAATCCCTATAAAAACATTTGAGGAATAACATGGCCGATTATATAACGTTAATTAAAGATATAATTAAAATTGTTAAAAATGCTGACGGAATCGTAAAAAAACATAATTTTACTATTCAAAAAAAATCAACAAATGAAGATATAGTAACTTCCGCAGATATCGAAGTGCAAAACTATTTGTGTTCCGAATTAAAAAAGCTATTGCCCTCGTCAGGGTTTTTGTGTGAAGAACAGCACCTTATCGATAATAAAAATGAATTTACCTGGGTAATAGACCCGATTGACGGCACTACGAATTTTTCGAGAAATATTTCAGAATGCGTAATTTCAATTGCATTACTATCACGCAACGTGCCTGTAATCGGGGTTGTGTATGCTCCGTTTAAACATTATTTGTTTTCTGCCGTGGCGGGACACGGAGCAAAATTAAACGGAAAACGAATATGCGTTTCGGACAAAACTTTTAAAGACTCTTTGTTTTGCACCGCTATGAGTCTTTACCGCAAAGAGTATGCGGAAATTTGCCGCGATATCATATTCGATGTTTACAATAAATGTAATGATTTCCGCCGCTTCGGCAGTTGCGCATTAGAACTCTGTTACCTTGCCGCAGGTAAATGCGATTTATATTTTGAAATCCGCGTTTTTCCTTGGGACTACGCCGCCTCATATCTTATACTTAAAGAAGCCGGCGGAGTTTTAAAGGGTTTAAACGGTGAAAATCTTTCATACGACAAACCCACCGTTTTAGTTGGGGCGAATAATTTAGAGAATTATGAAAAATTAAATGACATAATAAAAAAATATTTAAAGGAACTTCCCTACACGGAGAACTTATAATGAACAAAAACACAAAAGAGAAAAAATTTGATTTTAAAGAAGTTACAGAAAATGATATTAACCACGAAAACAAATTCGACCTTGCGAGTTTATACGAACAAACCCACAAAGAGCTTACGCTGCAACAATCAAAACGCGACCAAATAATCACTTTATATCTTTCAATATTTTCTTTGTTAATCCCTTTGGCATTTTCGATAGAAGGCTTTTCAAACTTAAACAAAGGGCTTATTTTTATTGCGGTAGGCGTCATAGGCGTAATCTTTTCCGTAATTACGGTTCGTTATCGTATATATAAAGAAGTATATTGGCTGTGCTGTGAAACCATTACCTGTATGATGAACATTAAAAACGAAAAATTGAACAAAGATACTGTGCAATCTCTCTATTACAGGTCTCTCGCAAAAAAGGGTAACAATTTTTGTAATCACGGTAAATGGAGTTCATACCTGTATTGCAAAAAAAATTTATTCAGTTCCGAAACGTTACATTATCTTATAATAACGTTATTAACGTCCGTACTGTTTGCTCTTGGCATATTTTTGATTTTGCCATTAAACTTAGATATAGCGCTTACAATCTCAATTGTTTCGGGCTTTGTTTTAATGATTCTGCTTATGATAAGTTATTTTCATAACTGTATTGCTTTATATGCGGTTTTAAAAGACGGGCTGGACAAATCATTCAACAAAACTTTTAGTAAAGCGTGGTTTTTACACATTTATATTGATGATTATAAGAACGTAAACATAAACCAATAATGAAATGATGTATAATAAAAATACGCTACCGACTAAGGAGAAAATTATGTTTAACTTGCTATTTAGCGATTTAGATACAAGTTATAAATTATTAATAGCGTTTATGATTATTTTGATTGTTTTAGCCATTGCCGTAAGCGTGTTTTTGTTTATCAGGCACAAGCAAAAGACTGACGAAAGACTTAGCCGCCTGCACGACATTGATTATACGCAAATCCTTAAATCAAGCGGCGGGGACATAGGTTCGGTTACTACCTATGGTAATAACGGAAACACAAACTATGGCTCGTACCACACAAGCCCCACCACAAAATTTTTAGTAGTATATTTAAACGGCGAGCGCGAAATAGTTACCGTTAATGATAACAGCCGGTTATGTCAGGAATATCTGCTGAGATTAAAAACGGATAATTAAAAGTTCGTTTTAAATTAATTTATCTTTGCCGCAAAATCAGCGGCGGGAGTTGAAATTATTCAACTCCCGCCGCGTTTTATTTTTAAATCCGCTTGAAAACGGCAGTAATTATTGTTATAATCTGTTTATGGACTGGTTTAACTATTACGGACTTGCGATTATGGCGGTTATTATGGCGCCGAATATAATTTACGCCGTGCTCAAAAAGGACGGATATAAAAACGCTTACAAAAACAAACCCGCCGAAATCTTTGAACAAATCGGCAGATACGCGTGCATGGCGCTGATGGTTTTCAACGTTCCTTACACATATTTCAACTTTTGGTTTGAACACGCGCTTACAGTTTATCTTTGCGTAAACGGCGCGCTGTGCCTTAGTTACTTAATATTTTGGATTGTTTGCTGGAACAGCAACGGCATGCTTAAAGCCTTGTCCCTTTCGGTAATCCCCACGGCAATCTTTTTGTTCAGCGGCGTTATTTTAGCATATATCCCTTTAATCGCCGCCGCCGTAATTTTCGGCGTTTGCCACATTTTAATAAGCTGTAAAAACGCCGCAACCACAAATAACACCGATGAAATAAACGGTTAAGGAGCTTATTTTGCTTATATTTTCGATAATCTTATCCGTACTTTTAGTCGCGGCGATAATTGCCGCAACAATATATTTTAAATCACCAAAATTCAAAGGCAAAAGAGGCGAACGCAAAGTTGCACGCAAGCTCGGCAAAAATATTGCCGACGAAAAATACGTAATTAATAATTTGATTATTCAAACAGAAAACGGTTCAACATCCCAGATAGACCATATCGTAATAAACCGCGCGGGCATTTGGGTAATAGAAACAAAAAATTACGCAGGCACCATTTACGGCAGTTCATCACAACAAGACTGGACGCAGGTTTTAGCTTACGGAACCGTTAAAAACCGGTTTTATAATCCCGTTAAGCAGAATGCTTCGCATGCTTATCATATTTCAAAACTATTAAACGATTGTCCCTCCGTTTACAGCTACGTTGTTTTTACGGGAAACGCAGACATATCGAACGTTAATGCCGAAAACGTATGCAGTTTAAAAGAATTAATTTTAACATTAAAACGATTTGACCAAAAAATTCTTTCTAAGGACGAATTAAACTTTTATTATCAAAAACTGAACGATTTAAAAAATGGCAATACAATAACGGAAAATGAACACGTAAAAAACATAATCAAAACACAAAACGACATTCAATCGGGCATATGTCCGAGATGCGGCGGCTCGCTTATACTAAGGAACGGCAAATATAGTCTCTTTTACGGCTGTTCCAATTATCCGCATTGCAAATTCACGAAAAATTATGAAAATTAAAGGTGATGTAAATGAGCGTTGAAACGATAATCGCTATTGTAACCGCGGGAATTGCGCTGGTTACCTCCGTTGTAAGCTTTACTTACAATATGATTCAAAACCGCAAAAGCCGCGTGCAGAAGGTTGTTCTCGACAACAGAATTAAATACCTTTACGAAATACGCGAGGGATTTACAAACGTAATAGGGCTAGCACACGCCGAGGCGGTTGAAACGGCTTTAAACGACGCAGAAATTAAAAAGATTTATCTTGAAAAGCTTTTTACGGGCTACGGAAAAATTAAAACGTATATAAAGCCCTTTTACAAAATAGACAAGGCGCTTTTGATTTCTTTGGATAACCTGTATTCTTGCATATTATTGCTTTTAAACGGCGAGGGAAAAGCAGAAAGCCTTGACGGATTACGGAAGGATTTCGAGGACAAATACCTTAAATACGACTGGGCTTACTGGAAATATATCCAACGCCAGAAAGAGGGCAATTTTATGAACAGCGACGACGCCTTTGATAACGTTTATTACGATTTTGTCAAAAATCTTAAAGATTAAATTTAAAAACACGATTTAAAAATTAACCGCGGACACATTTGTGTCCGCGGTTATTGATTTTACTGCATTTTGTTTCAGCCTACGTAATCCTCGTTAAAGCCTTCTTCGTCAATCATGCCTTCAGCAATCTGCTGCGCCTTTTTGCGCTTTTTAAGAACCGCGATAAGGATTATTGTAATCATTACCGCAAGTCCCGCCGCCGAAGCAATGGCTATGATTGCCCACGTGGGAAGGGTTATCTGGCTTTCGTCGGTTATGCTTACCGCAACCACCGCGCCCGTCTTAATTACGTAATTTTCGTTGCCCGTTACCTCCGCCTGCAGCATGTACACTCCCGCGTCGGTCGTGTTGTTGCCGTCGAACAAGGTTACGGTTACGTTAATTACGTCGCCGTTTTTAAGCTGAATGGTATAAGCTTCGCCAAGCTTTATATTCGAAAGCTCTACCGTTTCTCCGCCGATAAGTCCCTTTAAGGTTGCGTTGGGGATATGGCTTGCGCCGTCGTAAGCAAACTTGCTTTCGCCCCATTCAAGGGCAAGTTCGCGGGCGGTTACTTTATAACGGTTTACGTTCGTATCCGCCTTGTCGTTACTGTCGCTGTACTTGAACTCTATATAATCGTACTTCGAATCTATATGTTCGTTGAATACGAATTTAATAGTGTACTGTCCTACCGCCGTGCCGCCGTTTACAAAGCCGTTTTCGTTGGTTACGTCCTCGTAAGCGTAAGCCTTTGCAACGGTTTTAAGCTCGTCGAGCGTTACTGGGAAGCCGTCGCCGATTTCTATGCAGCCGTTTGCAATCAGCTCGGGCAACAAATCTCTGTCGCTCGCTTCGCCGTAGGTTGCGGTTAAGCCGCCCGTGAAGTTTACGATTATGAACTCCGTCCTTACGCGTATGCGCACAATCCATTGACCGTACTTAGGCACGTAGTTGTCGTTGTTCTCGTCGCCCGTTATGCAGTAGTAAACCACAAAGTCGCCTGCCTGCATAATTTCGGGAGGAGTCGTCTGGTTCTTCGCGATTTTATCCGCGATTTCCTCGTCGGTAAGATTTTCGCCGTTATACTCGTAAGCGCGTCCCGAATAGGTGATTATAAGTCCGCCCTGCTTGTTGCCTTTGAGCGAAATGTTTTTATACTCGCCCGTTTCGTCATTCTTTTCGCCGAGGGTAATGAACGCCGCCTGATTGCGGTCTATTACTTTGTCCTCGTCGAACCAGTCGCTGCCCGATTTATTTACGGAAAGCGTTGTCTTATCAACGGTGTACGTTCCTGCTTTGCCCTTTAATTCGTCGTTGCCGTTCCAGCTTCCTATAAACTGCACGTCGTAGTCGGGGTTTCTGCATTCGCCGACAATTGCGTAGCTGCCCGCGTTTACAAAGCCGTTTACTTCGGTAAACGTGCCGCGGAAGAACAAGTCTAAGTTGTCGCCCGCAACCACGCTGCCTTCGACGATGCTTCTTGCAACTATCATGTCTACGTTGATGGTAACCGTGCCGTATTCGATATTGCCTATGTCGCCGATTTCAACCACTACTTTGCGCTGTGCTATGCTGAACGCTATCGTCTTATCCGCCGAGGGCGCGCCTTCGTAAAGCTTATAGCCCGAAAGGTTTGTGCCGTTTTCCGCTTTGAACTTTGCCGTTGCGGTGTAATCGCCCGCGTGGATTGCCTTGCCGTCAGCGCTGTTTACCGTTACCACAAGATAAACCTTTTGTCCGTCTATCGTTACGTAAGCCTTAGGCTTGTGTTCGGTTCCGTCGTAGGTTGCGTCGAACGCTTCCCAATTGAGTGCTAGCGACCTGTCGCCCACGATTACTATGCTCTTTTCAAACGTAAGTCCGCTGTAATTTGCGGTATCTTCCACGGTTACGCGCACGTAATACGTTCTGCCCTGCGCCTTGTTCGCCAAAATGTCGCTTTCGCTTATTTCGGTGCCCGCCGCGCAGCTTGCGTCCGTATAGAACTTAACCACAGGCGTGCCGAACTTGCTTTCGGGAACGTTTGCGTTGAGCGTCGTTGCGTCCGCATTGAGCACCCAATCCATTTCGAAAGGCGTCGTCCACTCGTTTTCGGACTTGTTGATGCGGAATTCCAAATCGATGTAATACTCTTCCGTATCCGTCCACTTGTAGTTTTTGGTGTATTCGGATTTGAGGTAAAGCCTTACAACGTAGCTGCCCGCGTTAATTCCGCCGTAGTTTCTCAATACGTCGTACATCGGGTTTTCGGGTACGTCCGCGGTTAAAATTCCGCCCGTGTAATTTTTGCTTGCAATTACGGGAACGCTTATTTCCGCGCGCTCTATTGTGTAAGTGCCGTTAATAAACGTTACGTTATAGTTCTTGCTGCTGCATATACCGGTAATCGCGTAAACGCCCGCGTCGGGGTCGGTTACTTTGGTTACGTCGCAAAGAAGCGTTATAAAGTTGCCGTCCGTAATTCTGTTTTCGCCAACGTATGTCCAGTTGGTTATGTCGAACGAAGGCAGGTTTTTATAGGTTGCTTTTACCGAATTGATTTTGATTGTGATATCCTTCGGCTTGATTTCGAACATCTTCGCAAACTCTCCGCCGAGGTCGCCGAGCGAAACGCCGTTGGGCGCGCCCGTTACCATTGCCGTGTAAGTGCCCGCGTCAACGTTGTACTTGCCGCCGAGAATGGTTACCGTAAGCGCAATCTTTTGTCCGTTTTCGTCAAAGAAGTATGCGCCGGGCGCCTGTTTCTTCAACGGGTCGTAAATAAATTCGGTATTCTCCCAAACTATTTCGTATGCGCGGGGCAATACGTCGAACGATACGCTTGCGCTGCCGTCTTCGGGAAGGGCGTAGTTGCCGTTGCTTATTCTCGTTACGGTTGCACGATACTGCAAGCCCGCAGCTCTCTGCCCGCCGCTTACGGTGAGCGTTACGCTGTCGCCCGAAATTACGTTGCCCGCAACCGCGTAAGGCTTGAATTCCGTTACGCCGTCGTAGGTATACTGCAACGCCGCGCCCGTCAACAGGCTGTCTTTATACCAGTTTACCGTTACAACTCTCTTTTCTACCGTCAAAACGCCGCTTACGAACTTAATTTCGTAGTTTGCCGAGGTGTAGCCTTCGGGAGTTATGGCATAAGTTCCCGCCGCGCCGTTGCGGTTGTAGTTGAAGGAATATCCCAGCGTTCCGCCGAGAACGGATACGTCCTCGCCGTTCACAAAGCCCGCATAAGTTACGCCGTTTGCCTCAGGCTCGTCGCCGTAAACTATGCTGTTGTCGTTTGCCTTTACGGTAAGCGTAGCCTTGCGGATTTCCATTGTTCCCGTTTTGTCGGGAATAGGCTCGTAGTTGTCGTCGTCCGAAGTAAACGTTACTTTAACCGCATATACTCCCGCGGCAACAACGCCATTCTGGTCGAAGCTCCAGCCGCTTGCGGAAGTATAGTAAGAAATGTGAGGCGTTACGCCCGCGGGGCAGCCCACTACTTCAGCCGCGTGCGGCTTGCCGTCGTAATCAACGCTGTAGCTGCTGAGTTTTACGCCCGACATGTCGTATTGCGCTTTAAGTATCCTTAGCGTGCCCGCCGTTATCGTTACTTCGTAGTTATCGCTGCCCGTATACCTTGCGGTAATCATATCCGCATACGAGCCTACGGGAGCCGTTGCAGGCACCGAGCTGCGGTAGGTGAGCACGTCGTCTATGTCAATGCCCACGAACTGCTTGTCGGCGTCGCCGTAAAGGTATCTGCCCGCGCCCGTAAAGTCGGGAGCCGTTTTATAGGTTGTGGTTACTTCGTCTATTACGATATAAACCTTACGCGCCGTAATTTCGAACGCCGTCGTGTAGGTGTTGCCGTTGTAAACTATTTCCGCGGTGTAAATTCCCTTGTCAACCGCGCTGCCTTCAACAACGGTAACGGTTTCGGTTACCGCCGAACCGTCGGCAAGCGTTGCCGTGGGAACGTGCGGCTGTCCGTCGTAAACGAACTGCGTATCCGTCCAAACTATTTCGGGCATGGTTGCAACTATTTCGAAGGTGCGCGTAATGTTTGCTTCAACCTCGTAGTTTGCGTTGTCAACGCCCGTAACGGTTGCAACGTATTTGCCCGCAACGCTTGCGCCGCCCGAAACGGTAAGCGTAATTCCGCTTATATTCACGTTTGCGTAGGGCGCGTGCTCGCTGCCGTCCTCTTCGTAAATAAACGTCTTGGTTGTATCGCCCGCGGCGTTCGTCCATTCAACGTCCGCCGAGGTTATAACGTACTTGGTTACGGTAAGCGTGCCGTTGGTTACGGTAACTATATAGTTATCCGTTTCGAACGAAGCCGCCTGAACGCCGTTCCATTCCGTTACTATGTCGTAAGTTCCCGCGTTTTCGTGCTGAGCCTGCGCATAAGCGAGCGTCAAGCCGCCGAGTACCGCGTTTTCGTTGCCCTTGTCGCCGCCGAGCAAGCCCTGAACTACGTAGCCGTAGCCGTTTGCGTCCGCCGCCGTGCCGTATACGAGAGTTTTGTCGTTTACGGTTACGGTAAGAGCCGCCTTTTCAACGGTCAAAAGCATCGTAAGCTTAACGTCGTCAGCCGTGTAGTTATCCATTGCGACGAATTCCGCAACAACCACGTACTTGCCTGCGTTTACGGGAGCCGAGCTAAGCTTTGCGCCAAGTCCTTCGGCTGCGTTTGCGTCGTATACGTAATAAGTGTAGTTTACGCCCGAAACGCCTATTGCCGTACCGCTTACGAATACTTCCTGCTTTTCGCCGGTGTAGCCGAGCGTCTTTTGCTCGTCAAACACTACGTTGCTGATGTTTATCGCAGCTTTCGTAATGGTTATGGTAGTGGTGTGGATTCCCTTAACTTCGTTATGGTTGCCGTCTACCGTAAAGATTGCCCTTACCGTGTAAACGCCAACGTCTTTAACGCCGTCCGCGGAAACCACTTTGCCGCTTGCGTCGAGATACTCGTAACGCACGCCCGTTACGCCTTCGGGCAGAACTTTAATCTGCGCGCCGCGCAACGTGCCGTCGTACTCGTATTCCCTGTTCGCGTTGTCAAACTCTATGTCGCTTTCCGCTACGTCCGCCTTTTCGATAGTAAGCGTGCCGTATACGAACGTTACGTCATAGTTTTCGTTGGAATAAGTTGCGGTTATTTCATATTCGCCCACGCTGCTTGCGCTCGTTGCGTTCGTATCGAGGACAATACCCAGATTGTCGTTGCCGAACACGGTGCCTTCAACAAGGTAACCGTTGAACGTCACGGCGTCTTTAAACTTAATGAAAGAATTGTTTATTTTAACCGTAAGCTTTGCTTTTTCTATCTTGTAGTTGTAGGTTGCGTTGCCGCGAAGTCCCAGCTCGATGTATTTCGTGGTGGGAATTTCAACGGTGTGTTCGCCCGCGGAAACGCCGTTGTTTCTCGTTACCGTTCTGTATTCGTCCAAAGAAACTTCGTTGCCGTTTTCGTCAAGGTAATAAACGTGGGGCATTTGCAGCGTGCCGTTGTAGGTAAGCTCGCTGTAATTCCAGATTATATACTTATCGTCAATCGGCATAACCGAGAACGAAGCCTTTTCGCTTCCGTCTTCGGGCAGCTTATAGTTGGGGTTGCTTATGCTTGCCGCAGTTGCCGTGAAGTTTACGCCTATTTCTATTCTTTCGCCGCTTACTTCAATGGTAGCCACGTCGCCCGCAACAAGGTTGCCCGCAACCGCAACGGGCTTGTGCGCGTTGCCGTCGTATACGTACGTGAGCGCCTGCGTGCCCAAAGTTTCGTCGTAATACCAGCTTACCGTTACCGTGCGGGGTATTACCTTCATAGTGCCCGCAAGATAGGTGATTTCGTAGTTAGCCGAGGTAAGTCCGCTTACTTTTATTACGTAATCGCCGACGCTTGCGCCGCGCGTGTAGGTGTAGCTGTATTTAAGCTCGCCGCCCAGAACGCTTTCGGTTTCGCCGTTTTTAAAGCCCGCGTTAGCCCAGTCTACGCCCGCAGTCAAGGGCTCTTCGCCGTAAATTACTTCGCTGTCGTTAGCCTTTACGGTAAGCGCCGCTTTCTTTATTTCGAGCGTGGTGTGCATATCGGAAATAAGTTCGTAATTGGGGTCGAGGTTTTTAAACTTAACGGTTACGTTATAAACGCCCGCACCCTTTACGCCCTCAGCGCCGCCGCCGAAGCCCTGCGTGCTTGTATAGATGCACTCGTAGTTATCCGCCGTCAGTCCCGAAGGCAAGCCGTTTAAGGTTACCTTATGGAACAGTCCGTCGTAAGTTACTTCCGTATCCATAAAGGTTATTTTGGAAGTATCGTATACGGCGCGTTCTATGGTAAGAGTACCGAACCTGCCGTTGTCTGCGTCGGGGCTTGCCCAGCTTCCGCAGAACACTACGTTGTAGTTGGAAGCGTCGTTGCTTATGAACCTGCCCGCAAGCTTATAAGTGCCTATAGGGCTCGTTACGGTGGCTTCGCACGTAACTTCGATTTTATAATCCGAATTAAGGAAGGTTGCGCTGCCCGCTCTGTAACCGAGCGATACCGCGCCGAGATTTACGGGAGTGCCGTAATAGGTGGTTGCGTCGCCGATTACTATATACACGGTGCGTTTTTTGATTTCAAACGACATTTCCGTGCTTTCGCTATCGAGCGAAACGCCGTCTACCGTTGCGGGAACTTTGGCAATATACGTGCCTACGTCAACCGCGCTGCCGCCCTCAACCGTGATAAGTTCGGAAGGTATTTCGTGCTTGGTTTCGCCCACATAGAAGTAAGCCGTGGGCTTGTAGGGCTTGCCGTCGTACTCGTGCTCGGTATTGTCCCAAATAACCTTGCCGTCGCGGATTTCTTCCTTTTCGCTTATAATTCTGAACTGTGCAACCTGTTCCTCCAAAGGAAGAGCGTAGTTGCCGTTGCCGCCAAGCAATGCGGTTACCCTTGCGGTGTAATTGTCGCCGAGGGCAGACTGCTTGCCGCTTACGGTAAGCGTTAAGCCCGCAATCGCGCCGTTTTCGTCCTTGGCTATCGCCACGGGAGCGTAGTCCTTGCCGTCGTACTTGTGTACGAACTTGCCGTCGAGAACTTCGCCGCCTTCGCCCGCCTGCCATTCAACCGTTATGGTCTTGGGGGTTACGGTGAGCTTGCCGCTTTCATTGTTTGCCGACATTACATAGTTTTCGGCATCAATCACAAGGGTTACGGTTATTTCGTCCGCATATGCGCCAGCCGCCGTGCCGACAACGTTTTTGCCTGTTGCGTAGCCGTAAATTACGTTCTTAACGGTTATAACCGTTTCGCTTTCGCCGTTTACGAAGCCTCTTAAAGTGTATCCGTAGCCGTTTGCGTTTGCCGCCGTGCCGTATTCGGTTACGCCGTCGTGCGCCGTTGCCGTAAGCTCCGCTTTTTCGATAACGAGCGTAGTCGTTAAGGTAAGCGTGTGTTTAACCGCGTCGTAAACCGCGCCCGAAACCTTGCTTGCGTCGTAGTTGCTGTCGATTGTGAGCACTACCGTTACGGTATAAGTGCCCGCGTTTACCGCGTTTGCAACCTTGTTGCCGCCCTTTACGTAGGTGTAAACAACGTCGGTTATAGCGGTAAAGTCGCCGTTAAGCGCGGGAACCTGCGCAATACCGTCGTAAGTTACCGTTCCGCCCGTGAGCGTTATGCCCGAAAGTTCCTTTGCGGTTATGGTAATTGTTGTGGAATATGTTCCAGCAACTGCGTTGTAGTTGCCGTCCACCGTAAAGATTGCGGTTACGGTGTATACGCCCGCGTTCTTTACGCCTTCGGTCGAAACTACTTTGCCCGCCGCGTCTTTGTATTCGTAACGCACGCCCGTTACGCCCTTGGGGAGCGAAACTATCTTGGCGCTGCGCTGTTCGCCGTTATATGCGTAGGTTTGGTTGACGTTATCGAATACGATTCCGCTTTCGTCAACATCCGCCTTAATTACGTTAAGAGTACCGTTTATAAAGGTAACCTTGTAGTTGCCGTTGCCGTAAACCGCCGTTATTGCGTATGCGCCGACGTTGCTTCTTTCGTCCGCAGTGGTTTTAAGCGTAACGTTGAGGTCGTCGCCGTTGAAAAGCTGACCTTCGGTTATGCTCCAATCCGCCGCGCTAAAGATTGCCTTTTCGCCGTACTTAACCGTTTTGTCGTTGGTTATGGTTACGGTTACCGAAGCCGCTACTATCTCGTATTCGTACGAACCGATTAAAACGTGTCCGTCTACGGTTACGTTTACGCTTGCGGTGTATTTGCCCGCGTTAATTCCCGCGCCGCTTAAAGAGATATCTCCGTCCGCAATGGTCTGGCGTTCGCCGTCCGCGTCGTAATAGTACGCGTTGGGTTTGCGCACCTCGCCGTTGTAAACAAGCTCGGTGTGGTCCCATACAAGCGTGTATTTTTCTGCGGGGATAATGCCGAACGCAACCTTTTCGCAGCTTGCCGCAACAACGTAGTTCGCGTTGCCGCTTACCGCGGTTGCGGTGTAGTTTTCGCCGATTTCCGTCTGCGCGCCCTTTACGGTAACCGTTACGACGTCGCCGTTTACAACGCCGCTTGCTATTACCGCTACGGGAGCGTGGCTTAAACCGTCGTAAACGTATTTAAGCGTCGTCGAGGTCTTGTCGCCGTCGGCATACCATTCAACGGTAAGCTCGCGGGGCTTAACCGTGAGCGAGCCCGCCGCGTAAATTATGTCGTAGTTATCCGAGCTGAGGCAGCCTTCCGTGGGTTTTACGGAATAAGTGCCCGCGTTGCCGTACCTCGTGTAAGTGTAGGTATAAAGCAGAGTGCCGAAAATTATTCCCGCCTGCGTTTCGTCTTCGCCGTTTACGAACCCGCTGTAGGTTACGCCGTTTGCCTTAGGCTCGTCGCCGTAAACTATTTCGCTGTTGTTCGCCTTAACGGTGAGCGCCGCTTTCTTTATTTCAAGCGTTATGGTAGTAGCCGCTTCCGCCTCGTAATTTGCGAAGTCGCCGCTGTATTTAATTTCAACCGTGTATTTGCCCGCGTTGATAACCTCGCCCGCAGCATAGCTTATGCCGTCCTTGGAATAGGTTACGGTTGCGGTCAAGCCTTCGGGAAGTCCCAAAACGGTTACGTTGTGCGCCTGACCGTCGTAAGTTACTTCGGTGCCCGCAAACGTAACGTTGGACATGTCGTACTTGCCGCGGGTTACGGTAAGCACGCCGCCGTCGCCGTCAACGTGGTTGCCTACGAAAATAACCTTGTAGTTCGCCGCGGTTGCGGTGTTATTAAAGCTGTAAGAGCCTTCAATCTTGAACTTGCCGACGCCGTTTACCGCCGCGTTTAAGCTGATGTTGCAAACGTCGCCGCTTACAAATCCGTAGCTGCCGTCAAACGTTGTCCAGTCAAGCACGCCGAAGTCGATATTCGCGGAATAACGCACCGAAGCGTCGAGAATTTCCACGTAAACCTTTCTTGCGATTATGTCGAATTCCTTGGTCGTTTCGCCCTTCAAATCGTAATTGCTGCCAAGGCTTGCCGTTGCGGTGTAGTGACCTACGTTTACCGCGCTGCGGTTTGTGGAAACCGAAAGCTCTTTGGGTATTCTGTCCGTTTCGTTTTCAAAGTAATATGCCTTGGGAGCCTGCGCCTGTCCGTTATAAACGAACTCCGCCTCTTCCCACACTATTATGCCCGTTCTCGGCGCGGGCAAAACGTTAAACGTGCGCTTTGCTTCAACCGTGGGCAATTTGTAGTTGTGCGCCTTTTCGCCCTCGATGCCGACTACGGTTGCGGTGCAGTTCATCGCCGCGTCCTCTCTGCCGCCGCTTACGACGAGCTTAAGATTGTCGGTGCCGTAAGCGTTGGTAACGTATGCGTAAGGCGTCCAGACGGTGCCTTCGCTGTAAACGTATTCGAAAGACGTGTTGTTGTCGTTTTCGCCGTTTTTCCACGAAACCGTTATCTCTCTCGGCTTAACGGTAAGTATGCCCGTTTCAACCGAAAGCGTATAGTTTTGGGGTTCTGCGCTCGTAACCGAAATTACGTATTCGCCCGCGTCGTCGCCCCTTCTGTATGCTGCGCCGACCGTTTCGCTGCCGCTCGGTTTGTGCGTGTAGGTGTAAGTAAGGCTTAAAATTGCCGCGGTGTCGCTGCCCAAAAGCCCGCTTATAGTTACGCCGTCGTTTTTAGCTTCGTCGCCGTAGCTTATTACCGAGCCGTTGACTTTAACCGTGAGCACAGCCTTGTTAATCTTTATTTTTACTTCGCGCGTGGTGGTGCCGCCGCCGTAGTTGTCGCTTAATGCAAACGTAACCACAACTTTGTATTCGCCCGCGTTCTTTACGCCGTTTGCGCCGAGGCTGTTATTGCCCTCGAAGTATTCATAGCTTACGCCCGTTACGCCTTCGGGGATATTACCCGCCGCAATCTTGTGCGTTTCGCCGTCGTAAGGCACGCCGTTTTCGTCGGTTGCGCCGTCGTACGTTACGCCCGACAAATCGAGCGATTTGGGGACTACGGTTATATCGCAGCTCAAATCGTTTACTTCAGCGCCGCCCTTTACAAGCTTATAATTTACGCTGTCGAAGGTAAACGTTGCAACCGCGGAATACGCGCCCACTTCTCTTACGCCGTCCGTGCCGACGCTTGCGCCGCCCTTGAAGTATTCAAAGCTTACCGCGCTTATTTCGGCGGGTTTGCCGCTTATTTCAACCGTCTTTAAGGTGCCGTCGTAATTTACCGAAAGCCCCGTCCAGCCCGAACCGACGCCCGCAAAGCTTACGCCGTCAAGGTTGATTTCCTTGCGCATAATCTTCAAGGTTGCCTTTATGGGGTCAATCGCGTTGAAGTTGCCGTTTACGGTAAAGCGGATTTCAACCGCGTAGCCGCTTTCGTTCGCCGCGGTTTTGCCGTTTGCAACCGCGCCGTCGTAGAAGTAGCTTACGCTTACTCCCTCGGGGCACGTCTGCGAGCCGAACACTTCTAAAAGCTTTTTGCCGTCGATTGTTGCGTTGCTCCAATCCTCGGTAAGCGCATACTGCGTATTGTTATAGGTGTAGGTATAAACGCCGTCGCTTTCAACCGTTGCGCCGTCCGCCTTGATTTCGTCTATCGAAAGCGTAGCTTTGCCGATTGTAAGCGTGAACACGCCGTTCAAATCGCCCGACCAGTCGTATTTGGGGCTTAACTGCAACACTACGTTGTGGTTGCCCGCGTCAATCGCCTTGCCGCCGTCTACGCCGTCTACCGAATAGGTTACGAATGCGTCCTCTTCGTCCGAAATATAAACCTTGGTCGTTACGCCGTTTTCAGTCTTGTTGTAGTACAACGAAGGCTTCTTTTCCTTTCCGTCGTAAACGTAACCGCTTTCCACCTCCAAATCGCGGTAGATGGTGTTGCCCGAGCCTACGATTTCAAGCCTTGCTTCAAGCGCTACGCCCTCTAAGGTGTAGTTGCCGCTGTCGTTCTGGATTTCGTAAACTTCTACTTTATAGCTGTCTCTCAGCGTTACGGTTTCACCGCTTACCTTGCTGTCGTTAAATCTTACGACAAGCTCGTCAAGGTCGCCCGTAGCTCTGTTCTTAATTCTTGCAACGGCCTTATGGGGCTTGCCGTCGTATACGATGCTAAGTCCTTCTTCGCCGTCGAAATTATCTACGTGCCACTCGATTATTACCTTTAATTGGCTAATAGTTGCCGTGCCCGTAGCCCTTGTAAACGCGGCAATTTTATAGTTGCCCGCGCTTGCGCCGCCAAGCGTAACGCCCGTTGCGGTAACCGCCTTGCCCGTGCCTACGTTCTTCGTGTCGAAGTTGATATTTTCCGCGCCGTCAACGGTAAGCGCGTCGCCTTCGAGCATACCAGTAAACGTGGGATTGCCCGCGTTAGTCTTGTTCAGGGTTGCGGTTGTGGTGCCGTCGTAATCCCTGTCGTTAAAGGCTACGCCGGAAATTGCCGTAATCTCTTTCTGCTCGATTTCGATATCGAAGCTGCCCACAAGTTCCGCGTGGTTATCCGCAGTTAAACGGTACCAAACCTTTCCGCCGTCGGCAACGTCCTTAAAGTCGAGCGTAGATTTTGCGCCCGTCCAGTCGGTGGGCTTCGTGTCGCTCTTTATAAGTTCAAGCGTCACCGCATTGCCGCCCTTAACCGAGTAACCGATTAATATGTTTACAATCTCGTCGGAAAGCGCGCGGGAAGAATACGCCGCAACCGCGCTGCCAAGCCCTACCTTGTGTGTCTTGCCGTCGTAAATCCACGAAAGCTCGCTTTCGTTTACGTTTGCGATAATCGTTGCGTCGTTAATCTTAAAGTCCGCGGTTGCCG
The DNA here is from genome assembly GCA_029059705.1 of Clostridia bacterium. GTDB lineage: Bacteria > Bacillota > Clostridia > Christensenellales > Borkfalkiaceae > Coproplasma. Next base: position 61,326 of record JAIDVM010000007.1, read on the forward strand.
TGCCGGAATAATTGCCTTTACCCGTAAAGGTAATGGTTGCCGTGCCCGCGTTTCTGTTGTTAGTGTAGCTGAGCGTGAAATCCGTTCCGAGCACAAGCGTCGTATACGTTCCCGAACCCGTCAAATCTACTTCGAGCGAGTACGAAGAAGGCGTTATATCCGCGCCCGTATACGTTTCGTCGGCAAGCGCGTTGCCGCCGTTAATCTTCGCGCCCGTAAGCGTTCTCGCGTTAATCGTGAAGTTTTTGGTGGTCGTGCCGGTGTAGTTACCCTTACCCGTAAAGGTTATGGTAGCCGTACCCGCGGCAACGTTTGCCGAATACGTAAAGGTGTAATCGGTGCCGTTTGCAAGCGTAGTGCCGCTCTGGCTGTCGTTTACAACGGGCGTGGGCGTGTGCGCCAAGCCGTTGTAAGTTTCCGCAGCGATGTCGTTCACCTTAACCGTAGAATCGGAAATATCCTTAGCGGTTATAACAAAGGTTTTGCTTGCGCTGCCCTTATAGTTACCGCCCGCAACCGCGGTTACGGTAACCGTAGCCGTACCCTTGTTTATGTTATCGCTGTAGCTGTAGGTAAAGTGTATGCCGGCCGTTAAGCTTTCGGCAGCGGCAGGAGCGGAAACAAGCTGAATGCTTACCGCGGGCGTGGGCGTAAACGCGCTGCCCGTATAGGTTTCGTCCGCCATAGCCGCGATTATTGCGTCGGCTAAGTCGCGCTGCTCTATCTTTACGGTTACGCTGCCCGTTACCTCTTTGTGGTTATCCGCGGTAATCTTATACCACACCTCGTAAGTGCCCGCGTCCTTATAATACGGCATATTTTCAAACCATACCGTACCTTCTGCGGTCTCCTTAAAGTACCACTTTATGCTGTCTTTGTCCTTGCTTATTTCAGTTTTGGCGTTTTTATCAACGCTGTCGTGGTTTTTGCCGTCGAACGTGCCGTTATAAGCCGTTGCAAGCTCTTTTGCAGCGTCAATCTTCAATATGCTTGCGGGCGTAATCTTATAAGCCTTGCTCGTCTGGTTTGCGTTGCCGCCATATTGCAAGTCGGTTGCAAACTCATAGTTGTTTGCATATTCGCTCTTAATCGTGGCAACCGCCGTGCAGTCCTCGCGCACGTTTGTCTGCTGTCCGCTGACAGTAAACAGCGTGCCCGCGTTAGGTCTGTCGTTTACAACCGCCTCGGTGGTAAAGCTTTCAACCGTAGGTGCCTGAGCGGTGCCGCTGTAAGTCAATTCGTCCGCGCTCCACGTCACGCCGGTAATCTTCACCTTCGCAATCGTGTATTCGCGCGTTATCTTCGCGTCGTCCACTCTCGTCGAAGCGTTCGTCACAGTCGAAGCAAACTTATAGTTGCCCGCATACGCCGCGTTTATAGTAATGTCAACCGAATAGGTCGAAGCGTCAATCTGTCCAGCCGAAACGCTCAAAAGCGAAGTTACGGCTACCTTGGTGCCGTTTACCGTCGTTGCCGTAACGTAATCCGTCGCAGCCGGAGCCTGCACAAGGTTGTTATAAATAAATTTCGTCTGGTCGAAGTTCACGCGGTTAATTTCAGCCTTCGCAATCGCGTAAGTCGGCTTGCTTGCCGCCATGCCCGTATAGTTCCCCTTGCCCGTCACGGTCACGGTTATCGTGCCCGCGTTCGTCGTAGGCAAAGTCGTGCCCGTAACGCTGTTGTTATACGAAAGCGTGAAATCCGTTCCCGAAACAAGCTCGGTTGCCTCGTCGCCCGTTATCAAAACAATCGAAACGTTCGCGCCCGCCGCTTGCGCCGAGCCGTTATACACAAGCCCCGTGTTGTCCGTCAAAACAACCGTTGCCCCCGCAATATCCTTGGGATTAACCGCAAAAGTCTGCGTCATCGTGCCGGTGTAATTCCCCTTGCCCGTCACGGTTATCGTCACCGTGCCCGCATTTGTCGAATTCCCCGCACCGCCGTTCGAGTTCGAATACGAAAGCGTATAATCCACGTCCTTAGTCAAAGTCGTCGAGGTCTGCCCCGCGTTCTTCGCTGAGTTCGTAACCGCCGGAGCAGGCGTGTGCGCCGCACCGTTAAAGGTCACGTCCGCAACGTCCGCAACCGTGCCGTCCGTGGCAATGTTTTTCGCGTTTATAACAAAGGTCTTTGTCAGCGTGTTGCCCGTATAGTTCCCCTTGCCCGTAAAAGTAATCGTCGCCGTGCCCGCGTTCACGTTCGCCGTGTATGTATAGGTGTAATCCGTGTCCTTAACAAGCGTTTTGTTTAACGCCTTGTCCTTAACCACGGGCGTAGGAGTTTGCGCCGCGCCGTTATACGTAAGCGCCGCAATGTCCGCAACCGAAGCCGTTGACGAAGAAAGCGTTTTCGCGGTAATGGAACCGCCCGAAACAGTAACGTGCGCGTCCCAGTACTTCGCCTCGGAGCCACCGAGAATTAAAGTAACCGTAATCGTCTTGCCCGTGCCAACGTTGGGGTTGTCGTAGTTGCCTACAACGCCGTCGATAGTAACGTTATTAACGCCCACAAGCGCAAGCGTACCCTTACTTACCGTAACCGTAGTAGTGCCGTCGTAAGTTTTCGAAAGCGTAACCGTAGGGCTGCCCGTAATGTTACCGCCCGACATCGACTTAGTCCTTATGGTGAAGTTAATTTCTACTGCGCCTTCAAAGTTAGTTCCACTTGAAATTGTTATTTTTACCTTTGCCGTGCCAGGCTCTATATTACTACTGTAAGCAACAGTAAAAGTAAGCGTGCCGTGCGCCGTAGCATTATTTGTGGTAATCGCCCCCGTCGCGCCGTTATACGTATACATGGTAACGCCGCCGTAACTTATTGTAAAGTTAGGTTTTTTCGCTGAACCATCGTAAACTATATTGTTTGCGTTATCAATCGTAACGGTAAGAGTTGAAGCTTGCGCTTTATTAATTCTCAAATCACGGTCAACGCTTCCAACGTAATTGTTATAAGCCACCGCGTCGCTCACATATGTAGGAACAAACGAGCAAATATAATAGCCTGCTTGCTTTGCATAATTTGCATCAGAAGAAGGGTCGACAATATTCGCAGTTGTTTTACTGTTTCTATAAAAAGTTCTTGTCCAGCCGCTTAAAATGCCATAAAAAGAGGTGCCTGAAGCTACGCTTGGCGCATTAAATAAAGAAAGGCGCGAAGCTCCTGTATATGAATAGGTTCCCATATTGCCCGGTGTCCAAGACGTTATTTTTTTTGTTATAATAACCGTTATTGAAGGGTTAGTGGTTGATACGGTACCGTCTGTCTGAACCCAGCTTGTTTTACTGCCCGCGGGTTTAAACGTAAACACATATTTACCCGCGTTTGTCGCCATAATATTGTTTCCGCTAACCGTGTACGAAGCGGTAGTATTTGTTGTTTCAAAAGCAGTATTGCTTGTGGTTGTATAGCGCGTATAAACAACGCTTGCTATTGCCATATCCGAAGCAATATATCCCGAAATTACAGCTTGAGCGCTGCCCGTATACGCCAACCCGCTAGCCCCTGTAGGAGTAACTATTGCCGTGCTTGCCGAACCGCTTTTTAAGATTATTATTTCTTGGCTTTGATAAGCTACCGTATAACCCAAATCGGACTTAATTTGAGTTGAAGTAGTCAGTTTACCCGTAGCGTTATAACCCTTTGTTAAAACGCCCGTATTTAAAGTATAAATATTAAGCGCGGAAGTTAAAGCTCCCGTAATATTGATTGTGTTATCCGCATAGAGGTTTGCCGCCGTAGTGCCTCTTTTATTGCCGTAAATAGCAGGCGCGCCGGATATGTTTAGCGTACCCATAATTCGAACACCGCAACTATTTATTGGCGCAGTAGTCAGCGTTGTCGTATTATTATATATTTTTCCGCCGCTTAACGTTAAGGTTGAATTTGATTCTGCAAAGATAACGGCTCCTCCGTTATTCTCAGTGCCCGACGCTGTGTTGTCGTGAAAATCACCGCCGCTTATAGTTGTTACAGCATAATTGCTGCTTCTGACAAACAACGCCGAACCTCGTCCTGCAGTATTCCCCGTAAAAGTTCCCGCTTTTATATTTACTTTTGCCACTGAACAAATTACTCCGCCAACGTCTGCGTAGTTACCGGTAAAGCTTCCCCCATTTATATTTATAGTAGAAACGGTACCATCGTCATTGTATGACGCATATAATGCTCCGCCATACGCCGTATTGCTGCTAACCGCATATGCGCCCGTCATAGGCTTGCCGTTGTTTTTAAACACGCCGCCGTTAATTGTTATGATAGTATTTCTATTAGCATACATCGCTCCGCCGGAAACTGCTCCGTTACTTTCAAACGTACCGCTATTAACAGTAACGGAACCCGCCCACAAATAAATAGCGCCGCCGGTATTTGGTGTGTAGTTATCTTTAAACACAACATCGGCGTTGTTGCCACCTGAAGCTCCTATAGTGATGCTGCCTGCCAACTGCAATATTGCGCCGCCCGTGGACGAAGCCGCATTACTTTCAAAAGTACACTTGTTTATTGTTAGCGAACTGCTATTACACATTGCGCCGCCCTGATTTACGCCAATCGTCTTAGTTCCGCTTTTAAACCCGTTTCTATAAAATTTTCCACCGGAAAAAATTGCGGATTTATTATTGTATAATCCAGCACCGTAACCACTGGTAGAGATAACTGAAATCCAGTTATTGCTTATTACAGTATTACCGGTTATATTAAGAGAGCCATTATTATATATGCCGCCGCCATGACCTCGCGACGAATTGCTGTCTATTGTGGCGCCGTTCAAAGTCAAACTGCTTGTTGAATAAATTCCGCCGCCAGTCCCGTAATAAGTAGTGTCGGTTTCTTGCTGTTTATTATTGCTTATGTTAGTACCCGCGTTTAAATTAACCGTTCCAGCCTCAACCAAAAGACCACCGCCTTGAACCGAGCCATTATTTACTGCATGAATTGTATTAGAACTAATGTCAGTATTGCTTATGGTAAGCGTGTGGGCTGATTCGTTTGATTGAAACGAAATACCGCCGCCAAACCTACTATGATTTTCATTAAATACAGAATTACCGCTTATGGTAACGTTCGTTCTAAAAATACGTAAACCGCCACCAGCGCCAGTAGCCGTATTTGACTTGACCGTAACACCAGAAACAGTAACGCTACCAACGCTTGTACCTATACAAATTGCACCACCGTCACCGCCCGCAGAATTACCCGTAAAGGTTCCACCGGTAAATTTGCCGATACTGCCGTTAAGTATATTTAAATAAATAGCCCCGCCGCTACTAACAGAAGTATTGTTTGTAAAACTGCCGCCGCCAAGAGTAAAGCTGTCACCACTATAAAGGACTGCGCCACCTTGATAGCCTGCGGAATTACCTGTAAAAGTACCCGTGTTTATATTAATTGTGCCGAGGGCATAAACACCGCCGCCGTTATGGTCTGCGGTATTATTTGAAATTGTACCGCCTGTAACAGTAAGCGTTGAGCCCTCGCCGCTGAATATACCGCCGCCGCCGTATTCATCGTTGGTGGTTTTGTTGCCCGTTATCGTGCCGCCGCCAATGGTAAGTATGCCGTTGTTTACTATGCCGCCGCCGGCTTCGCTGTTGTTGCCGCCCGTAATGGTGCCGGTGCCGCTTATCGTTAAATTGCCGTCGTTATAAATTACGCAGCCGTTATAAGTGCTGACCTGCGCGCAGTTTCTGTTAAGGGTTTTTCCGTTTAAATTTATGGTAACGGTTCTGCCCTCGGGGATATAAAGCGCGCCGTCCTTGAATGCCGAAACGTCTGTGCCAAATTTACCAACGTAGTTGGTTTGAGGCGCAGTCCAGTTGTCGGGCAAAGTCCAAGTTGCGCCCGTGCCCTTTATAAAATTAGCCCAGCTTGTGGCAATTTCGGTTGCCGTAGCCGCCTCGGCAACTATGGGTTCGCTTGTTGCCCCGCTAAAAAAGTTTATGGCAAAAGCACCCGCGCCAACCAAAAAAGTGGCAGCAAGCGCAATTAGCCCTGCAAATTTTACCTTTTTATTCAATTTATCCCTACCCATAATTTTTTATCGAGAGAGTTTTTTGTGTACGCCGCTGCGCTTTGACCGCATTGGGTGGGTGGTGCGCCGCAGCGCAGCGTTGTTCACAATTTCCCTCTCACTCCCAAAAAAATATTTTTTATATTTAAAACCCCGCATATTGGGGGATTTAGCGTGATTTGGGGCAACAAAAAGCCCCTGCTCTTACGAGTAGGGGATAAAACCTTTAATATATGTAAAATCGGCAAAGTTGAACGGTTACCCAAAAAGGCAAACCGCAAGTTTGCTGAAAATGTGCGGAATTTTTCATAAAAAACCCGCGGCGGCAACTGTTTCCCCTACCCAAATAAAACAAATTGCCCTTTTAAGTTGTGTAACCATATTAGCACCCCAAAATGCGATTGTCAATTATATTTTGTAATTTTTTGACGATTTTTTAAAGGAAAATTTTGTAACATTTTTTGCGGTTTTACAAATTTTGCGAACCTTCGAACGAAAAATTTGAAGATTTCGCCCGCGGGAATAACCGAAACCGCCGCGCCGAAAACTATGCCCCATTGAGCCGCCGTAAGCTTTTCAAGCCCGAACGCGACGGAAAGGGGGCTTACGCACAAAAGCACGTTCACGAGCACGCCCGCCGCCACGGTTACAAGCAAAATTTTGTTTTTGAACATGTCTTTGCCGAACGCGGAAGAGCGCTCAGAACGAATGTTGAAGGCTTGGAAAAGCTCTAAAAACGAAATCGTCATAAAGGTCATTGTGGTTGCAACCTTGTTGCCGCAAACGTTAAGCGCGCCGACGAACACGGCTATGGTTACCCCCGTCATATACAGCCCGTAAAAGACAATAGAAGTAAGCGAAAGCTTTGAAAACAACCCCTTTTCTGCGCGCTCGGGCGGGCGCTTCATAAGGTCTTTTTCCTCTTTTTCCATGCCCAACGCAAGCACGGGCAAACTGTCGGTGATTAAATTAAGCCACAAAAGCTGGGTTGAAAGCAGAAAGTCGAACTTAAACAAAAACAGCGAGGCGATTAAAATTGCCAGCACCTCGGCAAGGTTTGTCGAAATGAAGAATTGAATGGTTTTTTTGATGTTTCCCGAAATTCTTCTGCCCTCGCGCACGGCGGAAACTATTGTGGTGAAGTTGTCGTCCGTAATAACCATGTCGGAAGCGCTCTTCGTAACGTCGGTGCCCGCGCGCCCCATTGCTATGCCAATATCCGCGGTTTTAATGCTCGGCGCGTCGTTTATGCCGTCGCCCGTCATGGCAACCACCTTGCCCCGCCGCTGCAACGCCTGCACGATAATGTTCTTATGCTTGGGCGAAACCCTTGCAAACACGCGGCAGCTTTCTATTTTTTCGTCCAGCTCGTCTTCGGGAACGGCGTCCAGCTGCTCGCCCGTCATAACCTCGCTCATGTCGGTTGCGATTCCCGCCTTTTTGGCGATTGCAAACGCCGTGCGCACGTGGTCGCCCGTTATCATAACCGTTGTCACGCCCGCGCCGCGGCACTCCTCCACGGCGTCGGAAACGCCCTCTTTAAGCGCGTCAATCATGCCGCAAAGCCCTATGAATATAAGGCTTTCTTCGCACATATCCCCGCCGCTTTTATAGGCGAACCCCAACACGCGCAGCGCCTCGTCCGACATTTCGTCGTTGGCTTTGATAACCGCCGCCTTTTCGGCTTCGGAAAGCTCTTTAACCCCCGTCGCCGTCAAAATATGCGTGCACTTTTTTATTAAAATATCGGGCGCGCCCTTTGTAAAGCTGATTTTTTTGCCGCCGTCGTCAACGGCAACGGTCATCATCTTCCTTTCGGAAGTAAACGGTTTTTCGCCCGTTCTCAAAAAACTGCCCGCAAAACCGCACTCGTCGGCGTATATTTTAAGGGCAACCTCCGTGGGGTCGCCAAGCTCGCGCCCCTTTTCGCCCTTTACGTTTATGCACGCCGCCATGCATTGCAAAAGCTTGTTTTCTGGGTCGTTTTTGGCGGCCTTTGCCGCAATTACCCCTTTAATATCCTCGTTTGAACGCCGTTTCCCGCCGCAATATGCCGAAACGACTTTAAGCTTGTTTTGCGTGAGCGTGCCCGTTTTGTCAGAGCAGATAACCGAACAGCACCCCAGCGTTTCAACCGATTTAAGCTTTCTTATTACAACGCCGCGCTTAGACATGCGCTGCACGCCCATTGCCATGATTATGGTAACCACGGCGGGCAAGCCTTCGGGTATGGCGGCAACCGCCACGGCAACCGACGACATAAAGTTTTTCAAAAGTCCGTCCTGCCGCACGAACAACCCCACGATAAATATTACCGCCGTCACCGCCAGAACGAACGCGGAAATAATTTTGCCAAGCTTTTCAAGCGAATTTTCAAGCGGGGTTTTGCCCGCCTTGCCACCCTGCAAAAGCGAGGCGATTTTGCCCATTTCCGTTTCCATGCCCACGCCCGTGACGACGGCGGTCGCGTTGCCGCGCACCACGAAGGTAGAGCCGAAAAGCGTGTTTTTCATAGCCCCCAGCGCCACCTTGTTGCCGCGTATTCTTTCGGGGCTTTTTTCCACGCCCGCGCTTTCGCCCGTCAGCGCCGATTCGTCGCACATCAGCGAATTGCACTCCAAAATTCTGCAATCGGCGGGCACTACGTCGCCCTCTTCCAAAAGCACGATATCCCCCACCGTAAGCTCCTCGCACGGGATAACCGTTTCGCGCCCGTCCCTTCTTACCTTGCAAAACGAAGCCGAAAGCTTTTTTAAATTTTCAATCGCCTTGTCGGCGCGGTATTGCTGCACGGTGCCCACCACGGCGTTTAAAATAATAATGGTAATTATAATAACCGTGTCCGTCAAATCGTTTAAATCCTTGGAAATAAACGCAATAAGCCCCGAAACGGCGGCGGCAGCCACCAAAAGAATTGTCATAAAGTCCTTAAACTGCGCAAAAAACAATTTTAAAGGCCCCGCCGACTTGCTCTTTTCAAGCTCGTTCGCGCCGTATTTTTCCTTTCTTGCCGCCGCTTCCGCAGCGCTCAGCCCCTCCTTGGGGACGTTTAATCTTTTTAAAGTCTGTTCTCCGTCTTCAAAGCAAAAATTAGCCATAAACTACCTCGGTTTATGTTATTCAGCTCGTCCGCCGCTTATTCCCGCGCCTTAACGCGCAAACCGCAAACAAAAGCCGCCCCGCGCTTTTCAGCGCGGGGCGGAATTATTTTTATTGTTTAATTTTATGCGCCTATTGCTCTTTGAATTACGTCAAACAAATTGTATTGGCTGAACACAACCACCGCGACGAGCGAAATTGTGGACATAATCTTTATTAAAATATCCAGCGAAGGCCCTACGGTGTCCTTTAAGGGGTCGCCCACGGTGTCGCCGACTACCGCCGCGTCGTGCGCGGGAGAGCCTTTGCCAACGTTCTCTTCAAGCACAACGTTTTCGGCAGCCTCGCCTGCCTGCGCCTTAGCCTTTTCGATTTCGGACTTAACTTCGGCAAGTCCGCCCGCCTCTATATATTTTTTAGCGTTATCCCACGCGCCGCCCGCGTTGCCGCAGAAGAGCGCAAGCATAATCGCCGAAAGGGTTGCGCCTATAAGCACGCCGCCCACGAACATAGGTCCGAGCACAAACCCCGTAACAAGCGGGAACAAAATGCAGAATATGCAGGGGATACGCATTTCTTTAAGCGCGCCCTGCGAAGAAATTCCTATGCACGTCTTATAATCGGGCAGCTCCGTGCCTTCGAGTATGCCGGGGTTTTCCCTGAACTGGCGGCGAACCTCTTCAACCATCTTTCTCGCAGCCTTGGCAACCGCCTCTATCAAAAGCCCCGAGAAGAAGAACGGCAACGCCGCTCCGCACAGTGCGCCGCAAAGCGTTAGCGGATTTATAATGTCAAGCAATAAATCGTGCCCCGTAAACGCGTACAGATAAGAAGTCATAAGCGAAAGCGCCGCAAACGCCGCCGAGCCTATTGCAAAGCCCTTGCCGATTGCCGCCGTGGTGTTGCCCACGCTGTCTAATTTGTCGGTAATCTCGCGCACTTCCTCGTCAAGCCCGCTCATTTCGGCAATGCCGCCCGCGTTGTCGGATATGGGGCCGTAAGTATCGACGGAAACGGTTGCCGCCACAAACGACAGCATACCGAACGCCGCGCACGCAACGCCGTACATGCCCGCAATTGCGTAAGAACCGAAAATTGCGATTGCCAGAACGACGACGGGAAGCATACAGCTAATCATGCCGTTTGCAAGCCCCTGCGTTACGGTAAGCGCGGGGCCTTCCTTCGAAGCGTGCGAAATCTTTTTGGTAGGTTTATAATCGTAGCTCGTGTAATATTCCGAAATTATGCCGATAACTATGCCCGCGGCAATTCCGCAAACAGCCGCAAGCCAGGGGGAAAATTCTCTTACCATAAAGCCTATCGACTTCATCGTATCGGCGGAGATATCCTTAAACATCAAATAGCTTAACACTATGCCCGCAACCACGGTTACGCCCGCGGATATCCAGGTGGCAACGTTAAGCTCCATATGCACGTTTTTAGAAAGCCGGGGCTTTATAACTATGTAAGAAATACCAATCACGCAAGCCAGAAGTCCGCAGCCCGCAAACACTATGGGGAACAGCATAAGCTTGTTCAAAAATTCCGCGTCGGTAAATTCGGCGGTGTGCATAAACAGCTCGCACGCAAGCATAACGGCGGAAAGAATAGCGCCGACGTAGCTTTCCAAAAGGTCGCTGCCCAAGCCCGCAACGTCGCCAACGTTGTCGCCAACGTTGTCGGCAATGGTGGCGGGATTTCTCGGGTCGTCCTCGGGAATGTGCGCTTCGGTCTTGCCAACAAGGTCTGCGCCCATGTCCGCGGCTTTGGTATAAATTCCGCCGCCCACGCGGTTAAACATTGCAATAATCGAACAGCCCAGCGCATAGCCCGAAAGCGTCATGGTGAACGACGATTTAAGCCCCGTAATAAAGTTAGTGCCGATTGTGTCGTTTATTATGTCGTTTATCTGCCCAGCACCCAAGCCGAAGATAAGATAAACGGATAAAAGCCCCAAAAGCGCAAAGCCCGCAACGCAAAGCCCCATAACCGAGCCGCCCTTAAAGGCAACCTTTAAGGTTTTGCCCAAATCCTTGCTTTCGCGCGCACGGTTGGTTACGCGCACGTTTGCATAGGTTGCAATCTTCATGCCAACCCAGCCAGCAGCCGCGCTTAACACCGCGCCCATAATAAACGCAATAGCCGCCTGCCAGCTTATAACGATAAACACAACAACGGCGATAACCGCGCCTATTATGGCAACGAGCTTATACTCGTACTTAATGAAAGTGTTTGCGCCAATCCTTATAGCGCCCGCAATTTCACCCATTTTTTCGGTGCCTTCTTCCAGCTTTTTAACCGAAAAGAAGTTGAACACCGCGTAGGCAACGGCGAGAATAATCGCCACGCCCGCCACAATCAACAACAAATTCTCCATTTTTTCTCCTTTTGTATAACATAATATGTAACCGCCCGCCCTAAAGGGCACAGGCACATTATCACACGATTTTCACAAATAACATCTTATCACACAAAAATTATAAAATCAATACGCATATAAAAATTTTTTGTTAAAAATAAAGCTGCCGCCCGCGCGTAATAGCG
>JAIDVM010000008.1 GCA_029059705.1 Clostridia bacterium
TCAACAAAATCCACAACACGACGCGCGGCCCCCAATTTCTTGGGCGCCGCGCTACCTGTTAAATATTCTGGTGCCGGTGGTGGGGGTCGAACCCACACGGTATCGCTACCACGGGATTTTGAGTCCCGCGCGTCTGCCAATTCCACCACACCGGCAAATTGTATGGTTATTATATTATATCAAACGATAAAAATCAAGCAATTTAAGTTTAATACATTGATTTTATTTTTAAAAAGTGTTAAACTGAATAACATGGAAAAACTCGTATTGATTGACGGCAACAGCCTGTTAAACAGGGCTTTTTACGCAACTCCCGTATTCACCACAAAAAGCGGAGTGCCAACAAACGCAATATTCGGATTTACTAAGCTGCTTTTTAAAATAATAAGCGACGTAAAGCCCGATTATATGGTTGTCGCATTCGATATGAAAGCACCCACTTTCAGACATAAGATGTTCAACGGCTATAAGGCTACGCGAAAATCCATGCCCGACGACCTTGCCGTGCAGGTTGAACCGTTAAAGAGCCTTTTAAAGTCCATGAAAATTGCCACTTGCCAGCAGGAAGGCATAGAGGCAGACGATATTTTGGGCACGCTTTCAAAAAAATTTGACGTTTATAGCTATATTTACACGGGCGATAGAGACAGCTATCAGCTTGTGGACGAAAAGACTGAAATTTGCTTTACAAAGCGCGGCGTATCCGATTTGCTGCACCTCAACGCCGAAAACTTTAAAGCCGAAACGGGGCTTTTACCCTATCAGATTGTCGATTTAAAGGCGCTCGAAGGGGACAAGTCCGACAATATCCCCGGCGTTCCCGGCGTAGGCTCTAAAACCGCAACCGATTTGCTTGAAAAGTACGGCACTCTCGACGGCGTTTATGCGCATCTCGACGAAATCAAGGGCGCCACGCACGACAAGCTTGCAAAAAACGAGGAGATTGCAAGGCTTTCTTATAAGCTTGCCACAATAGACCGTAACTGCGACCTTTCGGTTGATTTAAAGGACTGCGCCGTGCCTAAAAAATTCGGCGGCGAAGTAAAAAAAATGTTTGTCGAGTTTGAGTTTAAAAGCCTTCTCGGCATGGATATTTTCGAAGAAGAAAAGGACGCGTTCGATATCGAATATCCGAAAAATATTGCGTGCGGCAGCTATACCGACATAGAAACCGCGCTTGAAAAGTGCAGCGTTTTTGCTGTTGCGCTTTTCGAAGACAGCGCGTGCGTTTATGTGGACAACGTTCATTATTCTCTGCGTTTAAGTACCGATTTGCTTTCGGGCGACGGGCTGGATTACGACTGTTATTGCAAAATTTTAAACAAAATTTATTCCGACCCGAAAAATAAAGTTATCGCTTACGATTTTAAATCCCAGCTTCATAAATTAAAGGAAGCAGGCATAACCGTTGCGTGCGGTTTTGAGGATTTGGCGGTAATCAAATATCTTTGCGATTACAGTTCAACCGAGGACGGAGTAAATTCCCTTTGCCAAAATAACGGCTATAAAACCGAATTTGCGGCTTTTGCCGTTTTTGAACTCTATAATAAATATTTCGAAAAGCTCAAAGCCGAAAACGTTTTAAACCTTTATGAAGAGATTGAAAAACCTTTGCTCTTGGTTTTGTTCCAAATGGAGGAAACGGGAGTTAAGGTAAGCGTAGAGTGCATGGACGAGCTTTCGAAGCAGTATTCCGAACTGATTGAAGAATATAAAAACAAAATTTTTGAAGCGTGCGGAAAGACCTTTAACATAAATTCTCCCGCGCAGCTCGGAGAAACGCTTTTTAACATGGGCGTAACCGAGGTTAAAAAGAAAAAAGCGGACAAATATTCCACCGCGGCGGAAATTCTTGAAAAATTAGTTGACAAATATCCCGTTGTAGGCGACGTGTTAAAGTTTCGCCTGTATCAAAAGCTCAATTCAACATATATTCAGGGATTTCGTCCGCTGATTGAAAAGAGCACGGGCTTAATTCACACAACTTATCACCAAACCTTAACTTCCACGGGCAGGCTTTCAAGCTCTAATCCCAATCTTCAAAACATTCCCATACGCGCCGACGAGGGGCGCGAACTGAGGAAAATTTTTGTTGCCCGCGAGGGGAACGTGTTTATCGACGCCGATTATTCCCAAATCGAACTCAGGCTTCTGGCGCATTTTTCGGGCTGCAAGGAGCTAATCGAAGCTTATACTTCGGGCAGCGATATTCACGCGGCGACGGCGGCGCAGGTTTTCGAAGTGCCGATTGAAGAGGTAAACCCCGCGATGCGCAGGGCGGCAAAGGCGGTCAATTTTGGCATAATTTACGGAATAAGCGAATACGGGCTTTCGAAAAATCTGAATATTTCTTCAGCGAAAGCAAGGGAATATATCGAAAAATATTTCCAAACCTACAGCGCGGTAAAGGATTATATGAACGCCAACGTGGAATTTGCAAAGGCAAACGGGTTTGTGGCAACGCTGACGGGCAGAAAGCGCGTAATTCCCGAAATTAATTCTTCGAATTACAATCTTCGCCAATTCGGCGAACGCGCCGCAATGAACATGCCGTTGCAAGGCTCGAGCGCGGACATAATAAAAATCGCAATGATAAAGGTGGCGGAAAAGCTTAAAGCCGAGGGCATGAAAACCGAAATTATTTTGCAGGTTCACGACGAGCTTGTGCTCGAAGCACCCGAAAACGAAGCTGAACGCGCTGCCGAAATTTTGAAAGAATGTATGGAGAACGCCGTAGAACTTAAAGTACCTCTTACGGTGGAAGTTCACACGGGCAAAACCTGGTATGACGCAAAATAACGTTGTAATCGCCGTCACGGGCGGGATAGGCAGCGGCAAGTCGGCCGTTTGCAAAATAATTAAAGAGGCGGGCTTCCCCGTAATTTCTTGCGACGGGGTTTATTCCGAGCTTTTAAATGACGGTGATTTTTTATCGTCGATTGCAAACGAATATGAAAACGTTTTAACGCCCGACAGTGCGCTTGACAGAAAAAAGCTTGCCGAAATAGTTTTTAACGATAAATCCGCCAAAGAAAAACTTGAAAATATAACCCATCCCGCGATAATTAACGAAGTTTTATCGCGCGCAAAAGCCTTTAAACTGTGTTTTTGCGAGGTTCCGTTGCTGTTTGAAAAGGGATTTGAAAATCTTTTTGATAACGTAATAGTGGTGTTAAGGCAAAAAGAAGCGCGCATTAATTCGGTTCAGCAAAGGGATAATATCGACCGTAAAAACGTGCTTTTACGCATAAAAAACCAGATAAATTACGAAAAATTCGATTTTGCAAAGTATTATGTCATACATAATGACGGCAATTTAAACGATTTAAAGAAAAAAACAGTGCAAATTCTTGAAAAAATTACGTTATCAAATTGCAGATAAATTTTTTATAATTTAACTTGATTTTAGCTTGACAATAAAAATAAAATAATATAGAATTTTACTTGCTTTGATAAGCACTCGTGGCGGAATTGGCAGACGCGCAAGACTAAGGATCTTGTGGTTAACCCCATGCAGGTTCAACT
>JAIDVM010000009.1 GCA_029059705.1 Clostridia bacterium
AAAAGAGATTAAAGAACAGAGATTTAACGAATTCTAACACAAAGATTAGCTACATTTTTAACGAGCAACTTTAAAAGGAAGCAAAGACCTTTAAAACTACTTGCCAAAACCAATTTCCCTTTCACACCCCTATGCAGTTGCCAAACTTCGGAAAACCGAAATTTGTTTATTCCGCTTTAGCTCAGTCGGTAGAGCATTCGGCTGTTAACCGAAGTGTCGTAGGTTCAAGTCCTACAAGCGGAGCCATTCCGGTGACGATAGCAACGAGGACCCACCTGTTCCCATACCGAACACAGAAGTTAAGCTCGTTTACGCCCGATGTAGTTGCCTTTTAAGGCCGCAAGATAAGGTAGTTGCCGGATTTCAGAAAATAAGAGGTACGTTTTAAACGCACCTCTTGTTTTTTTGTAATCGATATTGTATATTGCTGCTTAATAGCAAAATCCGCGCGGTTACGGCGGCGGAAAAGGGCGTTGTTTTAACATTGTTTAAGATTATGTAGTTAAAGGGGAAAAATTGGGGCTTGACAAAACTGCTTTTATTATTAAAATAAAAACGGAAGGAGAGGGGAATGATACGCATTGCAATTGTTGAAGACGAACCGGCTGCGTCGGAAGCCCTAAAAAGCATGATAAAAAAATTCGGAGCGGAACATGCGCCGTCTGCGGACTTCGAAGTTGCCGAATTTTCCGACGCCGAAACTTTTTTGCATAACTTTCGTGAATACGAAGTGATTTTTCTCGATATTCAGATGGGCGGAATGTCGGGCATGGACGCCGCGCGAGAAATCCGCAAAAGAAACGAAGAAGTTTTAATTGTGTTTGTGACGAATATGGCTCAATACGCCGTTGAAAGTTATGAAGTGGAGGCTTACGATTTTATTTTAAAACCGCTTAGCTACGGAAACTTTTTTATGAAGTTCAGGCGGATTCTCAAAAAAATCGCGCACTCGTCCAACGAAGATTTTTGCACGCTTACCACGCGGTTCGAAACCCGAAAAGTAAAGATTAAGGATATAGTTTACGTGGAGTCCTGCAACCACAACCTGATTTTTCACGTTGTCGGCGGCGAAGAGGTGCGCATAACGGGCAACACGTTGAGCAAGTGGGAAAGCAAGCTCGAACCCTATTATTTTATCAGGTGCAATTCGGGTTTTCTCGTCAACCTCAAATACGTAAGTGCGGTGAGAGGCGAATACGTTGAAACCGACGGACAGCAGTTGCATATAAGCCGTTCGCGCAGACAGAGTTTTATGGCTGCGTTTGCGAAGTATGTAGGGGGAAGCGTATGATTTTAACGCTGTGCGCCTTCGGGTTGATGATTTTCGAGCTGGTTGTTGCGGAATTTATATTTTCCGTATTCATGCGGCGGAAAAAGTTTTTTTGGCTGCGTTTTATCGGGTCGGTTTCGGTGTGTCTTGTCGCTTCGTTTTTGGCGCTGTTCATTTACAGTGTAATTACGGACAGGGAATTTTCGTATAACGGCGTAAACGAATTGACGGATTCCGTCTTTAAATTCGTTTATTACGTTGCGGTGTTTTTAATGACGGTAGCCGCCTTTAAATACAGTTTTAAGGACTCGATATGGACGGTAATTTTTTACTGTTCGGGCGGATACGCTTTGCAGCACATAGGCTGGAACGTCGCTTCGTGCATAGGCGTTATTCCCGCAGTGAATACGTTCTTTTCCGAACATGTGTATTTTTCGTTTTTATGCGAGTTTATATGCTGTATTGCAATTTATGCGGCGGTGTATTTCGCTTTTATCCGCAAGCGTTCCGCTCCCGACGAAATTAAGGATATTAAGGGCAAGGTATTGCTGTTTTCAACGGTAATATTCGTTTGCATACTGATTTCCCGCTTTACCAAAGACATTGCGGAGCGCGATATATTTACGCAGCTTGCCGAGTCGGCGGCGGCAATTTTGAACTGCTCGTTCATACTTGCGTTTCTGTTCGATATGACCGACAAGGACAAGGCGAAAAACGAATTGCAGGTTATGAAAGAGATAATGCGGCGGGAAAAGGAGCAATACGAATTTACCAAAGAAAACATAGAATTGATAAACATAAAGTGTCACGACTTAAAGCATCAGATTCATGCCTTGCGTGAAAACGCTTCGGAACAGTATATAAAAAAGATTGAGGAAGCCGTAATGTTTTACGACGCCGCCGCAAAGACGGGCAACAACGTGTTAGACGTTATACTTACGGAAAAGAGCCTGCTGTTCGAACGGAACAATATCACTTTTACGTGCGTGGTGCGCGGCGAAGATTTGTCGTTTATGGACGAAATGGACATTTATTCGCTTTTCGGCAACGCGCTTTCGAACGCTTTTGAAAAGGTCAGCCTTATTAAAGATGCCGACAGACGGTGTATTTCGCTGAGCGTGCGCAAAGAAGGCGAATCGCTGTCTGTGCACATGGAAAATTTTTACGACGGCGAAATACTCTTCGAGGGCGGGTTGCCCGCAACGAACAAGAACAAGGATTATCACGGCTACGGAATTAAGAGCATGGACTTTATTGCCCGCAAATACAACGGCTATATGAATATAACCACGGACGACGGGATTTTTTGCGTGGACTTTGTTTTTCCTTTGAAGCGCGTTATTAAATAAGGCAAAAAATCAATTAACATAATTTGTAAACAAGTTCCGTGTTTGCGCGGAGCTTGTTTTTTATGGATTTTTTTGTCAATCTCGTCGTTTCAACGTTCATTTGGAAAAGTGGTATTGACTTTTTGACTGACCGATTTTATACTGCGGTTGCGCTTAAAAATACGTTGCGGTTACGGAAATCCAACGCCGTTGCCGCCGTAAAAATGAAAAAGTTTAAAGGAGGAAAACGCAGTTGTTGGAAAAGTTGAAAAATTATTTTAAATCGAAGGCACTTGGATTTTATTTCACTATGGCGGTAGTTGTGTTGTCAATTGTGCAGCTTATCGTGTACATAGCGGCATTCACGCCGGTATCCTGGGAAAGTTATATGCACTGGACGGTCATATTCTTTTCGGTATTGGCAATCCTATCGGGTATAGGGTTATCCGTTTTAAAGGTAACCTCGCCCTGGGCGCCCGCCGTGGCGACGTTAATGGAGTTTTTATCGCTGTTAATGTTCGTCCGCTACGGGTATATGTATTTTTCGCAGATATTCTTCGGCGGAATTTCGATATCGCTCATTTTTCAGATGTATTACGGATATCTCGTAAGTCTTATTCTGTACGTTTGTATTTTAGGGGTCGGAACGGCTTCGATATTCCTTAAACAGACGAAACGGACTGAAAGTTGCAAAAACGGAAACGAAGCGGTTGCTCCCGCGGGAGGGGAAGTATGAAAATAAGCCAAAAGATATTAAAGCCTTTAAAGCTTGCGTCTAAAATATGTTTGGAAATATTCACGTTTTTATTCGGCGTGATGATGGTCGGCGGAACTATTCTTTTGGAGAATATAGACGCCGTAAACACCGTTTTAAAGGGAGAAACGCAGACAACCATAGAAGACCCCGACGCGGCGTCGAAGGACAGCGAATATTTTAAAACGGCGTTTAACAGCGTTTCCGAAGTAAAGAAAAACGGCGAGATTTACGCCGAAACGATAGTTGCCGAGGGCGCTACGCTGCTTAAAAACGACGGCGCTCTTCCCCTTGCGAAGGACGCGAAGGTAAGTTTGTTTTCAACCTCTTCCGTAGACCCTATCGTTACGGGCACGGGCTCGGGCGGCAGCAGCGGCAGCATAATTTCGTTAAAGGAAGGCTTGGAGGAAGCGGGCTTACAGGTAAACTCCGAGCTTTGGGACTGGTATAAAGAAAATTTAGGCACTTACGGCAAGCAGAAGTCGGGCGGCACGGTAGGCACAATGTGGACGATAGGCGACGCGCCCTGGAACCAGATTCCGACCGCGGCAAAAACGCAGAAGGTTGACGCGGCGGTGTTCGTGCTTTCGCGCAGCGGCGGCGAGGGTATCGACTCCACGATTTACGGCGGCGACAAGAGCGACTTCGGCGACGGAAACTACCTTAAACTTTCTCCCACAGAAAGGGACGTGCTTAAAAACCTTAAAGCGTTAAAGGGTACCGCTTTCGACCATATAATCGTTTTGCTCAACTTTGCAAATCAGGTTCAGCTCGATTTCGTTGAGGAATACGGCGTTGACGCTCTTTTGTGGGTTGGTAACTACGGCGAAGTGGGCGCGTATGCAATAGGCGATTTGCTTGCGGGCAACGTAAATCCTTCGGGACGCCTTGCGGATACGTTCTGGCGCGAGCATTGGCTCAACCCCGTACACGCAAACTTTGCAACTTTGATAGACACCACGAACAACGCTTCGCAATGGAATATGAGCACCAACAGCAAGAGCGTTCGCAGCATAGTTTATCAGGAAGGCGTGTATATGGGATACCGTTACACCGAAACCCGCTACGAGGATAAAATTCTCGGCGCGGAAAAGACGGGCGACTTCGATTACAGCGCGGCGGTTGCTTATCCTTTCGGTTACGGCATTTCTTATACGGATTTCACCTATTCCGATTTCAAGGCGTCGCGCGTTTCCGCATCGGGAAAAACCGAAGCTTATTACGACGTTTCGGTAAAGGTTACGAACACGGGCAGCATGGCGGGCAAGGAAGTTGTGCAGGTTTATGCGCAAAAGCCTTATACCGAATACGACAAGCAGTACGGCATTGAAAAACCCGCCGTTGAGCTTGTGGGTTTTGCAAAGACCAAAACCATTAAACCCGGCGACAGCGAAACGGTTAATATAACCGTAAACGAGCGCGAGCTTGCAACCTACGATGCTTACAACGCAAAAACTTATATAATGGAAGACGGCAGATATTATCTTACCGTTGCAAAGGACGCGCACGCGGCAGTAAACAACGTGCTTGCCGCAAAGGAAAAGACCACCGAAGACGGCATGACTGCGGCGGGCAGCAAAAACATGGTTTACAGCGAGCTTAAGCAGTATAACGATGAGTTGTATTCGCACTCGGCGGTAAACACCGACGTTAAAATCACCAACCAATTCGACGACGTAGACTTAAAGCTTTATGAAGGCTCGGCTGATAAAGAAAGGCTTGTTTATATGTCCCGCAGCAACTGGGAGGGAACAGTGTTCTACGGGCTTGACGCGCAAAACAACCGCACGAACACTTTCTTTAACGTAACCAATACCGACAAGATGCAAAAGGACTTTACCGATAACTGGAACCCCGTGGTTGAGGGCAACACCTCGCACGGCGGGGAGTATCCCACTTACGGTTCAACCAAAACGGGCTACGTTCTGGCGGACATGCGCGCTTTTGAGGACGGAACGCCCATTCCTTACGACAACCCGCTTTGGGACGACCTTTTGGACCAGCTCACTTTTGAAGATACGGTTAAGCTTCTTTCCTGCGGTTTCAGAAAGACCGCCGCGCTCAGTTCGATTTCAAAGCCCGAAACCATAGACCACAACGGCGGTTCGGGCCCCGTTATGAGCTATAACGTAGGTGAAGGCGAGGGCGTAAACCGCGGTTACGCGGTGCGCACCGAAGACCCCGACAAGACCAAAAAGCCCGTTATATATCCCTGCAACGCTTTGATAGCTTCTACTTATAACCTCGAGCTTGCGGATTATTACGGCAGACAATGGGGTGAGGACTGCCTGTGGAGCGGACTTTCGGGACTTTACGGCATGGGTATCAACACCCACCGTTCGGCTTACGGCGGAAGAAACTTCGAATATTATTCGGAAGACCCCGTGCTTATGGGTAAAATTGCGGCGCAAACCACAAAGGGTATGGCAACGCGCGGCGCTTACGTTTATCTTAAGCATTGCTTTTTGAACGACCAGGAAACGGCGCGCTGCGGCGGTTTTACCTGGGCAAACGAACAGAGCATACGTGAAATTTATCTTAAATCTTTCCAGATAGCAATAGAGGAAGGCGGCGCGCAATGCGTTATGGGCGGTCTTAACTCCCTCGGCGTTAAGTGGACGGGTACGCACGGATTTATGAACACCGTTCTGCGCGACGAGTTCGGCATGAGCGGGCACGTTGTAACCGACTCTTACGGTTGCTACAACGGCAGTTACGTGCGCGGCGTGCTTTACGGCAACGATATTCCCGACGGCACGTTAAACGAGAGCAAGGAAAACTTTGATTACGTAAAAGACGGGAAACACGCGGATATGGCGTGGGCAATGCGCGACGCGGCGCACAGGGTTTTGTATACCGTAGTGCAAAGCAACGCAATGAACGGCATAACCAACGGCACGCGCATAATAACCTACCTGCCCGCGTGGGTATATACGGTTAAGGGCTTCATGATTGCCACGGGAGTTCTCTTCGGGCTCAGCTTAGCCGCATTTGCAGTAAGCATGGGCTTCACTTATCAGGAACAGATAACGGGGCTGTATAACAAGCTGTTAAAAAAAGAAAATAAGGTTGAAGGGGGCAAAGAATAATGAAAAAGTCAATTAAAAGCGTTTTATTATCCGCTACGGCGCTTGCGCTCTGCTTTGCCTTTACGGGCTGCGGCGGCAACGTTCCGCCCGCGGGCGAGGGAAACGGCAACGGCGAGGCAAGCAGCTGGCAAGACAACATGCACCGCGACGACAACGACTTTCTTGAGGACGACAACCGCCGCCCCTCGCGCGAACCCTTTGTGGATAACACTCCCGAGGACGACGGCGAAAACAAAACGGCTTACCGCTTCGAAGCGGAAAGAGCGAAAATTTTGGGTACGACGAACGGTGAAGACCATTTCTGCACCGCTAAGAGTACCGAATTCAGCCCTTCGTTCAGCGGCAACGTAACTTTATGTAACCTTGGAACGGCAACTTTATCGTTTACTTTTAACTCCGATAAAGCCGTGCGCTCGGCTATGCGTTTGCGCATGTCAAACCAATACGCGGCTTCGACGGGCGGCGTGCTCGGCTCGTATGCAAACATTACGGTAAACGACAAGCCTGTGGTTGATTTAACCGCTTCCTTCGACGCGGAAACGGGCGACCCCGCAAGCGGTTGCAGCGCCTCCTATTTCACGATGGTGACGCTCGAAACCAAGGTTTCGCTTGCCGAAGGCAGAAACGTTTTGGCAATTACGCCCGTCACGGCGAACTATCTTAACCTTGACTATCTTGAAATAGTAACCTCGGCTACGGTGGAGGACAACACCGTTTCTACCGTTACAAATCCTTCGTCTTTCGTAAACGTAACCAAGGTGCCCACGGAAACGGCTAAGGGTACGATAGCGTTCACCTGTCACAACAAAAAGGAAGCGGGCGAAGAAGTAGTTTGCAAAAACGACAACGCAAGGGCAAGAACTCTCCCCGCGCTTACGGACGGAATTTATACCAAAAACGAGCTTGCAAACGGCACGCAGCACACAGCAAAGATTTACGGCGAGGACGTTGTAATCGCGTCGACGGTGGTTTATACGCTTACCTTAACCGAAGGCGCAACGTTTGAGAACGGCAGCACAAGCGGTAAGGTTGCGCCCGGCGGCAAGCCCGCGCTTAAATACACCACTCCCGGCGGCAAGGTGTTCTCGCATTGGGAGGACGCGGAAGGCAATAAGCTTGCTTCGCCCTTTGTAATGCCCGAAAAGGACATAACCATAAAGCCCGTGTTTGTGGACGCAAGCACCGCGGTAACGGTAACCTTGCAGGGCGCGACGCTGGGCGGCAGCAATACCGTAAAGGCGCCCGTCAACGGCACGGTTGACCTTTCCGATGCGGAATTTACTAACCAGCCCGAAAATACTTCCCTTAGCTGCTGGTTTAATGTTGCCGACGCAACCGAATGTTACGATGACGCAAGCGCAATCCCCGTTGCTACCGAGGATATAACCCTTGCGCCCGTGTTCGACGCGGCTCCCATAAGCAACGCTAATAATTTTGTCGGCAAAATAGCGCAGACGGGTAACTTGTTCGGCGGTACGGGTAAAGTAAACGGTTGTTACTCCGTTTTAAATAACCTGACGACGGGCGCGGTAAACAGCGGCAACGGATATTACGAACTCGGCAGTATCTATCACTTTAAGGGCGGTACGGCTGCGGCTCCCGCAAACATGGAAGTCGGCGCGAATTTCCTCACGCAGGAAATGAACGGTAAAGGGCTAACTCAGGGGAACCTTGCTTCGGCGCATACCGTTTCGACTACCGTTCAAAACTTCGGCAGCGAGGACGTAACGTTAAGATTTGCGCTTATCACGAGTAGCGCGAACCCCAATTCGCAATACGGCGAAAAGACCGTTACGATACCCGCGGGCGAAACGGTGACGTTTACTTTCGACATTACCTATATGCACGCGTCAATAATGCTTAACGTTATGGTTAAAGACCATGCGGTGAGCGAAGTTTTCCTTGGAGTATATCAGTATATCTCGGTTGCCGCTTAAATCGGTTTGCATTAAATTGTATATTGTTTTAAAGTGACCACTTTTTAAAACCCGCTGCGGGCATTTGCCTGCGGCGGGCTTTTTTAATGGAAAATTTTGTGAAAAGAAAGGCATATGGCGGGGGATATTGTAAAAAGTGCGGGATATACAGGGGGTAACCGCAAAGCATAGGCGGTTTTTTGGCGGTAAATTGCCGTTTTGGGGGCATATGCCGCGGTTTAATGTTATTGACAAAATTATAAAAACAAAGTATACTGTAATAACTAATGTGGCAGAGGTATTTCTTAAATGGCTAGGAAAAATGAAAGCGCGGGGCAGATGAAAAGATTACAGCGCAGGCTTATTCCGTTGAACATTATAGTTTCGGTGTTGGCTGTCGTGGCGGCGGTTACGCTTTTCTTTTCGCCTCTTTTGGAAATCAAACTCGGAAATATTACGGGCAACCCCGAAGTTGTTAAGTTTGTAGACGATAAAATAAGCGAGGCTTTGGACAACGGCGCGGGCGAAGTCGGGGGGCAAACGGGCGATTTGCTGGCTGACGTGGATATGCCCAAAATAATTGTGCCCGTTGTGGAATCGGTATTCACGCAGGTAAACGGAAACGTGGCGATTTCAACTTACGGACTTTTGGGGTTTGCCACGTCGGAAAACCCCGGCGGGGCGGTTGCCGACTTGCTTTTGAGTGAAAAGGACGGACTTTTGACGCAGCTTACCGAAAGCCTTGTAAAGGCGGTTATGGATTTGCCGCAGAACAAGCAGGTGCAGGACGCGATTGAGGAAGTTATTCTCGTTTCGATGAGCACGCAGGTTAAGGCGAGCGTGCCCGACGAATATAAGAGCTTTGTAGAGCCCGAAGCGCTTGCGCAAACTCTTAAATCCATGGACGGCGCAAAAAACGAGGAAGAAGTTTTAGACATAATAGACGGTTATCTTGCCGAGGTTGAAGCGAAAAACCCCGAAGGCGGAGTTATGGACCCCGTAAAAAAGCAGGAAATCAAGGACATGATGAGCAAGGTGTACCAAGACACCGTTGAACACGCCAAGGACGAAAACGGCGACGACGCGTTTTCGGTTGAGGCGATGGTTTGCGTGGCGGCTTCGGGCGTGCTCAATTCGGAAGAGTTTGACGAGGTGAGAAACGAGGACGGTTCAGTTGACCTTATGGCGCTTATAGACAAAATGATGGGCGGCATGGGCGGCGGTTCGGAAGGCGAAGGCGGCGAAAACGGCGGGAACGGGGGCGGCAACCCCGAAGACGGCGGGGCTTCGGCAAGCGTTTTGAAGAACGCGGTTGCTTTTGATGGTGAAGTCGAAGGCGGCGCGGCGGTTGAGGTTAAAATTTATACAACATACGAGGACTTGTTCGGCAAAGCCGTAAAGCTTGACGAAAACGAAGTGCGCACCCAAGTTAAAAAGCTTGTGGACGAATACGTGGGCGTTTACATCAAGGAAGCCGTTATGGCGATTAACGAAATGAACGGGCAATTCCCCGTGTTCTGGGCGGCGTTCGGCGCGTTTGCTTTTTTTGCGTGCGTTTGGGCGATTATGTTCCTGTTCGCGTTTTTAAGGCTGTTTGCCAAAAACAAACGCTTTACCATGTGGTACGTTAAGCTTTTCGGCGCAATACCCGTTATTTTGTTCTGGCTGGTTCCCGTTGTTGCGGGCTGGGCTATCCCCGCTTATTTCCCCGCGCTTTTGGGCGAATTCGCGTGGGCGCTGCCCGTGCTTTTGGGCGCGATTGGCACCATGACCTGGGTGAGCGGCATTTGCTATGTTGTGCTTTGGGCGCTTTCGATTGTTTGGGCGTTCCCCGTTAAGCACAAAATAAGAAAGTTGATTAAACAGCGCAGGGGCTGATAATCATAAATTTAAGAGAGATACAAAGGAGAGAATATGAGCGTGCTTTTATGCGACTCGAACTGCGAGTTGTGGCACACCCGCGCCAAAGAGCTGGGGCTTGAATATATTTCTATGCCCTATCTTTACGGCGGGGTGGAATACGGCTACGATTTGGGCGAAAAAACGGATTTTAAAAAGTTTTATGACGCCGTGCGCGGCGGAACCGTGCCCAAGACTATGGCTTTGAACCCCGAAAATTACAAGGAAATTTTAACCCCTTATTTCAAGGCGGGCGAGGACGTGCTTTATATAAGCTTTTCGCACGAGATGAGCGGCACTTTTGCGCAGCTTGACGTAGCGTTGGAAGAGCTGAAAAAGGAATTTCCCGAAAGAAAGTGCACGGTTTTTAACACGAATTCAATTTGTTTGGGTGCGGGCATTCAGGTAGAGGCCGCTGCCGAGCTCAAACAAAAGGGAGCTTCCGACGAGGAAATTTTAGCCTTTTTAAAGGACTTTACCAACCGCGTTGCAATATATTTCGTCGTGGACGATTTGATGCACTTAAAGCGCGGCGGAAGGCTTTCGGCGGGCGCAGCCGTGGCGGGCACGCTGCTTTCGATTAAGCCTATGCTCACCGTAAACGAAAAGGGTGGGCTTAACGTGCTTGAAAAGGTTATGGGCAGAAAAAAGGCCGTGCGCGCGCTTGCGGACAAGGTTGTTAAGGGCTTGACGGGCACGGAATACAGCGTTTACGTTTTGGACGCGGACTGCAAAGAGGACGGCGACGAGCTTGCCGAAAAGATTAAAGCGGCGCGCCCCGACGCGAAAATCGTGCGGCAGACGGTGGGGCCTGTAATTGGCTCGCATTGCGGCCCCGACACGCTTGGGGTTATATTTATTGCAAACGAACGCCCCGTTAAATTGAAGGTTGACTGATGATAGAAATAAAAGAAATAAGCTTAGACAGCAAAAGGGACAAGAAAAAGTTTTTTAAATTTTTGATTGACCTTTATAAGGGCAACGAGCACGCCGCTCCGAATTTATATATGGATGAAATGGCGGAGTTCGACCCTAAGGTAAACGACGCATTCAGATTTGCGGACTGCCGTATGTTTTTGGCGTATAAGGACGGCAAAATCGCGGGCAGAATAGCGGGGATATGGCACCGCGGCGTAAACGAGAAGAACAACGTTAAACAGCTTAGATTTACGAGGTTTGACGTAATAGACGACTTCGAGGTGACCAAAGCTTTGTTTGCCGAGCTTTTTAAATGGGCAAAAGAGCTTGGAATGACCGAGATAATAGGGCCGATGAGCTTTTCCGACCTCAACGAAGAGGGTATGCTTATAGACGGCTTCGATAAGGACAGCTGCTACATTGAAATTTATAACTATCCTTACTACGTTGAGCACATGGAAAAGCTGGGCGCTTATAAGGTGGTTGATTGGAACTGTTACCGCGTTAAAGTGCCCGAAAAGCACGACGAAAGGCTGCAAAAGCTTGCCGATTTGATTGCGAAAAAGAACGGTTACGAAATTCTCGACGTTAAATATTTTTTAAAGCACGATAAGAAAAAGCTTAAAGAATATATCATGCAGTGTATGGACGTTTTGGACGAGGCGTTTGAAGACCTTTACGGAACAAGCCCCTTGAACGATAAGCAGAAGGCGCGCATGATGGACACTATTTTTCAGGTGCTTGTGCCCGAGTTCGCGGGCGTTGTGTTGAAGGACGGAAAGGTAATAGCTTACGGGCTTGTTATACCTTCGATGCTTGAAACTATGCAAAAGGCGCGCGGCAGCTTGTTCCCGAGGGGAGTTATACCTTATTTAAAGACGATGAAGCATTGTGAAATTGCGGACATGCTGTCGGTTGGGGTTGTTAAGGCGGAAAGTAACAAGGGCGCGGTTGCGCTGATTATGAATTCCGTTTTAAAGGGGCTTATTGCGCGCGGGGTGAAGTTTTTGGAAACGGGCCCCGAGCTTGAAACCAACGACAACGTGCAAAACCTTTGGAAGAATTACGAAAGGGAGCTTGCAAAAAGAAAGCGTTGCTGGGGCTTAAAAGTAGAGTAAAAATTTAAAATTTTAAGCGCGGTTTTGTTGGCCGCGCTTTTTTGTGGCGGAAATTGTTGAAAATTGTAAAAAATAAACGGTTTTTGTGACAGGTGTTTATAAAACGCTATGGGCGGCTCAAGGGTTGACATTATTTATTAAAAGTGGTAAAATTGCTGTGTTTTGGATTTTAACCGAACAATAAGGGAAAATTATATGATAGAAGTTAGAGAGATAAGCTTAGACAACAAAAGGGACAAGAAAAAGTTTTTTAAATTTTTGATTGACCTTTATAAGGGCAACGAGCACGCCGCTCCGAATTTATATATGGATGAAATGGCGGAGTTCGACCCTAAGGTAAACGACGCATTCAGATTTGCGGACTGCCGTATGTTTTTGGCGTATAAGGACGGCAAAATCGCGGGCAGAATAGCGGGGATATGGCACCGCGGCGTAAACGAGAAGAACAACGTTAAACAGCTTAGATTTACGAGGTTTGACGTAATAGACGACTTCGAGGTGACAAAAGCTTTATTTGCCGAGCTTTTCAAGTGGGCTAAAGAGCTTGGCATGACCGAGATAATAGGGCCGATGAGCTTTTCGGACTTAAACGAAGAGGGCATGCTTATTGACGGCTTTGACCGCGACAGCACTTACATTGAAATTTATAACTATCCTTACTACGTTGAACACATGGAAAAGCTGGGCGCTTATAAGGTAGTTGACTGGAACTGCCACCTTGTTACCGTGCCCAAGGTAATGGACCCGAGGCTTAAAAGGCTTTCGGACAACGTTAAAAAGCGCAACGGTTACACCGTTTTGGACGTTGCCTGGTATTTAAAGCACGACAAAAAGAAGCTTAAAGAATACGTTATGCAATGCCTTGATATATTAGACGAGGTGTACGCGCCCCTTTACGGGACAAGTCCTTTGAACGAAAAGCAGAAAAAGCGCGAAATGGATTCGATTTTTATGATTCTCGTGCCCGAATTTGCAACGCTTGTTATGAAGGACGACAGAGTAATAGCTTACGGCTTTTTGATGCCTTCGATGACGAAGATGATGCAAAAGGCAAAGGGCAAAATTTTCCCCAACGGGTTGATACCTTATTTGCACTACATGAAGCACATAGAGGTTGCCGACATGATGAGCATAGGCGTAACCAAGTCCGAAGCGAACAAGGGCGCGGTTGCGATTATTATAGAGCATTGCGTTGAGGGGCTTATTAAACACGGGGTTAAGGTTGCCGAGGGCGGCCCCGAGCTTGAACAAAACGACAACGTGCAGAACCTTTGGAAGAACTTTGAAAGGGAACTTGCCAAAAAGCGCCGCTGCTGGGGCTTGAAAGTAGAGTAAGGTATTGCAAATTTTGGGGGCGTGTGGTAAAATAAGGCGGAAACGAATTGCTTTTAAGGCGATTTGGATTATGGAGGAGATAAATGGATAACGAAAAACTTTTACAGCAAATCAAGGCGACGAAAATCGTGCCCGTAGTGGTTTTGAACTCGATTGAAGAGACTTTGCCCAAGATGCAGGCGCTTGTAAACGGCGGACTTCCCTGCGCGGAAATCACTTTCCGTACGCCCTGCGCGGCGGAGGCTATTGCGCTTACCGTTAAAACTTTCCCCGATATGCTTGTGGGCGCGGGAACTGTTATTAACAGGGAGCAATGCGAAAAGGCGATTAAGGCGGGTTCGAAATTTATCGTTTCACCCGGATTTTCGGAAGAGGTTGCCGACTGCTGCAAGGAGCACGGGTTGTTGTATTTGCCCGGCATAGTAACGCCCACCGAAGCTATGGCGGCGATTGCAAAGGGTTTGACCACGCTTAAATTTTTCCCCGCTTCGAACTACGGCGGGCTTAAAACAATTAAGGCGATTTGCGCGGCTTTCCCCTATCTGCACATTATGCCCACGGGCGGAATTAACGCGGACAATATTTTGGAATATCTTGCGTACGACAAAATTATCGCTTGCGGCGGCAGCTGGATGATGACGGGCACGCCCGAAGAAATCGAGGCTAAAACCAAAGCTGCGGTTGCGCTTGTAAAATAAATTGTTAAAAACAGAATAAAAAAGCCCCGCGCTTTTAAAAGCGCGGGGCTTTCTTTTGCGCGCAGAACAGCGCGAAATATTTGTGAAAACTGTTAAGCCGAGGGGTCGCGGAAGCCCTTGCCCAAAATTTCGTTGGTGTCGGTAAGAATTACGAAAGCCGTGGGGTCGGAGCGGTGAATGTGGCTTTTTAACTTTAACGCTTCGCCGCGCTTCATTACGGCGAGCATAACCGTTTTTTCCTCGTGGGTGTAGCCGCCCGTAGCTTTATAGGAGGTAAAGCCGCGGTGCATTGTGTTTAAAATAAATTCCGCAGTTTGTTCGGGGTTTGAAGTAATTATTGTGACGAATTTGCTTTTGCCGATGTTTTCGATTACTCCGTCGACAAGGAAGGCTTTTGCGAAAAGTCCCAAAATGGAGAACAAGCCCGTTTTGACGTCGAAGATGAAGAACGTGGAGGCGGCAATTAAAAAATCTGTGATTAAAAGCGCGTAGCCGACTTTGATTTTCGTATATTTTTTGATTATTAAAGCGACGATATCCGTGCCGCCCGACGAGGCTTTGCAGTTGAATATTATCGCCGCGCCCGCGCCCGTCAACAGCATTGCAAAAACAAATTCCAAAAACACCTGACCTTGCGGTAACGCTTCGGTTGCGGTTAAGGGCAGGTTTAAAGGGATAAACTTAAACAGCATTTGTTCGAGGGTATAAACCACGCTGCAATACGCCGTTTTGAACGTGCAGCCCTTGCCGAGGAAAATAAAGCCGATTATTAAAAGCAGCACGTTTATTATCATCATAATTTCGGGCTGCCCCAAAAAGTTGTTGGTGAGGGGGCTTATGAACTTTGCAAGGATTATCGAAAGGCCGCTTACGCCGCCCGTAGCAAAGTTGTTGGGCGCTTTGAAAAAGTAGACGCCCGCCGCAAGCACGAGCGTGCCCGCGTTGAGAACTACCCAATATAAAACGGTGTTTAGCACCTTTTTGCGTTTTTCCGCTTTGGTTAAAAGGGGTTTTTCTTTGCGCTGTTTCATATCTTTCACGTCGTGCGGCGGTTAAAACGCGTCGCCGAACCCCTTTCCCAGAATTTCGTTTGCGTCGGTTAAAATTACGAACGAATCGGGGTCGATTAATTTAACCTTCGCCTTTAATTTTAACGCTTCGCCGCGCTTGCAGACGGTTACGAGAATTTTACGCTTTTCGTGCGAGTAGCCGCCTTCGGCGTCGTATGCGGTGAAGCTGTGGTTTACCGTTTTTAATATGTAATCGCCTATTTCTTCGGGTTTTGTAGTGATGATGGTGATATATTTGGTTTTGCTTATGCTTTCGATTACGCCGTCTAAAAGGAAGGATTTTGTGAACAAGCCCAAAACGGAGAATAAGCCTTTGTCGACGTCGAAGGTGTAGAAGGAGACGAGCACGACAATCATATCGATAATCATGAGCGCCATGCCTACGTTAAGCTTGGTGTATTTTTTTAATATGAGCGCGATTATGTCGGTGCCGCCCGAGGACGCGCCGCAGTTGAATATCATTGCGCCGCCCACGCCGAAGAAGAGAATTGCGTAAACGAGCTCCAAAAGCGGCTCGTCGGTAAGCGTTCTTAAAGCCTGGGTTACGGCTTCGCCCGTTTCGGGGTTGACAATAGTTTCAACTCTGCCGACGGCGGTGTTGATTAGCCCGACTATGTCGAGATATTCGAACAGCCAGATTATGCACGTGTAAAACAGGGAGCAGAAAATTGTTCTTACCGTGCATTGTTTGCCGAGGACGATAAGACCTATTATTAAAAGGGCTACGTTGATTATAGCCATAATTACGCCCTGCGTAAGGATTTGGTTTACGGGCGCGGGAATAAAACTGTTTATTATAATCGCAATACCCGCGATGCCGCCCAAGGTGAAGTCGTTGGGCGTTTGGAAAAAGTAAACGCTGCACGACATCATGATTATGCCGACGACGAGGAGCGTCCAGCGAAGGACGGAGCGCTTTCTCATTTGGGCTTTGGTTAAAACCTTGCCGTTTACTACGTTTCCGCCTTCGGGTGCAAAAAAGCTGCGAAGGGCGGCTTTCACACCGCGTTTTTTTGCTTTTGCCTTTTCCGTCGCTTGTTTTTCTTCGGGCGCGGGAGGTTCGGAGGGAGCTTGCGCGCTTGTTTCCTTTTCGGGTTCGGGCGCGGGTGCGGGAGTAAGATTATCTTCCATAATTATTCTCTCTGCTGTTTGTTTTATGCGAATAAATCATAGCATAACCGAGTTGTAAAGTCAATAAGGAAAAGGTTTTTGCGGAGGGAAATTTGAGGGAATTGCCTTATTGACTTTAACGGTTGGGTGTGGTAAACTTTATTAAGTAAATTGCTGTGATTTAAGGACTTAAAAATGATTAACAGAAAGGCTTTGTTTTGCGACGAAACCGAAAATTTCAAATTCCCTTACGAGCCCGACGCGGGCAATATAGTTAAGCTTAAAATACGCGCGCTTGCAAACGACGTTTTAAAGGTTTACGCCATGATAAACGGAATTAAGCGTTTGGCTGTGAAGGTGAAAAGCGAAAACGGGTTCGATTATTTCGAAACCTCATTCAAGTGTACGGACAAGCCCGTGCACTATCACTTTGAGCTGTTCGACGAGGACGACAAGGTTTGCTATAACCGCTTAGGATGCGTTGAAAACGCGCAGGCTGAATACGATTTTTCGTTCGTGCCCGGTTTTAAGGTGCCCGACTGGGCTAAGGGCGTTGTGTTTTATCAGATTTTTACCGACAGGTTTTGCAACGGCAACCCCGAAAACGACGTTGAGGACAACGAATATTATTACACCAAGTCGCACTCGCGCAGGGTGAGGGAGTGGGATAAGCTGCCCGACGAGCTGGACGTGCACAATTTTTACGGTGGGGACTTGCAGGGCGTTTGGCAAAAGCTGGATTATTTGCAGGATTTGGGCGTGGAGGCGGTTCTTTTCAATCCGCTGTTCGTTTCGCCCTCAAACCACAAGTACGACACGCAGGATTACGACCACATAGACCCGCATTTTGCGGTAATTGAGGACGATTGCGACCACAGAATGCAGTTTTGGGAAAAGCACAACGGCTTTGCGCCCAAGTATATAAAGCGTTCGACCTCGCTTGTAAATCTTGAAAAGAGCAACGAATATTTTGCCTCGCTTGTCAAAGAGATGCACCGCCGCGGCATGCGCGTGGTTATGGACGGGGTGTTTAACCATTGCGGTTCGTTTAACAAATGGCTGGACAGAGAGGGGATATATTTGAATAAAGAGGGCTACGAGGCGGGGGCGTATCAGTCTGCCAAAAGCCCTTACAGAAGTTATTTTAAATTTAAAAAGCCCGCCGAGGCGAAGAGCGCTTACGAGGGGTGGTGGGGTTATGAAACGCTGCCCAAATTAAACTACGAAAACAGCCGCGAGTTGGAGAATTATATTATTACTACGGGCGGCAAGTGGGTTTCGGAGCCGTTTTGCGCCGACGGCTGGCGGCTTGACGTTGCCGCCGATTTGGGGCACAGCGAGAGATATAACCACGCGTTTTGGAAAAAATTCCACCAGCGCGTGCGGGAGGACAACCCCGAGGCGTTTATATTTGCCGAGCACTACGGCTCGCCCGCAAAGTGGTTTGCGGGGTGCGAGTGGGATTCGGTGATGAATTACGACGCGTTTATGGAGCCCGTAACCTACTTTTTGACGGGCATGGAAAAGCACAGCGAGAGTTTTGACGCGGGCAGGCTGCACGACGGAAAGCAGTTTTTCGATACTATGTTCAAGAACATGTCGCGCTTTCCACGCCCCGCGCTGGACGCGGCTTTGAACCAGCTTTCGAACCACGACCATTCGCGCTTTTTAACACGCACAAACCGCACGGCGGGCAGACTTGCGACCAAAGGGCCTTTTGCGGCGGCGGAGGGCGTTGACGTGCGCACTATGGAGCTTGCGGTGCTTATTCAGATGACGTGGCCCGGCTCGCCCGGAGTGTATTACGGCGACGAGGCGGGACAGGTGGGCTGGACCGACCCCGACAGCCGCAGAACGTACCCGTGGGGGCACGAGGATTGGGGGCTTTTGGAATTCCACAGGGCGGCGATTGCTTTAAGAAAGCGCATAGGCTGCCTTAAAATGGGCAGCATTAAGCCGCTGGACGCGGGTAACGGTTATATAGCTTACGGCAGATTTGACCAAAACGAGTGCTGCGTGGTGGTTGTAAACTGCCTCGATAACGAAATTTCGTTAAGCGTGCCCGTTTGGGAAATAGGCGTGCCGCGCGACGGCGCAAAGATGACGAGGAAGTTTTTTTGCGGCGGGTATGATTTTTCTGTCGAAGAAGCGGAAAGCGAGGTTAAATACGGCAGACTTTTCGTTACTCTTCCCGAGCAGTCGGCGTGCGTGTTTGCGTATAGCTTTAAAGAGGACTAAACGTATAAAACTCCTTAATATACCGGGGGCAATTTATGGAAGCGGCTGTAGTTAAAATCGATTACGAGCTAATTGACGAAATAATAAGGGAATCGTTTGTGGAGGGGCTTATGCCTGAAACCGACAGAGCTCTTTATTATAAAATAAATTTGCATGACGGAAACGCGGGGCTGCACGCTTTCGGAGCAAGCGTGTATGCCGAAGATATTAAGGCGACGGAAGATTTTTATGATAAGTGCAAAGACGCTGAAAGTGCGAAAAAGCTTATTAAAAAGGTTTATCGTTATGAAGATTTTGCTTTTGTCCGCGCGGACAGATGGTCTATGCTGAGGTTAATAGGAAAACATATTAAATCCGCGGAGATAACCGGTATGCCTGAAAAAAAGCGGATAGCCGCGATAGATTTCTTCGGGGAAACGGAGGAAGATTTAAGGTGCACGGCGGTAGTTGTTTGCGAAGACGCGGAAGATTTTGATTTCGATTTGCGTGAAGCGGACGGAATAAGCGGTTTTTCCGACGGCGGTTTTAACGGCTTTGATAAGGTTACAAAATTAAAGTAACCGTTTTAAATAAAGTATATTACGGGGGTAATTATGGAGAATAAATTTTTCGGGGATTTGGACAGATACCTTTTCCACCACGGAACTCATTACGAGCTTTATAACAAAATGGGCGCGCATATCCGCGAAATAAACGGCGTGTGCGGCGTGCACTTCGTTTTGTGGGCGCCTAACGCAAAGGCTGTTTGCGTTATTTCGGACGGCAACGGCTGGACCCCGTGGCGCGATAATATGGAAAAGGTTGACGACGCGATTTGGGAGCTTTTCGTGCCCGGCATGTGCGAGGGCGTTAAATATAAATACCTTGTAGTCGGCGCGGACGGAAGAGAGGTTCAGAAAATCGACCCCTACGCATTCCGCGCGGAGCTAAGACCGCACAACGCGTCGATTGTTGCAAACCTTGAAAATTACGAGTGGGGCGACGGCGAGTGGCGCAAGGAAAAGAAGGGCGAAAACTTTTTGGAAAAGCCAATGGCGGTTTACGAGGTTCATTTGGGAAGCTGGAAAAAAGACCTTTCCAAGTGGGACGAGGACCAATACTTCGATTACCGCACGCTTGCGCACGAGCTGTGCGATTACGTAAAGTGGATGGGTTATACGCACGTTGAGCTTATGGGCATTTGCGAATATCCCTTCGACCCGTCGTGGGGATATCAGGTTACGGGCTATTTTGCCCCTACCTCGCGTTACGGCTCGCCCGACGACTTTATGTATTTTGTGGATTATATGCACCGCAACGGAATAGGCGTAATTTTGGACTGGGTGCCCGCGCACTTCCCCAAGGACAGCTGGGGGCTGGCGAACTTTGACGGCACGCCCCTTTACGAATACGCCGACCCGTTGCGCGCGGAATACCCCGAGTGGGGCACCAAGGCCTTTGATTTGGGCAAAAAGGAAGTGAGCAACTTTTTAATTGCCTCCGCGTTCTTCTGGGTGGAAAAATATCACGTGGACGCGCTGCGCGTCGACGCGGTTGCCGCCATGTTATATACGAGTTTCGGCCGTGAAAAGTGGCGCCCTAACGTGAACGGCGGAAACGAAAATTTGGAAAGTTTTGAGTTTTTCAGACACTTAAACAGCATTATGCGCCAGCGCACCGACGCATTTTTGATTGCCGAGGACAGCTCCATTAAAGAAGGAATTACAAAGCCCGCGAAAAACGGCGGGTTCGGGTTCGGGCTTAAATGGAACATGGGCTGGATGAACGATTCCATTAAATATTATAACAAAGACCCCATTTACAGACCTTATCACCATTATTTGATGACGCACACCTTCGAGTATATTTTTGACGAGCATTATATGCTTGTTTTGTCGCACGACGAGGTGGTTTACGGCAAGGGGAGCATGATTAACAAATTCCCCGGCAACAAAATGGACAAGCTGGGCAGCCTTAAAACGGCTTACACCATGATGATGGGGCACCCCGGCAAAAAGCTTTTGTTTATGGGGCAGGACTTTGCGCAGGAGCGCGAGTGGGACTACAAGCGCGGGCTGGACTGGTATCTTTGCGACGACTCGGGGCACAGGGAGGTTTTGGAGTGCTTCCGCGCGCTGCTTCACCTTTATAACGAGCGCCCCGTTTTGCACAACGACTGCGGCGGCCCCGTAACGTGCGAGTGGATAAACAGCGGCGATTATAACCGCAACATCTTCACGTTTATACGGCGCAACCCGTGGAACTATAACAACGCGCTGATTTTCGTTTGCAACTTTGCGCCCGTGGAGCGTTGGGAATTCGGCGTGGGCGCGCCCGTGGACGGCACATATAAGCGGGTGTTTACGACATATCCCGACGGCAACCCGCTTGAAATTGAGGCGAAGGAAGAGCTTTGCGACGGCAGAAAATATAAGCTGACCTTTAATTTAAGGGCATTTGAATCGGTTATTTTCGAGGTGCCCTACAAAGAGGCTACCGAAGAGGAGCAAAAAACCGAAAAGACGGTAAAACGGCGCATAAAGCGCGAGCACGACGAGGCGAAAAACGACCTTTCGCATATTCCGCAGGTGCCCGAATATGGCGGGGTTTTAAACGTTTCAAAGCCCAAAACCGCAACAAAAACCGCAAAATCCGCGCCGAAAGCAACGGCAACGAAAACCGCAACAAAAAAGCCCGCGGCAAAGACGGCAACCAAGACGGTTAAAAAGTCAGCTTCCAAAAAAACGACGAAATAAAATTTAACTTTAAAGAGAAGTGATTATGAAAGTAAAAAAATTTTTGACGCCGCTGATATTGGTTTGCATAGCGCTTTTTGCGGCGGTGGGTTGCGCGGGCGTGGAGTTTATTACGGATATTGCGGGATACGAAAATTTGCAACGCGGCGGCGACAAGATTGACGTCGTGTTTGAAAACGGTACGCAGTCCGGCTTTGAATTTACTATTGAAGATAAGGACGAAATTGACGAAATTGTAAATCTGGCGCTTACAACACGTTTAAACAACGCGGGCAAAAGACCGTTTGCTCCCGGACAAAATACTTATATTACTATATATCAAGGCGAAAAATCTTATAATCTTAACGTAGTCGGCGTAACGTCGGGTGAATATCTTTACGTTTTTGCCACGACGGATTTGAACGACAAGATACGCGATATGGCGGAAAGGCTGGGCGCGTTTTCTGTTTCCGATAACTAATAATTGAATAAAACGAAAGCTGCCCGCACGTTTAAGTGCGGGCAGCTTTGCGCTTAGGTTGACAAGGTTAATTAATTTCGTTATAATTAATTTGATTATGATAAAAGACTTGCAACAGGAAATTTTAAGGCTGAAAAAAGAAAAAGACGCGTGCATTCTGGCGCACAGCTATATGAGCGAGGACGTGTGCGAGGTTGCCGATTTTGTGGGCGACAGCTACGCGCTTTCGGTAAAGGCGAAGTCGGTGCCGCAGAAAACCGTTTTAATGTGCGGCGTGAGATTTATGGCGGAGACGGTTAAGATGCTTTCGCCGCAGAAAACCGTTTACCTCGTCAACCCTCAGGCGGGCTGCCCCATGGCGGAGCAGTTCGACAAAGAGGTAATTTCGGAAGTAAAGAAAATGTACCCCGATTATGCGGTGGTGGCTTACATCAACACCACGACCGAGCTTAAAACCATTGCGGACGTTTGCGTAACCTCGGCAAGCGCGGTTAAAATCTGCCGCGCAATTCCGCAGAAAAATATCCTTTTTATTCCCGACATAAACCTTGGCGCGTACGTTAAAGGGCAGGTTCCCGAAAAGAATTTTAAGCTTTTGTCGGGCGGGTGTCCCACTCATGCGAAAATAGAAAAATCCGACGTTGCGGCGGCGAAAAAGGCGCACCCGAACGCGCTACTTCTCGTTCACCCCGAGTGCAGACCCGAAGTAACCGAAGCCGCCGATTTTATCGGTTCGACCACGGGTATTATGGACTTTGCGATAAAGTCGGACAAAAAAGAGTTTATTATCGGCACGGAAAATTCGATAGTTCAGCACCTGCAATTCAAGTGTCCCGAAAAGAATTTTTTTCCGCTTTCGAAAGACCTTGTTTGCCACAATATGAAAATAACCACCTTGCCCGACGTTTTTAACTGCCTTTTGGGGCGCGGCGGCGAGGAAATAATTCTGGACGAGGAAACGCGCGTAAAGGCGGTTAAGTCCATTGAGAAAATGATAGAGTACGGCGGTTAAAATTTTGCGGAAAAGAAATTGCCGTTGCAATTCCGCAAAAGATGCTTCGACTACGCTCAGCATGACAAGGAAGAAAATGAATTAAGTTGCGTTCAGCATGACAAGGAAGAAAATGAATTAGGTTGCGTTCAGCATGACAAAAAGGTGAATTTATGTTTATAACAACGAAGGGCAGAAACGCTTTAAAAATTATGGTGGACTTGGCGCGGCACGAGGGCGAGGGCTTTATTTCGCTTGCCGACGTTGCCGAACGGCAAAAGGAAAGCTTAAAATATTTAGAAGCTTCGGCAAAAACGCTTTCGGCGGCGGGGCTTATCGTCAGCGCGCGCGGGAAAAGCGGCGGTTATAAGCTTGCGAAAAAAGCCGAGGAATACACCGCGGCTGAAATTTTGCAGGCGGGCGAGGGCACGCTTGCGCCCGTTTCGTGTTTGAGCGGCTCAACCCCGTGCGAAAACGCCTGCACTTGCCAAACCTTGCCCCTTTTTAAGGAGTTGGACGAAGTGATTATGAACTTTTTAAAATCCAAAACCTTAAAAGATTTGGTGAAGTGAGGGGGAACGTATGTATACAAAATCAAAAAAAGATATGTTAGTGCGGATAAACGTTGAAAATAACGGCGGGTTTAGCTTGTCGATGATTTTAATTTTGGCTCTTGGTTTTTTTGGGCTTTTAATCGGTGTTCCGTGCGCCGTTTGCGGGTTCATTTTTATGAGCGGCGACGGTATGGCTATTTTAGCATACGCCTGTAGCGGTATAACTGCCGCTGCAACAGCATTGATTATTTTTGCGGTTGTAAAGCGCAAGCTGAAAATAAAAAAATATAGTAAAGAATATCAGATTTGGAAAAGCAAACCGCGTAAAGAACGTTGGAAGTGGCTTGAAGTGGATTATTCCGAGGAAGAAAAAAGCCCCGCGGCAAAGGCGCTGCAAAACGCGGCTATGCGCTCCGCATGGGGTTACGTTCCGTCGTCAAACAGCTATACGGCAAATTCAAACAGTTCAAACAACACTATCCGCATTAAATTAAAGGACGGGAAAGAGTTGCACACCGAAGAGAGGTTTGGCGACTATAAAACCTATCTTTACGACGAAAGCGGCAAAAACACGGGATTGCACGTTTCAGGCGACAAGGTTTTGGACGACAACTTTAACGAGGTTGGCAGCTTTGACAGTAGCGGCAAATTCAATCCTAAAAATTAAATAACGGCTCGCGGGAAGCGGGCCGTCTTTTTTTATTTGGTGTGATATTCTTCGAATAAGTCGTTTGGGGTGCACTCCAAAATTTCGCACAAAGCTTGCAAGGTTGAGAACTTTATGCTTTGCGTTTTGTTGTTTACCATGTTGTTAAAATTTTGATAACTGAACCCGAGGCGGATATACAGCCAATACTTTGTTTTTCCTTTTTCTTTTAAGATTTCAAGAATTCGTAATTTCATTTTTTGCTCCATTAGATAATGTATTCATTAATATAATGTGTACATTATATAACGGTAAAATAGTTGACGAATAGACCTTACAATTATATAATGACGACATAAGATATAATTGTGAGGTTAGGCATATGGACGAAATCGGATACAGCTTTGGCGAGTTGCGCAAGCTTGAAGAGGAAATTATTAAAGCGGACAAAAAAAGGCGGAATAATAAAATTTTAAATAAGGCGGTTAAGCTTTATAAAAAGCTTGCGGAAGCCGACGAAAAGTTAAATTCGCCCAACCGCACGAAAGCGGATTTTAAAAGGCGGACTAAGATTTTGACGGAAATTTGCGTTTTGTTCCGCAAGGACGAGGGGAGCGCGGCGCTTGACGAAATTAAAAGAGAAGCCGAGTTGTTAAGCAGCTTGCACGTCGGCTTGAAGAGGCTTTTTGAAAATATTTTATCGAATGCGAATTAAAAAATATTATTTTACGTTCTAATTCCTATTGACAATATAGGAATTATTTTTTATAATAAAATCATACTGAATAAATAGGAATTAAAAAATTTTGAAAAACATACATCGCGGGATACTGCGTTAAGCTTACGTTTGCCTTGGGTTACGTACTTCTGTGTACGCGCCCCTGCGGCAAGCCGCGCTTGCCTTGTCTGCCGCGCGTCTGTTTTTCAAAGGGATACCTTGTTTTTCAAAGGAATATACAATGAAAACGATTTACGTTGACAACGCGGCTACTACCGCCATGAGCGACACGGCTATCGCCGCGATGACAGATTATTATAAAACAGTTTACGGAAATCCTTCTTCGCTCCACACCGTGGGGCAGCAGGCAAAAGAGGCGTTGGATGACTGCCGTGTAAGAATTGCAAAGTGCCTTAATTGTGAGCCTTGGGATGGGAAACAACTGCCAGAAATATTTTTTACTTCGGGCGGCAGCGAGGCGGACAACCAGTGCATACGCTCGGCTGCGTTGCTTGGCGCGAGAAAGGGAAAAAGGCACATAATTTCTACGGCGTTCGAGCACCACGCGGTGATGCACACCCTTAAAAAGCTTGAAAAAGAGGGGTTTGAGGTGACTTATCTTGACGTGCATGCGAACGGGCTTGTTACGGCGGACGAGGTTGCCGCGGCTATCCGCGAGGACACGGCGCTTGTAACCGTTATGTTTGCCAACAACGAGGTTGGAACAATTCAGCCGATTGAAGAGATTGGCGCGGTTTGCCGCAAAAAGGGCGTGGTTTTTCACACCGACGCGGTGCAGGCGGTGGGGCATATTCCCGTTGACGTAAGGGCGCAAAACGTGGACATGCTGTCGCTTTCGGCGCATAAATTTCATGGACCCAAGGGCGTGGGCGCGCTTTATTGCAAGCGGGGCGTTCCGCTTTTAACCTTTGTGGAAGGCGGCGCTCAGGAGCGCGGAAAGCGCGCGGGAACTGAAAATCTGGCGGGCATTGCTGGCATGGCGGCGGCTTTGGAAGAGGCCTGCGCGAACATGGAAAAGAATTCGGCAAAGCTTTTAAAGCTTAGGGAAAAGTTGATTGACGGGCTTTTGAAAATTGAACACTCAAAGCTGAACGGCGACAGAAATATGCGGCTGCCCGCGAACGTGAACGTGTGCTTTGAGGGCATAGAGGGCGAAAGTCTTTTATTGCTTTTGGACGCAAAAGGCATTTGCGCGTCGTCAGGTTCGGCGTGCACTTCGGGCTCGCTTGACCCTTCGCACGTTTTGCTTGCGTTGGGGCTTCCGCACGAGGTGGCGCACGGTTCGTTAAGGCTTTCGCTTTCGGAGGCGACAACCGATGAGGACGTGGATTATATAATTGCCGAAGTGCCCAAGGTGGTGGAGTATTTGCGGAATATTTCGCCCGTTTGGGAAGAGCTTGAAAAGGGGATTAAACCCCATTTGATTTAAAACGGCACGGCTTATAAGCTTCGCAATACTTTGTTGAACTCCGCTTTTTTTCGGTTACATACTTCTGTGTATGCGCCCTCAAAAAATGCTCGTTCGCCTCGTCTTGCTTGCTTTTAAACCGTGGGGAAATCATAAAATAATTAATATAATTACGGCGCGAACGCGCAAAGGAAGGACATATATGGCACTTTACAGCGAAAAAGTGATGGACCATTTTACAAATCCCAGAAACGTGGGAAAGATTGAAGACGCCGACGGCGTGGGCGAAGTAGGCAACGCTAAGTGCGGCGACATAATGAAGATTTACCTTAAAATCAAGGACGGAATTATCGAGGACGTTAAGTTTAACACCTTCGGCTGCGGCAGCGCGATTGCTTCCTCTTCGATGGCGACGGAGCTTATTAAAGGCAAGCCGCTTTCGGAGGCGCTTACGCTGACCAACAAGGCGGTTGCCGAGGCTTTGGACGGGCTGCCCGCGCACAAGCTGCATTGCTCGGTTTTGGCGGAAGAGGCAATCCGCGCGGCGATTAAGGATTATTACGACAAAAACGGAATTGCATACGACAAGGCGCAGTTCCCCGACCCGCACGACGAGGAAGAACACGTTTTTGAAGAGGATTAACCCCGTAATATGCGGGATTTAAGTGTGTTTGAGAGGGCAAAAAGCGGTGAAAGAGCTGACTGAAGTGCAAAAAATCGAGCGGTCGATAATTACCAAATTCAGAAAGGGCATATGGTCGCGTTTTCTGGAAGCCGTTAAAAAATACGGGCTGATAGAAGAGGGCGACAAAATTGCCGTTTGCGTTTCGGGCGGGAAGGACAGCTTTTTGCTGGCGAAGCTTTTTCAGGAGCTTAAAAGACATTCCGAAATCAACTTCGACGCAGTATATATAGGCATGAACCCCGGTTATAACGCCGAAAACGCCGAGCTTATTGCGCGCAACGCCGAGCTTTTGGAAATACCGTTAAAAACGTTTAATTCGGATATATTCGAGGTGGCGGACGAAATAGGGGGCAATTCGCCCTGCTATTTATGCGCGAGAATGAGGCGCGGGTTTTTATACGCGCGGGCAAAGGAGCTGGGGTGCAACAAAATTGCTTTGGGACACCACAAAAGCGACGTTATCGAAACTACTTTGATGGGCATGCTTTACGGCGGGCAGATTCAGGGCATGCTGCCAAAGCTTTGCAGCAATAATTTCGAGGGCATGCAATTAATCCGCCCCATGTATTGCATAGAGGAAGAGGATATTATTCATTGGGCGAATTACAACAACCTTAAATTTATCGCGTGCGCGTGCAAAAAAACCGAAGGGCTTGCGTTGGGCGAGCAGGGGTATTCCGCGCGGCAGGAAGTTAAGGAAATTATAAGGCGCGTAAAAGAGAAAAATCCCGACGTTGAAAGCAGCGTGTTTAAGTCCATTCACAACGTTCAGCTCGATACGCTCGTCGGCTATAAAAAGGGCGGAAAAACTTATTTTATGGAAAAGTTTAAAGAGGACTTAAAAAAGTAACCGCCGCCCGCGTGCGGGTTAAAGTTTTATTTTGTAAATTCGTAAAGAGTGCGCCCCGCGGAGTTTTTAACTCCGCGGGGCGTTTTGTTTTTCGGTTTATATTAAAATACTGCGCCGACAATGCAGGTTAGAAGCAAAAAGCCCAAAAGCATGCACGCGCTGAGAATAATTCCAGTAAGAGCAAACGCGCGGTATTTGCCGTTCGTTGTGCCGCAAAGTGCAATTATGCTAATAAATAACCCCGCAAGGCAAACTATTCCCGTTATAACGCCAAGGATTGTGCCCAT
Source organism: Clostridia bacterium (assembly GCA_029059705.1). Taxonomy (GTDB): domain Bacteria; phylum Bacillota; class Clostridia; order Christensenellales; family Borkfalkiaceae; genus Coproplasma. Next base: position 28,099 of record JAIDVM010000009.1, read on the forward strand.
CATTGCCAGATAGTGGTAGCCGCAGAGAGTGAGCGCAAGATAGCACACCCAGCAAGCAACCGAAACGAGCGAAGCCGTAAAACCGGTGACGGACGCAGGCGCGGACTTGCCGTTTTCGACGGCCTTTGTCGCGGTGTTGTCAAAGTGCGGCGTTGACGCTGCGGGTTCGCCGCAGTCGGGGCAGACGAAAGCATTTTCGGAAAGTTGTTTTCCGCAATTTTTACAAAACATAATTTTTACTCCTTTGTTTTTTCGTCTATTCTATCATTTATATGTGCGCTTGTCAATAGTAATAACTATAATTTAAGTTATTACATTCTTCTTTTTTAGCTATAACTGTTGTAAGCTGATTGAGAGGTTTTAAATGAGCGTTGATTATAAGCTGATTGGCGGCAGAATAAAAGCCGCAAGAAATAAATTGGGATATACGCAGGAGGTGCTTGCGGAAAAGCTTGAAGTTTCGGTTGGGTACGTAAGTCAGGTTGAGCGAGGAATAACTAAAATCAGTCTGGACTTACTTGCGGAAATCGCCACTATCTTAAACTGCGGGCTTTCAATGCTGATAGAGGGGGCGAACGTCGGTTCTGAACGTTATATGAGCGCCGAAATAAGCGATTATTATTCCATGCTCGGTGTAAAGGATAAGCGGCTTGCCCTTGAATTTATTAAATTATTGGTGCAAAACGGAAAAGAATAAAAGTTTCTCCACTGCAGGTGAGAATTTTATGTTATAAATTTGTAAAGAGTGCGCCCCGCGGAGTTAAAAAACTCCGCGGGGCGTTTTGGATTTATTAAGTAAGCATTTCTATGGCGAACTTTGCGCCGAGTTTAAATCCTTCGATAAAATTAGTTTGTGAAGCTTCCATTTCAATTTTGTCGCCCGCTTCGTATAATTCATTTAATAATTCTTTTTGCGGGACAGTAGCGGTTTTTAATAATTTTTCGTAAATTTTGTCAAAATTATTGTGGATTTCCCAATAATTTTCGTCGGGCTTGATTTTTTCGGAATATCCGCGATTTTCAAGATAAATTTCTTTTATAACTGATTTCATTTTGCCACCTCGAAATTATTATAATCTTAGAATTCAAAGAAAGCAAGCATTTTTCTTAGTTTTCTAATATAATTTTTATATGGAAAATTTGGGAGCAAAAATAAAAACGCTAAGACAAAGCGCGGGGCTGACGCAGCCGCAGCTTGCCGAAATGGTTGGCGTTTCTAAGGCGGTTATATCCTTTTGGGAAAATGACGTAAACGAACCAAAGGCGAGTTACGTTAAAGTTCTTGCCACGATTTTCGGGGTTTCAGCCGATTATATTCTCGGATTGGAAGATTGAATTACATTAAAAATAAAGTTGCCGCCCGCGCTATTACGCGCGGGCGGCAGCTTTATTTTTAACAAAAAATTTTTATATGCGTATTGATTTTAT